>JAZQHO010000204.1:0-12386 GCA_045540635.1 Candidatus Limiplasma sp.
CTGGCCGTGCTGGAGAAGTACTACACCGTTGACGAGAACGGCATGTTCACCAACTTCCCCTCCATGGAGTACCTGTACAACACCTCCGAAGGCCACAAGGCCATCGGTGAGTACCTGCAGAGCGCTTTCGCCGCTGTGGGCATCAACATGACGCTGGTCAACCAGGAGTGGAACACCTTCCTGAACACCCGTAAGAACGGCGAATACTCCATCGCCCGCAACGGCTGGCTGGCTGACTACAACGATCCCATCTGCTTCCTGGATATGTGGACCTCCTTCTCCGGCAACAACGACGTGCAGTACGGCAAGGGCGCTCACACCGAGCTGGCCATGTACAACCTGGATCTGACCGCTCTCGGTTACGACATCAAGGTTGAGAACGGCACCTGGGCCGAGACCTACGATGTGCTGATCAGCACCATCAAGAGCTGCACCGACAACACCAACCGCTACGCCATGATGCACATCGCTGAGGATATGCTGATGGCTACCGGCTGCATCGTGCCTCTGTACTTCTACACCGACATCTACATGCTGGATGACTCCGTGCAGGGCTTCTACTCCAACCCCCTGGGCTACAAGTACTTCATGAACTGCACCATCGCCAAGTAAGGCGATGCAGTCCTGAGGCTGCTGTGTAAACCCCGCGGAGGATACCCGGTCACACGGGTATCCTCCGTTTTTGCTTGACAGGAAACCGGTGCCATGCTACAATCACCCCATTATCCCGAAAGGAGGTACCCGTATGAAGGCTTACACCCTGTATACCAATGCTGCGTACAACTGGTATTGGCGCTTAGGCAGGCTTTCATTGCGGTACCCGTATCCGGGGTGACAGATCTTCCCCGATGCAGACGGGGTAAAAGCAGTGCAGGCTTGCCTTCTTTGGCATACGCCCGCACTGCTTTTTTGTTTATCCAAATACAGAAGGAGGAAAGAACCATGAACGCCACCGAGCACCTGAAGCAATTCTATGAAAACTACGATGAGGACAGCCGCCTGCTGGGCCGCTGCGGACAGGTCGAATACCTGACCACTATGCGCTACCTTGAGAAATACCTTGAGCCCGGCATGCGCATTCTGGAAGTCGGCGCAGGCACAGGGCGCTACAGCCATGCGCTGGCACGGATGGGCTATAGGGTGGATGCCATCGAGCTGCTGGAGTGCAATATTGAGATATTCCGCCGGAACACACAGCCCGGGGAGGAAATCACCATCCGGCAGGGCAATGCAGTGGATCTCTCCCATATTCCCGATGAGACCTACGACATCACACTGCTGCTGGTGCCCATGTACCATCTCTTTACCACAGCCGAACAGCGCAGCGCCCTTACCGAAGCACTGCGCGTTACCAAAAGCGGAGGGCTGCTGATGACCGCTTACTGCAACAACGAAGCCACGGTTCTCCGCTTCTGCTTTATGCAAGGTGGCATCACGGATCCCCATTTCGCCCCGCTGATCGACAAGGAGACCTTCAAATGCAGCTCCAACCCGGAGGATCGCTTTGTGATGCACCGACACTGCGAGATCGATGCGCTGATGGCGGGTCTGCCTGCCCGCCGCCTGCAGCTGATCGGCACCGATATGATGACCCATTACATGAAGGATGCCATCGAAAGCATGAGCGATGAAGTATACAGGTACTACCTGCAGTACCATTTCCAGATCTGCGAGCGGGCGGATATGACCGGCATCACCAACCACTATCTGGATATTTGCAGGAAATCTTAATCTTCCTTTCCTTGTTTCCTCATCCGAGAAATGGTACGATCATTGCGTACCATTTCTGATGAGACCGGAGGCTGCCATGGAACACTGCCATTGCGAAGAAAGCTACGAATCCCATACGCTGGTGGAATGCATCGCCAATGCTCTGGATGCCCGCGACCCTTACACCGGCAACCACTCACGCCGGGTAAGCGACATGGCCTGTATGCTCTGCCGCTATCTGGGGCTCAGCAAGGAGCAGACACAGACCATCCACATCGCCGCACACCTGCACGATATCGGCAAGATCGGCATCCCGGATGCTGTTTTGCGCAAGCCCGAACGGCTGGACGATCAGGAGTGGGCCGTCATGAAGGATCATACCAAGATCGGCGCAGAGATCCTGTGCCAAGCTGCAGGGTTTGAGGAGATCGGTCAAATCATTCTCAACCACCATGAGCGGTACGACGGCAAGGGCTACCCCAACAATGCTGAGCTGGATTTTATCCCGCTGGGAGCACGGATCATCGCTGTATGCGACTCCATTGATGCCATGGCATCTGCCCGCGCCTATCGCAAAGCGCTGCCCATGGATGTGTGCCGCACCGAGATTGAAAAAAACATCGGTACCATGTACGACCCGCAGATCGCCATGACCGCTCTTGCCCACTGGGACGAGCTGACTGCCATCTACCGGGAAGAAATCGAAAAAGCTTACAAGATTTCGATCAATCTGACACCGTAAAAAGCAAGAAACCGCCTGTTTGTAAGAAAAACCGGCGGTTTTGTTTTTTGAAAGCACCCAATATCCGGCGGATGACAAACCCGTTTTTTTCTGTTATAATGAAAAAAACAGATGGATAACATGCACTTCCGACCACAAACCAAGCAGATCCGCCCTTTGACGCTCCTTGCGCGCGAGTTATGCCACTGTTTTTCCCTTGTATGTATCAGAAAGCGCTTACAGACTGGATTCTCCATAAGAGTTGTTCTGAAAACGTTGATTTATAACGGTTTTAGAAAACGGCAGGTGCTTTTCCGTCTCTCCAAAAGTCGAAATTGTACATAAAGCAACTGATTTTGGTTATGTACGCGACGGGAAAACATATGTACAATACTATTGTAAGACTTCCCAAAAAGTACTTTTCATTTTCGGAAGGCAGGGAAAGTCGGCTCCACAAGGAGGCGCATCCCATCCACAACTCCGGTCGGGAGGCTGAGAAATGAAGCAACAAATCACTTTTCGGCAATACCGGGCGATGGACGTATTCTTCTTTACCGCACTGCTCTGCCTCTGCGAAACGCTGATCACCCTCGGCGCTACCCGCTGGTTTCCGGGAGAGCCGTATACGTTATCGCTTACACCAGCGGTCACTGCCATCGTAATGGTTCGCTGGGGAGCATTTGCCGCAATTCCCGCTGGGCTGGGCGCTTTTGTTTTCTGCCTTGCTTCTTCGGCAGCACCGGCACAGTATCTGGTGTACTGCCTCGGCAACATGGCTGCCATGCTGCTGCTCCTGCTCCGCAGCAGATGGAACTGGCGCAGGCTGCATGAAAGCGTTTTACTGGCCATGGGCTACGCCGCCCTCTGCACCCTGCTGATGCAGCTGGGCCGCCTGCTGGTGGCGCTTATGTTGGGCTACCCGCCTGCCACCTGTGCGGGTTTTGTTACCACCGATGTTCTTTCCGTTATCTTTGCTGTTCTCCTTGTCTGGATCAGCAGGAAACTGGACGGCATTCTGGAGGACCAGAAGGATTACCTCCGGCGCATCCAGGAGGAACAAGAAAAAGAGGCTAGGAGGATGAACCCATGAGTGCGAAGGCAGCGGACTTTCTCGTTTGGGACGAGCAAGCCAAAGTATATCGCGAAAATCCTGAACAGGCCGTAAGAGACGATGTGGAAAAACACAACTGGCGGCACATCGGGCTTACCGTTCTCAAAGACTGGCGGCTGTACCTGATGCTGGTGCCCATGCTGCTGGTATTCCTGTTCTGGCGCTACCTGCCCATGTACGAGCTGCTGGGCTGCTTCAAGGTGCCGGACGAGGTAAAGCCGGTAGCCGAGCAGTTCTTCAGCGGCTTCAGCTACTTTAAGCGTCTGCTGGTGGGCGGCGCATCCGACAGCATGTCCACCGAGTTCTGGCGTGCGCTGCGCAACACCTTCCTGCTCAGCTTCTACGGTCTGTGCTTCGGCTTCCCCATGCCGATCCTGCTGGCGTTGTTCTTTAACGAGATCCGCTCCAACATCGTGCGCAGCACCTGTCAGGTGCTCACCTACCTGCCCAAGTTCATGTCCACCGTTGTTATGACTTCTCTTGTCACCATGCTGGTAAAGCAGGGCTCCCTCACCTCCAGCATGGGCATCATCAGTCAGGCGCTCAGCTCGCTGGGGTTGATCTCCGAAGAGGTGGCAACAAAGGGTCTGCTCAACAATCCGGCCTTCTTCCGCGCCATCTATCAGATCTCCGGCGTGTGGGAGGGCGCAGGCTACGACAGCATCGTTTACTTTGCAGCCATCATCGCCATCTCCCCCACCAGCTATGAGGCCGCCCAGATCGACGGTGCCGGCAAGATGAGCCAGATGCGCTATGTGGTGCTGCCCAGCATCCTTTCCACCATCGTCATCATGCTCATCACCCGTATCGGCTCGCTGCTGAACGTTGGCTACGAAAAGGTGCTGCTGCTCTACAACACCAACACCTACATGACTGCGGACGTGGTATCCACCTTCGCTCAGCGCTACGGTCTGGAGGGTACCCAGAAGGGCATCGCCGCCGCTGCCGAAATGATGAACAACGTGATCGGCATGATGCTGGTCATCAGTGCAAATACCATTGCCCGCAAGGCATCTGATACTTCGCTGTACTAAGAGGAGAGACTTATGAAAAGAAAGCTTGAAACATCTGAGTTGATCTTCAAGGTTATCAGCTACACGCTGCTGTGCGTGTTCTCCCTTGCCTGCCTCTACCCCTTCGTGTATGCGGTATCCGCCTCCATCAGCGGCGCAGACGCGGTGGACTACGGCAAGGTGGTGCTCTTCCCCAAGGATATCCAGTTCGAGGCCTTTGCCCAGATGTTTAACGACAACATGTTCTGGAATTCCTACTCCAACACCCTGTTCCTTACTTTTTACGGCACCGTTTGGGCGCTGTTCGTGGCCATTCTGGGTGCATACGCCCTTTCCAAGAAGCGGCTTTTGTTCCGCCGGTTCTTCAACTTCTTTCTGGTTTTCACCATGTGGTTCTCTGCCGGCATCGTGCCCCAGTACCTGAACTATCTGGATACCAAGGCTGTGTTCAACGCCGCCGGTATTACCGATGACAAGTGGCTGGTGGTCATTGCCATGGGTATGGCCGCTATGAACATCATCCTGCTGCGCAACGCCTTCGAGGGCGTGCCCAGCGAGATCGAGGAAGCCGCTGTGGTAGACGGTGCTACCGAGTTCCAGGTGCTCAGCAAGGTGTACATCCCCATGAGCAAGTCCACCATCGCGACTGTGGCGCTGTTCTTCGCCATCTCCCGCTGGAACGGCTACTTCTGGGCAAGGCAGATGATCTCCAACTCCAACGAGCATCCCCTACAGGTGTTCATCCGCCTCAAGCTGGAGTACTACACCGACCCCGAAGCCATGGCGGGCTGGAACGCGGTCTACTCTTCCGACTCCGTGATCTATGCCCTGATCGTGTGCTCCATCGTACCCATTCTCGTTATTTACCCCTTCATTCAGAAGTACTTTGCCAAGGGCGTCAACGTCGGCGGCGTGAAGGAGTAACCAAACCAGTAGTTTTCCGGGAGGGATACCCGGTAAACATAAAAAACAGGAGGGAACTTATTATGAAGCGTACTGTCTCTTTGCTGATGGCTCTGGCCCTGATCGTGACCATGCTGTTCAGCACCGCTATGGCCGAAACGGCTGAGCTGACCTACGCCGAGGGCACCGTGCTGCGCATGGCCACCGGCTACAACAGTGCCATGACCGGCATGTTCTTCGACGCAGAAGTTGCTGGCGAAGGCGTTACCCTGGCCGACGGTGTTACCTACCACACCGGCGACCTGAAGCCCACCTGGGTGGAAGTTCAGAACACCCTGAAGGTCGTGTTCGAGAACCAGTACCAGGGCAACAGCGCTACCAAGGAATTCGATTTCTGGAAAGAGCGCCTCAACGAGGTTGACATGGTCAGTGGTACCGCCTCCAAGCTGTCTGAGTACGGCGAGGCCGGCAGCATCGTGAACATTGCCGAGCATCTGGACAAGATGCCCAACTTCAAGGCTTATCTGGAACAGAACCCCATCGTTCGTCTGTCCATCACCGGTAACACCACCACCGGCGCTATCTACTTCAGCCCCTACTTTGATGGCGTTAACGACATCGAGCGTATGCCCCTGATGCGTACCGACTGGGTGCAGAAGCTGCTGGACGGCGAAGGCGAATTCACCGCTGAAGCTTCCAACAAGCTGGCTGCTGCCGTGTACACCCCCTACATGCCCACCACCGGCACCGTGGAAGTGGACGTTGTGACCCTGGACGGCACCGCCACCGAAAAGGTGACTAAGAACTATGATGCCGCCGGCAACATCGTGGCTACCATGAACGCCGCTGCCGATCTGGATGGCGTTGCCGCCGTCAACATGCTCCGTACCTACATCGACACCGCTTACAACGGCTACTACGGCACCACCCGTTCCAACCTGTTCATCGGTCAGAACGCTGCCTGGGATGCTGACGAGCTGGTCGCCCTGCTGCGCTGCGTGGTCGCTAACCCCCAGACCCTCAATGGCACCGAGTCTGTGCAGGGCCTGTTTAGCCGCGAAGATAACAACAACCAGCGCCGCGTTGACATGAAGCGCTTTGCCGGCGTGCTGTTCGGCGTGCGCGGTCTGGAATCCCGTCAGGATTCTCTGTGGATCGACTCCACCGGCATGCTGCGTGATGCCCGTCAGGAAGCTGATGCCTACGCCGCCATGGAGCGCCTGAACGCCATGGCTCAGGAAGGCCTCATCTCCAAGGCTTTCCTGGAGACCGCTGAGGAATCCACCAAGACCTACCTGCAGAATGACCTTGGCTTCATGCACTATGACTACAACCAGACCCAGACCGTGTACAACGAGACCGCCCTGCAGGAAGGCGAGAAGTACATGGCCGTGATGGTTCCCGTTGCCAAGTGGTTCGACGGCTCCTCCGAGGATGGCGTGTTCATGCGCTTTACCGAGAGCTGGCGCTCCGTGAAGGTTGACGGCTGGGGCATCTCCGTTGCCGGTGTTGAAGGCAATGCCGACAAGCTGAACGCTGCCCTGAAGCTGATCGACTACGCTTACAGCCCCGAAGGCATGATCCTGATGAGCTACGGCCCCGATGCCTTCATCAAGACCAATGACGACGGCTCCTACGTTACCTTCAACTTCAACGGTCAGGAAATGCCCGTGATCGCCGATGCCACCTTTGAAGAGCTGTGGGCTAAGGCTTCCGGTAACTACACCAACTACGCCCGTCAGTACCTGGGCTCCACTCTGAGCTTTGCCAAGAGCCAGGCTTTCGAGTACCAGTGCACTCACGCCGTGGGTAAGGAAGGCGCCGGCTACATTTCCAACGCCATCGGTCTGGGCACCATCAAGCACCCCGAGCTGGCTCTGACCGAGAACCTCTGGTACACCTCCGTGCCCACCGTGCTGCCCAACACCACCGTTGAAAACGGCATGATCAACGAACTGGCTGATCTGTCCACCAAGTACAACGAGGCCAAGGGCGGCCAGAACCTGTTCATCGACCAGATCGTGAACGGTTACGCCGTTGAGGGCATGGGCAGCGCCGACGAATCCGCTGCTTACGTGGCCGACACCATGGGCGGCGCCCAGTACCTGTTCCTGAAGCAGGCTGCCTGGACCCGTCTGGTGGAGTACTACAACTCCCTGACCAAGTAATTTTTCCCCATCGTCTCTCTCGGGACGGGAGCTTCGGCTCCCGTCCCGGGTTTCAATCAGTCTCCCCCACCCAGCTGCGGGAGGCTGATGGAAGCCTGATCTTACATTCATGGCTGATATGAATTTCTTGCATGCGAAATGCAATTGCTTATGGGAGGGTCATTATGTACCGCAAACAATTGACCTGGCAGAAAATTCTCTGCTTTGCCGCCATCGCGGTCAGCGCGATCGTCTTTCTCTATGCCCTCGGACTGATGACCGACCTGTATGACAGCCTGTACCCGGCGATGATGGATCCCAACAACATCGATAACACCTACGTGCCGGGCTCGCAGATCTACTACCACATGCAGCCCTACAACAAGCAGCTGCTGAGTGCATCCATCGTGATGATCCTGCTCAGCTGCGGGCTGTTCCTTACCAGCACCCACAGCCGCCGCCGCTATTATGCGGGCAACATCGTTGCCTCTGTGGCATGGGCTGCGGCAGGCATCGGCATTTCCGTGTGGGCGCACGGCCAGAGCGAGCTTTGGAAGGCCGAATTCCTCAAGGTGGACTTCAAATCGCTGGAGATGTTCGCCAAGATGATGAAGAAGCCCTACATCGACTCAACCTTTTGGTTCGATGCTCACTATGCCGTGTGTGCACTGGTGCTGCTGGTGGCCGTTCTGCTGGTTGCCAACCTGATTTGGAAATTCTCCCTGATGGGCGCAGAAAAGCGCCTGATCGAAGAAGGAAAGAAGGTATCCGCATGAGCCAGATGATCACCATGACTGCCGAAGAGCAAAAGCAGATCCAGCTGGATCGCATGCGCTACACCAAAAACACCCTTTCCTCCCGGCTTGCGCTGCTCGCCATCATCTTTGACGTGCTGTACTTCGTAAGCATCTATTCATCCGACGTGGGCAGCTGGTACTATGCCATCCTCATCGGTGCCTCCATTGTGTACAACCTGCTGTTCATGCTGATGGCGTTCCTTGCCTCCGAAGGCGTGAAGAACTACCACACCCGCTATTCCTGGCTGCTGCTAGGGCTGGCGGTGGGGCAAGTGGTGCGGATCTTCATTCTGCCCATGCAGGCGCTCAACGCCACGGTAAAGATCAAGAGCGAGGTGCTGCCCGTTATGCAGACGCCCCAGTTCATCTATGTGGTGGTCATGCTCGTGCTGTCCGCCATCTGCTGCCTCATTGCCGGTCTCGCCGGTATCAAACGGAGCCGCACGCTGGAAGCCTACAAGGCTTCCCTGAGCGAAAAGGCCGCGTAAAGGAGATGCCCCATGGCAAACATCAGCTTACAGCATCTGGACAAGATCTACGATAACAACGTACAGGCTGTGTACGACTTTAATCTGGAAGTGAAGGACGGCGAGTTTATCGTTCTGGTTGGTCCTTCCGGCTGCGGCAAGTCCACCACGCTGCGCATGATCGCAGGTTTGGAGGACATCAGCGCAGGCCGCCTTCTTCTGGACGGGGAGGATATCACTGCCGCACCTGCCAAGGATCGCGATATGGCAATGGTATTCCAGAACTACGCCCTCTACGCCCATATGACCGTGTATGAAAACATGGCCTTCTCCCTGACGCTGCGTAAGGAAGACCCCAATGTGATCCACAAAAAGGTGCTTGCTGCCGCCGAGATCCTTGGCCTTACCGACCAGCTGAACAAGAAGCCCAAGCAGCTTTCCGGCGGTCAGCGGCAGCGTGTTGCCATGGGCCGCGCCATTGTGCGCAGCCCCAAGGTATTCCTGTTTGACGAACCGCTGAGCAATCTGGATGCCAAGCTGCGCGGTGCCACCCGGCGCGAGATCCTGCTGCTGCACAAGCGGATGCACGCCACTATGCTTTATGTTACCCACGACCAGACCGAGGCTTTGACCCTTGCCGACCGCATCGTATGCATGAGCATGGGCCATGTGCAGCAGATCGGTACGCCGCTGGAGCTCTACGATACGCCCAACAACCTGTTTGTTGCCAGCTTTATCGGCCTGCCGCCCATGAATTTCTTCGATGTGACGGTAGAAGGCGGTACGCTGAAGAGCCCCTATTTCACCCTCAGCCTGAACCAAGACGAAAAGCAGCTGCTGGCTGCCTACGAAGGCAAGACCATCGTGCTGGGTGTGCGCCCCGAAAACATTGAAGAGGGCAGCGACGTGGATGTGAACGTATTCTCCAACGAGAATCTGGGCATGAACACGCTGGTGCACGGCTATCTGGGCGGTGATGGGCAGACCATCACCTGCAAGCTGCGCGGCTGGTGCGACTATAAGCGCGGCGATCATGTGAAGGTGTCCTTTGTGCGCCGTCACTTCTTCGATAAGGAAACCACCAACGCGATCCGCTGAAAGGAGGATGGACTATGAAACGTAAAACCAAGGGCGGGCTGAAGGAAATGTTCCGCAAGACCATCGTCTCCCTGAAGCGCAAGCCTCAGACCATCCCCATGCTGGTGCTGGCGGTGGCTTTTCTCTACTACTCCCTCAACCTGACCCATGTATCCGATACCACCGCCAAGATCCAATCCCAAGGCATGGGTCTGAGCGGCTTCTGCACCATGCTGTTCAGCATGCTGAGCTTTGTGTGCTTCCTGAATTCCTACCCCCACCGCAAAAAGACCAACCTGCCCATGCTGGTGCTGATGCTTGTAATGGTGGTCGGTCTCATCTTCTGCGACAGCTACTATATGGGCTGCATCAACCGTGCCATCACCCGTGAGGCAAGCCCCATCAGCACGGTGGAAAACCCCTACATCCTGCAGGCTTTGCAGATGCTGAACGTGCACCGCATCATTCTGGTGGTGGGCGTCGTGCTGACCCTGCTGGTGCCTGTGCTGCGCAAGCTGCTCAAGAAGATCGACACCTCCCTGCCCGTGGAGGAAGGCAGCCAGATGAACAGTCTGCATCTCTCTCAAGAGGATTGATCCATGAAAAAGACCCCCGCACAGCCCAAGGCTGAGCAGCACGCCCAGGATCAGGCCAGCCCCTACTATCAGCTGCACACGCAGGCGGTGGAGGATCTGGTAAACGCCACCACCGAGAACACCCCCAAGTATTCCAAAGAGGAGCTGGAAAAGTACCGCTCAGGCAAAACCAGCCGTTTCCGCCTGCCGGAATGGCTGAAGGTGGTACTCATCAAATTCTGGTTCTACGGTGCCATCTGCTTCTTCGTTTTCTGGGGGCTGGGGCTGTATGTGGCCGACCAGCTGGATCTCTACTTTGTGGCAGCCGTCATCATGGGTATGGTAACAGACCTGCTCATCAAGCACTTTCTGCGGTTTACCGAGAAGCTGCCCGGCGGCAGTGGCCGCTGGATGATGGTGACACGGGACGGTGCCACCGGCTTCTTTCTGAACCTGCTCTACGCTGTTCCCATCCTGTTTGTGGTGGTTACGCTCTACAGCCTTATCAACATGGGGCTGGCGGCGGTGAGCAGCGGCAGCGAGCCGCTGTTCCTGGGCGTGGAGCCGTTCCTGTTCGGCCTCTTTGCCACAGCTACGGATCAGTTCTTCATCTTCTGCAAGCAGACCCTTGGGAAGATCTTCCGGGAGGCAAAAGCCCGGTAAAGAAAACCGCCCGGCGCTGTGCCGGACGGTGGAAGGTTTTTTGGTCAGCTTTCCTGCTGGCCCTGCCTTTCGGCAAGGCGCTGGCGATAGTACTCCTTGGGCGATACATTGTATTTCTTCTTGAACATGCGGGAGAAATACAGCGGATCCCGGAATCCGCACAGATGTGCGATGTCGGTGATGCTGCCCTCGTTGTGCCCGGAGGAGAGCATTTCGGCAGCCGTTTGCATGCGGATGTTGGCAAGGTAGCGGTTAGGCGTCATGCCCACCTCCTTGCGGAACAGCTTGCAAAGGTAGTCGTAGGAGTAGGGCATGCCCCGCAGCAGCTCGTCCAGCTCGTAGTTGGCGTTGGCGTAGTTCTGCACGATGCTCTGCTCGATATCCTCCACGATGCGGTTCTGGGGATGCACGGCAGACTGGTAGGCGGTCATATACCGCACGATCAGGTTGCCGTAGGCCGAAAGGAGCATATCCTTGCGCTCCGGGTCGCCGCAGTAGATGAAATACGCATCGGAGAACAGATGCAGAATGGACTGGTTGGCATCGTCCCGGATGAGCGTTGGCGTGCGGAAGGCAAGCGTTGCATCATCCACATGGAGATGGATGTTGGTAAAGCCGCTCTCGCTGATGTTCTCATGGGGCGTATCCGGTGGGATGACCACAATATCGCCCTCGCTGTAGCAAAGCTCCTGCTCTTTGAACAGGAAGCGCCCGTTATCGCTGGTGCAGTAGACCAGCTCCCAGCCCTTATGCTGATGCCGGCTGACCACATAAGTCAGAAAATGCTTACCGGCAAAGATGATGTCGTTCATCGTATTGCCCCCTTGCAATGGTTCGACATCATTGTACCAAACTATGTCGGTTTTGTCCATGCCCAACGGACGAACGTCCATACACTTCATTCCAAGTAAAGGAGCGTACTTACATGGCTTATCTCACGCTCAAAAACATCAACAAGATCTACCCCAACGGTTTCCACGCTGTGCATGACTTTAATCTGGAGGCGGAGCGGGGCGAGTTTATCGTCTTTGTTGGCCCCTCCGGCTGCGGCAAGTCCACCACGCTGCGCATGATCGCCGGTCTGGAGGATATCAGCAAGGGCGAGTTCCTGATCGACGGCGAGCTTGCCAACCAGTGGGGCCCCCGCGAGCGGGAGGTGGCAATGGTTTTCCAGAGAAGTCGGAGGCCAAGCGGTCTTAGGA
>JAZQHO010000205.1:0-5428 GCA_045540635.1 Candidatus Limiplasma sp.
CGGATGAAGGGAGCACTGCGTAATCCGACAGGCACGGAGTGAGACCTGCCTCTGCGGATGAACCGCTGATTGCGACCGCCGCCACGAAAAAGGGCTTTCATTGGATTTGACCAAAGCGAACGTGTCGCTGTTTTCTGGTTACTCTTTTGCGTCAAAAGAGTAACCGCAGGTGTGGGGCGCGGAGCCCCACCCTGTTGCTCGCAGCGGAACTGCGGGTTGGCTCCCGCGGGGCGTACAACCCCTCCGGCGCTACGCGCCACCTCCCCTTACACAGGGGAGGCTGTGGGTGGGCGCTGTGCGCCTACCTCCCCTTACACAAGGGAGGCTATGCCGTGCCCTCTGCTCGTTTCACTCCCCACCTGCGGGCCTGAAACGCCTAGGGAGCCTTCGTGGTTGATGATAGCGTAAGCAAAAACCCTTGCAGCTTTTATACTGCAAGGGTTTTCTTGGTGACCCCGGCGGGATTCGAACCCACGACCTTTTGATTCGTAGTCAAACACTCTATCCAGCTGAGCTACGAGGCCACATACTGCTTTCATCAAGCAGCTTGATTATTATAGCATAGTTCGAAAAAAATGCAAGAGGTTTTTCAAAAGTTTTTTCATTTTCGCGTCTTTTGATCGGAAACCCTTGCGCCAAAAGGATGATCCGCCGCCCGCAGAAAGCGTCTACGGGCGGCGGAAGGGATGCGTATCAAAGCAAATTACTGTGCATCCGTCTGCGGAGCTGCGCCCTCCACCGTGGCATGCATGCCCAGCAGCACGCCCTCGGGGGCTTCGAAGCTCAGATAGACCGGATACAGGCTCACCTCGCTGCCGGAGCCCAACGCGCCGATCTGCTCCACCGTGGCGGCGACAGGCGGCAGTTCCAGTTCCTCAAAGGTTACGGTCATGGGGGCACCGGGAGCGAAGCGCCCCACATCGCCCTCCTCCACATGGATGAGCAGGCGATAGTCCCCGGCAGTGCAGACCGTTGCCACCGGCTGACCCTTCTGCACCGAGCCGCCCTGCTGCACCGCAACGCCCAGCACCACCCAGTCCGCTTCCGCAGCGATCTCTGTGGCGGCTGCAAGGCTGCGCCGATCCGGCGCAAGGGTATCCGGCACGAAAGTGAGCAGCGGGTCGCCCGCCTTGACCGTATCACCGGGCTTTACCAGCACCTCGAGCACCGTGCCGCCCGCCGCAACGGCATAGGGCGGCAGCGCCGTCAGCCTGCCCTCGGACAGCTGCATGGTCTCGCTGTACTCAGCATCCCGGTACACCTGCACACGCTCGGTAAAATCCAGATCGCCGCCCAGCACCTGCGCGGTGAAGGTACCGTTCGATACCTGCGTGATCACGCCCTCGGCGGTGTGCTTCTTGTTGCCGGAGCGGAAGTACACCGGCGTACCCACATGCAGATCCCGGTTCTCCACGGTGTTGCGGCTGCTGGCAACGCTGCCGGTGAACTGGTAGCGGTCGGTATAGTCGATGTGCACAAGGGCACCATAGCGGTTCATGGCTCCATCGGCGGCAGCGCCCGGGGCAGTATAGACCGCTGCCACGGTACCGTCCGCTTCTGCGTACACCGTCTGGGGAAGGATGCGCAGAAATACCTCCCCGGCGGTGAGCCGATCACCGGCGGCTAGGGAAAAAGCCTCCAGCTCGCCGCTGGCAGGCGCTTTGACAGCCTGCTCCCGGGCAGGCTCCACCGTGGCGGTGAACAGGAGCCCGTCCAGCGGGGCGGCGGTCTCCTGCGGGAGGGTGGCCTCCTCTGCAATGGAGCCAAAGGGCAGCATAAGGGTGAGAAGGAGGGTAAGGAACAGGGTGATGTTTTTTTTCATGTGGTTTCTACCTCCTGTTGTGGGGTGAAGGGGAAAGGGGGGACGAGGGAGCCTTGGAGGGCTGTGAACCTTGGAGCGGATACCCGCCGAAGGCATCACACGCTGCGCAGGGCGTCGATGGGGTTCAGGTTGCTGGCTTTGCGGGCAGGGGCCCAGCCGAAGATCACGCCCACCGCCAGCGAGAAGCCTACGCCCAGCGCCACCGCACCGGGGGAGAAAACAAAGACAATGTTCATCATATTGCTGAGCAGCTTGCTCACCAGCAGACCCAGCGCCACGCCGACCACGCCGCCCAGCAGGGAGAGAATGACGCTCTCCATGAGAAACTGCACCTGAATGCTGCGGGGTCTGGCACCCAGCGCTTTGCGCAGACCGATCTCCGCCGTGCGCTCGGTAACGCTTACCAGCATCATGTTCATAATGCCTATGCCGCCCACCAGCAGCGCTATGCTGGCAATGCCCACCAGCAGGTTGGTCATCAGCCCCATCATGGTGTCCATTACATCCAGCAGGTTTTCCATGTTGATGATGGTATAGCTGCCATCGTGGTAGTTGAAGCTTTCATCCAGCAGGGTCTCCAGCTCCTCCACCGTATCGTCGGTGCGCTCGGTATCACTCACATATACCTCCAGCCCGCTGACCCCCTTTACGCCGAACAGGCGCATATAGGTGGTATAGGGCATCACCAGCGAGCCGTTGCCGCCGGTCTGCTGCATCATGCTCATCACATCATCCACATCCGGGTCAGCCAGCAGGCCCACCACTGTAAAACGGGTGCCCTTGACCAGCAGCTTCTGCCCGATGGGCTCTATGCCGGCAAACAGCTCGTGGGCCAGATCGCTGTCGATCAGGCAGACCCGGCTGTACTGCTCAAAATCCACCGGCAGAAGGGGACGGCCCTTTGCCACCGCATCCGGCGTGTGACGAAAGTATGCGTAGCCGTTGCCCTTGACCGTTACATCCTCCAGCAGCTCGCCGTCCAGCACCACGCTCAGGCTCTGGCTCAGGGTGGGCGAAATGCCGCTGACGTTCTCCAGCGCTTCGATGCGCCTCAGATCGGTCTCCCGGAGCCCCTGCTTGAGGGCGGTGCCGCCCGCCTGCACCGTCAGCTTGCCGGTGCCCAGGCTCTCAAACTGCGCCGTTACCTCGCCGGTGGCGCTCTCCATAACGGTAATGAGGGCAATGATCGCCATTACGCCGATGATGATGCCCAGAATGGTCAGAAATGAGCGCATCTTATTGGATCTGATATTGGAGAGGGACATCCGCAGGCTTTCCTTAAGCATCCTCCGGCACCCCCTCGCTCAGCTCGCCGTCCAGAATACGCACAATGCGGGAGGCGTTGGCGGCGATACCCACATCGTGGGTGATCATAATGATGGTGCGGCCTTCGGCGTTCAGCTCCCGGAAAAGCCCCATCACCTGCTTGCCGGTTTTCTGATCCAGCGCACCGGTGGGCTCATCCGCCAGCAGGATGCTGGGGTTGGTGGCCAGCGCACGGGCAATGGCCACCCGCTGCTGCTGACCGCCGGACAGCTGGTTGGGCATATGGTGCAGCTTTTCCTCCAGCCCTACCCTGCAAAGCATCTCCTCCGCCCGCTGGCGGCGCTTCTGCACGCCCATGCCGGCATAGATGAGGGGTAGCTCCACATTGGAGAGGGCATCCTGCCGCTGGAGCAGCTGAAAGGACTGGAAAATAAAGCCGATCTCCCGGTTGCGCAGCACGCTGAGCTGGTTTTCGTCCAGCTGATCCACCCGCTTGCCGTGCAGCACATACTCACCGTCGGTGGGGGTATCCAGACAGCCGATGATGTTCATCAGCGTACTTTTGCCGGAGCCGCTGGGGCCAAGGATGCTCAGAAACTCGCCTTTTTCGATGGTCAGATCCACGTTTTTGAGAACAGGCTGCCATTCATCCCCCAGCCGGTAGGCCTTGCAGATGCCCGTCATACGGAAAAACGGGGCCTCGCTCATGGTGCCATCCCGCCCATCATACGCTGCTGCATGGCAAAGAAGCGTGCCAGATCGTTGCTCAGGTAGTAGACGGTCTCGCCCTCGCTGAGCCCGGTGAGCACCTCCACATTGGTGCCGTCGCTCACGCCGAGAGTGATCTCCCGGCGCAGGTATTCCTCGCCGGAGAGCACCAGCACACAGGGCTTGTTGTACTCATCGTAGCTGATGGCGGTAAGCGGCAGGCTGACCGCGCCCAGCGCCTGACGATTGAGCACCTGCACCTCCACGCTCATGCCGCTGCGCACATTGGCGGGCGGCTCCACCCCGAACTTGACCTGATAGAAGCTTACGCCCCCCTGACTGACCGCCTCCCGGGCCACCTCGGTAACGCGCCCGGGCACGGATGCATCCACCGCATTCACATAAACAGTACCTTCTTTGCCGGGGGCAAGGGCATCGATGTCGTATTCGTCCACATTGACGCTTACCTCCAGATGCTCCCAGTCCACAATGCGGCAAAGCTGGCTGCCGGGCTGGAGAGGATCGTCCGCCTCCACAAAAAGGGTCTCCACCGTGCCGGTGTGCGCCGCCAGGATGCGGGTGCCATCGGTGGTGCGCAGAAGCGGATCGCCCTCCGTAACGGCATCACCCTCCGCCACATAGATCTCCTTTACCTTTCCTGCCTCCTTGGCTGTCTGCACCTCGTCGGTAACGGGGATGAGGCTGCCCTCAAAGCTGTAGTAGGTAACAATGTCTCTCAGCTGCGCAGTTTCTTTGCTCATGCTCTGCTGCGCCACCTGCGCTGTGGAAAACCAAAACCAGATCCCCAGCGCCAGCACCAAAGCCAAAAGGAGCCACGGCCACAGTCTGCGCTTTTTCTTTTTTGTACGATCTTTTGCTGCCATCGTACATCATCTCCTTTCGTCAAAGTTCAACAAACGTTGATATTACGCCGTTTTCCAGCGGCATGAGTGAATCATAAGCCGACTAACACCGTCTGTCAACCCCGGGAGGAAGAAAACCGGTGCTTCCGGAAAAAGGTTTACAGTTCGGTAACAGCAGCATACATCAAAACGACAATATTCGGCTGGTTCTGATTGACATTGCCAGAAGAAAACGATATGATATTTCTATCTCTACCTATGAATAATAAGGAGGTGCAGGCATGGACGAACGGTGGAACGGCAATGGGCAGGAATCGGCTCCGCAGGCGGCTTCGGAGCAGCCTTTCGCCAATGCGGCGCCCCAGCCCGGACAACTGGGTCAGCTCAACGCTTATTCCCAAACCCGGCAGGGGGATCCCTTCGGCAACGCAGACACCATGGCGGTTTCTGCTCCGGCTTTTCCGGGAGAATACCAGAATCCCTTCGGAAGCACCAGCGGCGCAGTTTCCTTCATGGATCCCCCCAACCCTATGAACAGCGCTTTTGACAATGTTTTTTTCCAGCAGGACAGCGGCTCTATGCCCTGCCCTCCCGTTGACGGGAGCGGGGCTGCTGCTGCGCCGCCCGTGGGAACCTCCTATGCCGGTTTCCCGCCACTTGAAAACGTACAGAACAGCGGCGCTATGCAGCCCATTGATCCCTCCATGCAGCCGTGGCCTGCACAGAACAGCGGCGCTATGCAGCCCGTTGATCCCTCCATGCAGCCGTG
>JAZQHO010000206.1:0-5977 GCA_045540635.1 Candidatus Limiplasma sp.
GGATCTGCGGCTGTCTGTTACCGGCAGCAGCGAGACCCATACAGGCCGTTGGCTGGGGAACCGTACGGCAAGGATCGAAAGCCGGAGGATGCCGAAGCTGTCCCGGGTTCTGGCGGGCTGTATGCACCCGGCTGTACAGACGGCGCTGCTGCAAACAGCCGGTCTCCGGGGCGAGGATGCCGCCGGACCCGAAATACTGGGGCGGCTGGTACGGGTTGTCAACGATTTTACCCTGCCCATTACCGGCACCCGGGATTTTGATCAGGCACAGGTGACGGCGGGCGGTTTGGATACCGCTCAGTTCGACCCTGCCACCATGGAGAGCAGGCTGGTGCCCGGGCTGTATGCAGCCGGAGAGATTTTGGATGTGGACGGCGATTGCGGCGGCTACAATCTGATGTTTGCCTTTGCAGGCGGCCTGTTGGCAGGGCGGCATGGGCAGGAGGAAAAGTAATGGCAAGAAGCGAGATCGTTACCCTCACCAACATGTGCATGGTGGTGGACGGCAGCCGGGTGCTGGTGCAGAACCGGGTGGATCCCGACTGGTCGGGCTATACCTTTCCCGGCGGGCATGTGGAGAAGGGGGAGTCCTTTACCGATGCGGTCATCCGGGAGGTGCGGGAGGAGACCGGGCTGACCATCGAAGCGCCCCGGCTCTGCGGCATCAAGGATTGGCCCGAAGCGGATGGCAGCCGCTACATGGTGCTTTTGTACCGGGCGGAGCGTTTTTCGGGCGAGCTGGCATCCTCCTGCGAAGGGGAGGTCAGCTGGGTGGAGCTGGATAAGCTGCGTACCCTGCCGCTGGCCGACAGCATGGCGAATATGCTCCGGGTGTTTCTGGAGGAGGATATCAGCGAGCAGTACTACCTGCAAAAGCCCGACGGGCAGTGGGTGGAGCTGCTGAAGTGAGCAACAACCGCATAGCGAAAAACACCCCCGGCGCATGATGCATTCATCAAGCGCCGGGGGTGCTGCACGTTTATTCCCCTGCCCAGAAATACTTCTCCATCTCCACCCGTCCGTCCGGGGTAAAGGTGATGCCCTCCAGCTCCAGAAGCAGACGGTGGGTCTCCCTGCCCATGGGGGTAAAGGCATCGCTGAGCCCGCCATCCTTGGTAACGACCCGCTGGCAGGGCAGACCCTCCGGGGCGGCCTTCAGGGCATAGCCCACCACCCGTGACAGCCGGGGATTGCCCACCAGCTTTGCGAGCTGCCCGTAGGTGCATACCCGGCCTTCGGGGATGCGGGCAACCTGTTGATAGATCAGGGTAAAGGTGTTCATGGATCAACGCTCCTTTACAGGGTGGGGTCGGGGAGGACAGGCGGTTGCCTGCCAGAGCAGAGAGGGATGTTACATCGTTTTCTCCTCAACCTCTGCATTTTCCAGATGTGCCGTCGGTACGCCCACGCAGCACAGCGCCAGCCGGTGCAGGGGACGGGTGCACAGCACATAGAACAGCTTGGCATAGAAGCGCTGGTCGGGGTAGGTCTCCGCATCCGCATCGGCAATGAGCATGCAGTCGAACTCCAGCCCCTTTACCACGCCTGCATCCATCACCTGGATGCCCCCTTCGAAGGAGGGGTCGCCCTCTGTGACCAGCCGTGCTTCGGTCAGCCCGCCATCCACCAGCGCCTTGTGCAGCTTCTTGGCGGCTTTGGGATCCTTGGCAGCTACGCCGATGCCCCGGAAGCCCTCCTGCTGCCAGCCCTTGAGGATCTCCAGAACAGCCTCTGTACGGCGTTGCTGGCTTTGGCAGCGCACCAGAAGCGGCTTGCCGCCGTGGCGCAGCACCGGCTGGGTGTGTCCCACGCCCTCCACCGGGTGGCGAGCGATGACGGAAAGGGCAGCATCGGTGATCTCCGCCGTGCTGCGGTAAGCGGTGCTGAGGGCAACGGTCTCCACGGGCTTTTTGAAGATGCCTTCCGCAAGGTCGCTCCACTGGCGGATGCCCCCATCCCCGCAGATGCCCTGACAAAGGTCGCCCACCAGCGTAAAGGCATCGTGCCCGAAGCTTTCCCGCAGGATCTTCACCTGCAGGGGCGGTACATCCTGCGCTTCGTCGATCACCACATGGCGCACATCGGGGGTGTTGAGGCCGTACAGTCCCTTTGCCAGCACCAGCAGCGCAGGCAGATCCTCCCGGGCGGCACGCTTTTTTTCCACAAGGCGGAGCGTGGATTCGGCTGCCGGGGCAAAGGCGGCATCCCTTTTTGCCAGCCGCTGCCAGAACAGACGGTACACCTCCAACAGATCCATGGAGCCAAACAGCTTTTCCACCTGCTTGGGGAAAGCTTTGCCAAGCGCCTCCAGCTCCCTGAGCCGCTCATCCCGGCTGTTCAGCAGCAGGGTGGCCTTCTGCCTGCGCTCCGGGCTGTCAGGCATGGAGTGCAGCAGCGCATCCAGCTTCTTTTCGGCAGCATCGGTAATGCTCAGGTTCAGCTTTTCCACCACGGTCTTTACCCGGTTGCGGATCACCTTGGTCAGCTCGCCGATGCGGGCAGCCAGCGGAAAGTGGCGGAAGTCTGTCAGGCAATAGCGGCGCACCTCGGCGGCGGGCATCAGTACCGCATTGCCCAGCCGGATATCCTCCTTGGGCAGACATTCCTCCTCCCAAAAGGTGAGGAAGTTTTGCAGCTGCTCGTATAGAGCAAGGCTGCCCTTCCTCAGCAGCGTATCATCCAGCTGATCCCGCTCCTGCTTGCTCATGCCAAGGCGCAGGCGCAGCTGGGGCACATCCACAAGGCGGGGCATGCGTTTGCCCAGCAACTGCTTGCACAGCCCCTCAAAGGTTATCTGCCGTACATCATCCACGCCCAGATCGGGCAGCACTTTGCTGATGTAGCTGAGAAACAGCGGGTTGGGCGCAATAATCAGCAGCTGCTGCGGGGTCAGGGTCTTTTGCAGCCGGTACAGGATCCAAGCGATGCGGTGCAGAGCGATGGTGGTCTTGCCGCTGCCTGCCACACCCTGCACGCACAGGGGCTGCGCAGGCTCCGCACGGATGACCGTGTTCTGCTCCGCCTGTATGGTGGTAACTACCTCTCTCAGCCGTGAGGATGTCAGCTGGCTGAGGGCATCGGTCAAGAAGCGTTCCTGCCCCGCCAGACCGGTATCCTGCATATCGGTCAGCTTGCCATCCTCCACGGTGAGCATGCGCTTCAGGCTCAGTTCGCCGTATACGCTGCCGTCCGGGATCATAGCTGACCCGCCCCACCTGACCGGAATAGTACAGGTTGGCCACCGGGCTGCGCCAGTCCGCTACCCAGACCTTGTATTCCGGGGTCTGGATCACGCCCCAGCGGCCCACATAGACCCGGCTCAGCTCTCCGGCCTTCAGCCAGTCGTTCTTCCGGCCCGGATCCGGGGTAAAGTCCAGCCGGGCAAAGTAGGGCTGCCGCTGGCTGAGCCGGAGCTGGTGCAGGGAGCGCAGCTGGTTCTTGACCAGAAACTGCTGCACCACCGCATCGTTGGAGCCGTCGTCCAGCACATGGATCAACCGGTCGTTGCCGTCCACGATGCCCAGCTTTTCCTCCAGTTTCTCTTTTTCTGCTGCGACCACGCCCAGCGTAGCCGCCAGATGGTTTTCTTCCTCCTGCCAGTGAGGGTGTCTTTGGGTCTGTTCCATTTTCTTTTCACCTCCGTTTTTTGTAGGATGCAGCGCCCTTTGTTTCATACAGCGGTGAGAGGGCCGCCCAGCGGAAAAAAGGGATGCAAAAAGCCACCGATGCCTGCATAGACGGAGGGTGAGTATGGGATCCGTCTTTAACAAAACATGCGGTGGCGCAGAGGTTTTAGGGTGTGTGGAGCAGGGGAGGTACCCCCGGCTTCTGTCAGGAAGCGTGGCTCCCTGCCTCCGCATCGCCTGTACTTCGGGAGGCAATGCGGGATGGTGCCAGCCATCGCCGGGAAAGCATCAACGTTAATGCACCGGCAACAGCGTACCAATCTAAATGAATGATCCCTTTGCGTCCGCATAGCGGATGCAAACGGTGGGGTGCAGGGGCCTCACGGCCCCTGCCGGGTTTCCAAAGGGCAGCACCCTTTGGCATGGGGCGGGGCAGCGCCCCGCCGTATCCCTTATTCGTCGGCGGTGGTGCCGATCACAGCCTTGATGCGGCGTACGCCGGCAGAGGAGCTTTCTTCCTTCTGGATCTTGAAGCTCTTCAGATCGCCGGTATTCTCGGCATGGGGGCCGCCGCAGATCTCCTTGGAGAACTCACCCATGGTGTAGACCTTGACCAGCTCGCCGTACTTGCTCTCGAACAGACCGATGGCGCCTTCGGTCTTGGCTTCGGGCACGGTCATCTCGCGGCAGGTGATGGGAGCCTTGGCAGAGATGGCTTCGTTGACCAGCTTTTCCACCTCGGCGATCTCTTCCTTGGTCATCTTGCGGCCAAAGGAGAAGTCGAAGCGGAGACGCTCGGCGGTGATGTTGGAGCCCTTCTGAGCTACTTCGTCGCCCAGCACCTTGCGCAGGGCAGTGTGCATCAGGTGGGTGGCGGTGTGCAGACGGGCGGTCTGGGCGCTGTGGTCGGCAAGGCCGCCCTTGAAGCGCTGCTCGGCACCGGCCTGAGAGGTGGCCTGATGCTGCTTGAAGCGCTCGGCGAAATCGGCTTCGTCCACCTTGAGGCCCTTTTCGGTGGCCAGTTCGATGGTCATTTCAATGGGGAAGCCGTAGGTATCGTACAGCTTGAAGGCGCTGCGGCCGTCCATGGTGGTCAGGCTCTCCAGACGGGCATTGACGGCAGCCACCAGAGCGGCCTCGTCGCCGGCCTTGGCAGCATCGATGATGGGCAGCATATCGGGGGAGGGGCGCAGCTTCTTCACCTGAGCGTACTCCTGAGCCAGAGCCACCTTATTGTCGGCGGCGAGGATGGCATCAAGGGTGGCGCGGGTGTTCTGGATGTTGTTGTAGATCTTGTCAAATTCCTTCTCGCCTTGGCGCAGGGTCTTGGCGAAGCGGGTCTCCTCAAGGCTCAGCTGCTCGAGAACGAACTTCTCGTTGCGCTCCAGCTCGGGGTACACATCCTTGTACTGAGCAATGATCACCTTGGCGATCTCGCCGGTGAAGCCGTCAGGCATACCGATGCTCATGCCGTAGCGCACAGCGCGGCGGATGAGGCGGCGCAGCACGTAGCCCTGATCCATGTTGGAGGGGCTCACGCCGCGGTCGTCGCCCATGATGAAGGTGGAGGTGCGCATATGGTCGCCGATGATGCGGAAGGCCTTGGTGGTCTCCTCATCCTGACCGTAGGTCTTGCCGGACAGCTCAGCGATCTTGCCGAGGATGTTTTCGAACAGCTCGGTCTCGTAAACAGACTTCTTGCCGTTGAGCACGCAGATGGTGCGCTCCAGCCCCATGCCGGTATCCACGTTCTTCTGGCTCAGGGGCACAAAGGTGCCGTCGGCCTGCTTGTTGTACTGCATGAACACGTCGTTCCAGATCTCCAGATAACGGCCGCAGGAGCAGGCGGGGGAACAATCGGGGCCGCAGGGCTCCTTATCGGTGATGATGAACATCTCCGTATCGGGGCCGCAGGGGCCGGTCAGACCGGCAGGGCCCCACCAGTTGTTTTCCTTGGGCAGGAAGAAGATGTGGTCGTCGGCAACGCCGCAATCGCGCCACAGCTGGGCGCTCTCCTCATCGCGGGGGCAGTCCTCGTCACCGGCAAAGACGGAGAAGGCCAGCTTTTCCTTGGGCAGGCCAAGGTACTTTTCGCTGGTGAGGAATTCCCAGCTCCAGGGGATCATTTCCTGCTTGAAATAATCGCCCAGAGACCAGTTGCCCAGCATTTCGAAGAAGGTAAGGTGGCTGAAGTCGCCCACATCATCGATATCGCCGGTGCGGACGCACTTCTGTACGTCGGTCAGGCGGGTGCCGGCGGGGTGCTTCTGGCCCAGCAGGTAGGGCACCAGGGGATGCATGCCGGCGGTGGTGAAGAGGACCGTGGGGTCGTTCTCCGGGATGACGGAGGC
>JAZQHO010000207.1:0-30803 GCA_045540635.1 Candidatus Limiplasma sp.
ATCCCGCGTTTGCGCCCGTTTCACGGGCGCAGGGTGGGGGATGATGAAAACACAAGAAAAGCCCTGCATGATGAATGCGCATCATGCAGGGCTTTTGTCTGTGCTATTTTACGGGTGCATGGCTTCGCTCAGATAAGCCCATGTGTTTTCCCATGTGATGTAGTATCCCTGATCGTTTGCGGCTTTATTCCATTTTGCAGCCTGCTCCGGATCCCGCTCCGTGCCGATGCCGTATTCACACAGCACCCCGAGCACCAGCTGCGCCTCCGGGAGTCCGCGCTCCGCAGAGATGCTGTACCACTTGAAGGCTTCGGTAAGATCCTGCCGCACGCCCTCGCCGAAGTAGTACATATTGCCAATGTAAAGCCCCGAGGCGCAATGCCCCAGCTCAGAAGCCGAAAGCAGCCACTTCATTGCATGGGTGTAGCTCTGTGCAACGCCATAGCCGTTGTAGTAGCAATAGCCAACGTTGTGAAGCCCGGTGGCATCCCCCTGCTCTGCCGCCTTCATGAACCATTCGAAAGCTTTCTCCTGATCCATACAAAGCGGCTCCTCCAACAGAAGCACGCCTAAACAGACCTGCGCAGAGGCGTGTCCCTGAACAGCTGCCGCTTCGTACCATCGCAGGGCTTCGTTCAGGGATGGCTCTGTTCCGTTGCCGTCGCGGTACAGATTGCCCAGATCATACTGGGCGGGTGCATAGCCCATTTGGGCAGCACGAAGGAACATTTTGAAGGCTGCGTCATAATCTCTGGGGCTGGATTGATCTCTGGCATACATCCCGCCCAGTTGATAAAGAGCCATCGCATTGCCGCTGTCGGCGGCAAGCGTGAACCATCTGGTTGCCTCCTGAGCGTTTTGAGGCACGCCAATGCCGAAGTCGTAGAGTGTGCCAAGCATGCATTGAGCCGGAACATATCCGTTCTCAGCATGGGTAAGAAGCGTTTCCAAAGCTTCCCCGCTTTGATCGGCAGCATTGCTCAGAAGGGTGTTATAGGCATTCATGCAGATGTCGTACGGGTCATTGAAAGCAGCGGGGGAAACGATGGCTGACGCAGGTTGAAAACAGCCGGAAAGGCACAATAACGCTGCCAGAAGCAGGGCGCATCTCCGCTGTAGCATATAAGCATCTCCCTTTCTGGAATCTTTGGGCATGGCAACAGCAATGCTCAACGTTTGGACGGGCGGTCTGCGCACAGACCGCACCGGCTGCACTGCCCTGTGCAGGCGGCGGGTGTGGGCTCTGCCGCTTTGGCGGCTGCCTGCTCCGGCTTCTTCCTGTACACCCCGAACCCTAGCCGGATGGCTCCCGTGGGGCATGCCTTGGCGCACTCTCCGCAGCGGATGCACTCCATAGACTGCGGATGCCTGACCGGATCCACATCCATGCCGCAGACCTGTGCGCATTTGCCGCAGTGGATGCACTTTTTTTCATCCACCGACAGGCGGTAGAAGCTCACTTTGTTGAGGATGCCGTAGATGGCTCCCAGCGGGCAGAGGGTCTTGCAGAAAAAACGGTATACCACCACGCAGCCCGCCACTGTGGCGATGAGCACAAAAAGCTTCCACCCAAAGAGCGCGCCTGCGGTCTGCCGCAGCTCCGGGTGGGTGCTCAGCAGGGGCACACCGCCCTCCAGCGTGCCTGCGGGGCAGATGTACTGGCAGAAGGCCGGGTCGCCCATGCCCACCACATTTGTCACCAGCACGGGCATCAGCAGCACGAACACCACAAGCACGCCGTACTTGATGTACTTGGCGAACCGGGGCAGCCGCAGCTTCTTTTTGGGCAGCGGGATGAGGGCGATCAGCTCCTGCAAAAGCCCGAAGGGGCACAGAAAGCCGCACACCAGCCGCCCCAGCAGAACGCCCACCGCCAGCAGGAAGCCCACCACATAAAAGCTGAAGTCCAGCTTCATGGAGCCGGAGACCGCCTGCAGCGCCCCGATGGGGCAGGAGAGGGAGGCAGCGGGGCAGGAGTAGCAGTTGAGGCCGGGGGCGCAGAACTGCTTCCATTTGCCGGTGTAGAGCTTTGCGCCGCCCTTTTGGAAAAAGTTGCCCACATGGCAGTTGTTGAGCCCGAAGGCAGCGATCTGTATGGCTTTGCGTTTGAGCGCCTGCGATATCTTCATGCCCATCACCCCAGACCGATGCACTCAAGGCACAGATTAACGGCTTTTTTCAGCACCACCGCCACCTCGCCCCGGCTGATGCCCAGAAGGATAAAGCCTGCGGCGGCGCACAGCAGCACAAGGCGCAGGGCGGTCATCCATCGGGTGTTATTGCGCATTCATGTATTCCTCCACAAAGGCCATGCATCCGGCCACATTGGCCCCCACGATGGGTTCGCCGATGAGCTGCCCCTGACTGTTGACAAAGAAGGTGGTGGGCACGCCCACAACAGTGCTCAGCAGCGGGGCGAAATCCGTGCCCGCTACAAGGCTGGGGTACACGTCTGCGCCGGTGGCCTCGCAGATGGCAATAGCGGTCTCCAGGGTATCGGCATCGTCGGCGCTGTACAGATCGCTGACCAGACCGATCAGCTGCACGTTTTCGGGCATGCTTTGGCTCCAGGCAGCCAGCTCATCCATCTCGTCTATGCAGGGGCCGCAGTAGGTGCCCCATACATTGACCACCGTCAGCGTTTTGTCTGCGAAGATCTCATTGGTCACAGGGTTGCCGCTCAGGTCGGTGGTGGTGAAGGCGGGGAAGGTGCCCTGCGGCTTGTAGAACTCGTCCGCATCGAATACGATGGGCTGGAACTCGGCCTGCGCCATGATCTCTGCCGCACGGGTGGCGGCCGCCACGGCACGGGCCAGCAGCGCCTCGTCCGAAGTGGAGAGCAGGGTGCTGTAATCCAGCCCCACGTATACATATCCCTCATTTTCGCCCATCAGGAACGCGGAGGGAATGCCCAGCGCCTCGCCAAGAGTGGTGCCTGCGGTCAGCTGCTCGTAGGCTTCCTTCCGGATCAGCATCACCTGCCCGGCGGGGCCGGTGGCGGCAGCACGCAGCTGCTCCTGCATGGCTTCATCTGCATCGGGGTAGTCTGCCAGCAGGCCGGAGAGCAGCTGGGCATCGGTGTAGGTAAAATCGATCACCGGCATATGGGGATCGATGGTGGTGCTCAGCGTGGTAAGCTCCACATTGAGACCGTCGGCTACGTCCTCAAAGGTCAGCGGCAGAATGATGCCGCGCCGGGGCAGGTCGCCGGGGGCTGCGCCCTCGCCGGCGGCAGCGCCCAGCAGCAGGGCAAGGCACAGTGCCAGCAGCAGGGAAAGGGTGCGCTTCAAAAACATAGGGGGTACCTCCTTTGGAGTGGTTTTTTTCATTATAGCGCAGCGGGCGGGAAAAATCAGCCGTCAAATGCAGGCAATCACTTGCTCCGGAACAGCTCCCGAACCACAGCATAGCTCAGCTTGGGGCGGCGGTACTCATCCATAACGCCCTTGTTGTTGTAGGCGCGGGGGCGCTTGTCGAACCATTCCTCCTCAGTTACCCGGCAGTCGGCCAGCTGCCACAGAAAGATGCCGCAGACGGCTTCTTCGGCAAATACGGCCTCGATCTGCCCCCGCAGAATGTCGCACTGGCGTTCCTCGGTCCACTTGCTGCGGCTCAGGGGATCGTGGTAGCCGTAGACAGCGCCCGCGCCGATCTCGCTGATGATGAGGGGCTTCTCCCCGCCGCCGCCCGCAGCGATCTCCTGCCGCTTGGCTGCGATCTGCCAATCCACGGGGCGACTGTGGTACCACTGGGGATAGATATTGATGCTGACCACATCCTGTGCATCGTAGACCAGCCCGCCGGGACGCTCCAGCAGGGCGGCAGTCACCGGGCGGCTGCGATCCAGCTCGTGCAGCAGGGCATAGAGCCTGCGGTAGCAGTCTGCGCCGTACCGGGTATCGTCGGCACACTCGTTGAGGCAGCCCCAGATGAAGATGGAGGGGTGGTTGTAGTGCTGCTCCACCATCTCCCGGGTGCACAGCAGGCTCTGCTCCATAAAATTGGGGTTGCGCATCCGCTCCTCGCTGAGACCCCGGGCGTGGGATTCCTCCCAGACCAGAATGCCCAGCTGGTCGCACAGGTCAAGGAACAGGGGATCGTTGGGGTAGTGGCAGGTGCGCACGCAGTTGCAGCCCAGATCCAGCATCATGGCCAGATCCTGCTGCATGGCGCCCAGCGGTACGGCGCAGCCGAAGCTGCCCCAGTCCTCATGGCGGTTGAAGCCCTTCAGATACACCTTTTCGCCGTTGATCAGGATGCCCTTCTCCCGTACCTCCACCCTGCGGAAGCCGAAACGGTCCCGCAGGTCGTCCACGGGCACTCCGTCCTTTTCCAGCACGGCAGAGATGTCGTAAAGTCTGGCTTTCAGCGGCTGCCACGGTTCGGCATCGGGGCAGATGACGGTGCAGTGCACCATGGTCTCCTGCCGGGGCTGGAGCCGGACGGGCATGCACTGCTCGCAGAGCTCCGGCATATTGATGCGCAGAGAGCAGGCAGCCGGGGCATCCGAAAGGCTGCGCACCCATACCCGGATATCGGCCTGCCAGCCTTCCCGGGTCAAGGAGGGTGTCACCTGCATACGGGTGATGTAGGCATCCCCCAGCTTTTCCACCAGCACCGGGCGGGTGAGGCCGCCGTAGGAATAGTAGTCGTTGGGAATGTGCAGGGCGGAATCCTCGCCGAAGCGGTTATCCACCTCCACGGTGAGGGTGTGCTGCCCTTCGGGCAGGTTTTCGGCAATGGCATCAAAGGCGGTGTATGCGCCGTAGTGGCGGCACAGCTCCTGCCCATCCAGCCTTACCAGCGCACGGAAGCTGACCCCGCCAAAGACAAAGCGTACATTGCCCCCGCAGGTGATCTTTTGCTCATACACGCCCCGCCCCCGGTAGCTGCGGAGGGTGGGCTGGCTCTCCCATGCGCCGGGCACGGGCACAAGGATGGGCGCATCAGCGCCGCCTGCGTCAAGGGTGGTCAGCTGCCACAGGGGCGCAGCTTCACTTGAGATACGTACCTGATGGGTGGGAAACAAGCGTTCCATCTGTCAACATCCTTTCGAAAACTCGGGTTCGGATAAGCGTTCATTCTCCGGCTCTCTCCAGCCGGAAGGTGCGGTCGTGGTGCTTGGCGGCGGGAGCGGTGAGCGTGAGCCGCCACAGGGAGCCCGGGTAGTTCTCCGCCATGCGGGGGTCGGTGATCGGGATCTCCTCCACCCGGCAGTCCAGATCGTTGTCCGGCACCATGCGGAGGCTGCCGGTGGTCAGCACACCGGCTTCCGTCACCGGCTCATGCCGGAGCAGGAATACCCATGTAACGGGCATATCCGCCTTCAGCGATACCGTATCCCGCAGGGTGAAGCCGCCGCCGCACAGGCGCATGCTGCGCCGCAGGGAGAGGATGCCCGCTTCCGGGGCATAGGCCTCCGCCAGCTCCAGCGAGAGCCCGTCCGGCAGCTTTTCCACCGCCGTTGCCCTGCGGTGTGCGCCGGGCTGCTGCTCATGGCCGCCGGGCATGGGCAGGTTGTGGTAGGCTGCCCGGGTGTTGAACAGGGTGTAGCGCTCGCCGGAAAAGGTCTTGGCGGTATAGACCATGTTGCCCGCATCCACCACATGCGGCTCTCCGTCCACATGCAGGATGAAGGAACCCACATCGTTGTGGTTGTGGGCTTCGCCGTTGTGCCCGCCCTTGGCGCAGAGGATCATGCCGTCCTGCTGGCAGACCCGCAGCTGCAGATCCTTCAGCCAGTGATCCCGGGGCGGCAGCTCTCCTGCGGCGCAGGCAGCAGGGTGGAAGAGCCTGTCCAGAAGCCGCGTCAGGTGCGGCACATCCGCCAGCTGGCGGGAGGGCGTGGCCCGATGCTCCAGCCCCAGCTGCCTGAGCGCCGGGATGCCCAGCTTCTCACCTGCCAGCTGCAGCCTCTCGCCGCAGAGGACGGGGCGTGCATCGCAATCGGCAAAGTTGACGAACCAGCCGCCCTCCAGCCGGGTCGCCAGCGGAAAGGTGAGGATGTTCCGCAGCTTTTCGTTGTCCCAGAGCTGCATCCTGCCGTCGGTGATGCGCTCCAGCAGCTGGAGGCAGTCCAGCAGCGAGCCGCCCGCCATATTGAAATAACCGGTGCCCTCGTCCAGCCCGCCGTCCTGCGGCAGCACGGCGATCCAGCGGTCCAGCATGCGGCAGGCCCGGTCGCACAGGTCGCACAGCAGCCGCCTGTCCTTGATCTCGATGCAGGCGGTAAAGAGGATGTTGGATACGATCCACGGCGTCCAGTTGCACAGATCCTTGCGCAGAAAGCCCATCCACCAGTAATCGTCCCGCTGCATAAAGGGCTCCAGCAGCCGTTTGCGGATCTCCGTGCTCACCCGTCTGCGCAGGATGGGGGCCACCCCGTCCAGCACATCACTAAGCAGGGTGGATACATGCGAAAGCACCATGCCCGTCTGGGCGGCAAACAGGTCGATGACCGGAGACTCCGGGTCGGGCAGGGGCTTCTGCTCGGGGCGGGGGCTGTCCGGCAGGGCGTTTATGTTGTGGGCGCTGATCACCCAGCTGCTCTCCTCCAGAATGCACCAGATGCCGTCCACCACCTCGTCCAGCGCATCCGTCCGTCCGGTGAGGCAGCAATGGAGCGCAGCGGCGATCAGCTTGCGCCGCCGGTAGAAATACGGCTCCTCAAACACCTTGCGGCTGCCGGAGCGCACAAAGCCCAGAAACTGTGTGGCGGTGAGCATGGGGTAGGGCTCCCGGCAGCTTTCGTAGAAGGAAAGCAGGTCGGCTTTGTCCTCCTTTGGCAGCGCCTCCCATGCCGCCCGGTCGCTCATGGGGGGATAGGGGAAGGCGGGCAGCTTTTCCATAAGGCCGGTAAAGGGGTGGGTATCCAGAAATGCACCAAGCATGAGGTGTGACCCCCTCCTGTGTATCGCTTTCTTTTCAGTCAGCATACCGCATTGCGTGGGGGATGGCAATACCTCTTTGGAAATAATCCGTCCCCGGGGCGGTGTGTGTTTTGAAAAAAGGAGGCTTCCCGGCAGGGGTGGTGAAAAGGATGGAGTTATCCTTCGCTGCCATCACGGAAACAGCGAAACCGCAAGCCTTGGCTTGCGGTTTCTGTATTACCATGATAGATGAAAGGAATAGACTTGGATAGGGCGTTCGAACGGCTCGGGAGCATTATTCCTTTGTGTTGGTAAAAATTCTGTCGGGAAACACTGATGCGCTGATCAGATCTGCAGGATCAATGTCCAAAGCATCGGCGATATTAAAGAACACTTCAAGTGAAAATGGACGAGCGATTCCCGGCGCTTCGATTGAGCTGATGTGCGAGCGGCTGACATCTGCTTTTTCGGCCAGTTGTTCTTGAGACATTCCGCGCATTTTTCTGAGAGCTGCGATAGCGATGCCCAAATGAACATACCGATCTCTATTCTTCAATACTTTTTCATTGTTCATGGCACATCACCTCCCAAAGCTCCTTATGCAATTCGCTTGAGAATATTATAGTAACTTTCATTCAGAAGTTCTGCACACATACAAAAGCACTTGACTAATATTTTGAGCAATTGTAATATTTCTTATGTATGGGTCGTTGGAGCACATCAAATGCTTTGAGCGATAAAATATGAACAGCAAAGAGAAGAATTCACGTGGAGAAAACCATGACCTGTTGCTTTTTTGATAACCCCTCTTTTCCCGCCGGATGCTCCTTTGCTTGTTACCGGAAAAATCGTTCCTTAACACCTCTCCCGCCACCTGCCCCCTTTACAAAGCCGCCCCGTACCCGTATACTGGAATACAGGAAAAAGCCCCGGCAGGGGGCATACAACCGAATAACCATCAATATGGAGGTTTCCGTATGAGCAATGTTCTCTTTCCCCGTACAGAAGTGGCAGGCGTCTCCCTGTCCCGTATGATCATTGGCACCAACTGGATGCTGGGCTGGAGCCACCGCAGCCCTGCGCAGGATCATCAGATCCTCCGCAAGTTTTCCGATGGCGAGAAGGCCTACCCCATGCTCAAGACCTTCCTGGACCGGGGCGTGGATACCATCATGGGTCCCTTGCAGCAGGAGCGGGTCATGCAGGAGGCGGTGCAGTATGCGCAGGAGAAGAGCGGCAAAAAGCTGATCCTGATCGATACCCCCATCATCAACGTGGATGATAACGAGGCTGCCCGCCGGGAGGCACGGGCCACCATCCGCCGCAGCCGCGACTGCGGAGCCACCTTCTGCCTTGTGCACCACTCAAGTGCCGAGGCACTGGTCAACAAGAACAAGCACATCATCGACCGCCTGCCCGATTATCTGGATATGATCCGTCAGGGGGGCATGATCCCCGGCCTTTCCGCCCACATGCCCGAGCTGGTCACTTATTCGGATGAGAACGAGTATGATGTGCAGACCTATATCCAGATCTATAACTGCATGGGCTTTTTGATGCAGGTGGAGGTGGAGACGGTCAACCAGATCATCCACAATGCCAAGAAACCGGTGCTGACCATCAAGCCCATGGCGGCGGGCCGTGTATCGCCCTTTGTGGGTCTCAACTTTGTGTGGAACACCATCCGCCCCACCGACTGCGTTACCGTTGGCTGCTTCGATGCCGAGGAGGCAGAGGAGGATGTGGAGATCTCCCTTGCCGCCATCGAGCGCCGCATGCCGGAGATCGGCAAGCGCTCCAGCCCCAACCAGAACCAGGACGCCTTTGGCAAGTAAACCATACAGCCGCCGCAGGCGGCGCAGAAAAGGAGATACATCAGCATGGCACACCAGTGGCAGCAGTACACCGTTGGCGTTTGTTACTACCCGGAGCACTGGCCCGAGAGCATGTGGGAGGAGGATCTCCGCCGTATGCTGGCAACCGGCATCACGGTCATCCGCATTGCAGAGTTTGCATGGAGCCTTTGCGAGCCCCGGGAGGGCGAATTTACCTTTGATTACTTTCAGCGCTTCCTTGACCTGTGCCAGACCGTGGGCATGAAGGTGATCTTCGGCACCCCCACCGCCACGCCGCCTGCGTGGCTCACCCGCAAGTACCCGGAGGTGCTCAACAGCACCATGGAGGGTATTCTCTACCGCCACGGCGGCCGTCGCCACTACAACTATAACTCGCCCACCTACCGCCGCCTGTCAAGCCGCATCGTGGAAGAAATCGCCTCCCACTACGGGCAACATCCTGCCATTGTGGGCTGGCAGATCGATAACGAGCTGAACTGCGAGACCGACGAGTTCTACTCCGAGGCCGATGGCGAAGCCTTCCGGCAGTTTCTGAAAAACCGCTACCAAACGCTGGACGGGCTCAACGAGGCCATGGGTACCACCTTCTGGAACCAGACTTATACCGACTGGGCGGAGGTGGATGTGCCCCGCCTTACCCCGGGCACCGGGCGCAACCCCCACATCATGGTGGAATACATCCGCTTTGTTTCCGAAAGCGCGATCAGCTTCTGCGCAATGCAGGCGGCCATCCTGCGCCGCTACAGAAAGCCGGGGGATTTCATCACCACCAACGGTCTCTTTGCCAGCATCGATAACCATCGTATGACCCGGGAGGCACTGGATGTATACACCCACGATACCTACCCCAACTTTGCCTACGGGTTGGATAATGTGTCCCCCGACGGCAGTCTCAGGGATCGGTGGGCAGCCCTCAAGCTGATCCAGACCCGTTCCATCTGTCCCCATTTCGGCATTATGGAGCAGCAGAGCGGTGCCAACGGCTGGGTGAACCGGCTGGAAGCGCCTGCACCCCGCCCGGGACAGATGCTCCTTTGGGCTATGCAGAGCGTTGCTCATGGCGCAGACTTCGTATCCTTCTTCCGCTGGCGCACCTGCACCATGGGTACGGAGATCTACTGGCACGGCATTCTGGATTACGACAGCCGGGATAACCGCAAGCTGGCGGAGGTAAAGCGCTTTACCGGCCTGCTGGAGAAGATCGCTCCTGTCTGCGGTGCGGATTACACCGCTGCCTTCGCCATTCTGGAGGATTACGACAACGAGTGGGATACCCGCCTTGATGCGTGGCACCGGCGGGTATACCAGACCAGCAGGGATGGGCTGTTTGAGGCATCGGCACGCCACCATCTGCCCTGCGATCTGGTCTACATCGACCAGCCGGATGCTGCCGAGAAGCTGCGCAAATATCCGGTGGTGGTCTATCCTCATCCGGTTATGATGGATCAACGCCGGGCAGATCTGCTCCGGGCGTATGTGGAGGAGGGCGGCACGCTGCTCATCGGCTGCCGCTCCGGCTACAAGGATCTTCGGGGGCATTGCGTCATGCAGCCCCAGCCCGGTCTGCTCCAGCCCCTCACCGCCACCGATGTGCGGGATTTCACCTTCACCACCTTTGCTGAGCCGGAGAGCTTCGCCATGATGGGGGAGACCCGGCTGGAAAGCCCCGTGTTCAACGATATCATCACACCGCTGGAGGGGGCGGAGGTGCTGGCTGCTTATGGCGAAAGCTACTACAAGGGGCAGGCTGCGCTGGTGGAAAACCGGCTGGGCAAGGGGCGCGTGCTGCATTGGGGCAGCGTGTTTACCGCAGAGAACGCTCCCGGGCTGCTCCGGGCCGCCGGTGTAAAGCCCCTGTTTGAAGGCATCGCCGACGCGCCCTGGCCGGTGGAACTGGCTCTGCGGCAGAAGGAGGGCAGGCGCTGGTTGTTCCTGCTCAACTATCTGCCCAAGGCACAGCAGGTCACGCTGCATGCTCCCGCCCGCTCCATGGAGAGTGGCGAAATGCTGGCAGGCAGCGTGGAGCTGCCGCCCTACGGCACGCTGGTGGCAGAGCTGGTGTGAGGGCGACAGGAGCCTGCGCTTCATGCACTTTTGCGTACTTGAACGGGCCCCTGTCCGCTGCCGGGCAGGGGCGTTTGTGTGAAAAAAAGCGTGTACCACAACGATTTTTGGCACCCGTGCAGGAAAAAACGTTTCGGCGCAGAATAAGACAAAACTGTACCATAGAACTTGATGGAGGTACCTGTCATGAACAACTCCAATTACCTCAAGACGGCATGGAACACCCCCTTTATCCCCCGGCGGGCAGACCCCTATATCCGCCGTATCGACGGGCGCTGGTATTTTACAGCCTCCGTTCCCGCTTACGACTGCATCATCCTGCGCACTGCCGATACGCTGGAGGGGCTGCGCAATGCCCCCGAGCAGCAGGTGTGGCAGGCTCACGACTGCGGCTGCATGAGCCGCCACATCTGGGCACCCGAGCTGTACCGGCTGGACGGCAGCTGGTACATCTACTTTGCCGCCGGTGAACGGGATGACCCGTGGAAGATCCGTCCGTGGGTGCTGCGCTGCCGGGATGAGGATCCCATCACCGGCAGCTGGGAGGAGTGCGGCATGCTGGAGCGTGCCTCCGGCGACGAATACAGCTTCGAAGCCTTCTCTCTGGATATGACTGTTTTCGAGCTGAACGGCAAGCGCTACTGCATCTGGGCCGAAAAAGTGGGTGCCGGACGCATGATCTCCAACCTCTACATCGCCGAGATGGAGACGCCCCTCAAGCTCAAGACGCCCCAAATGTTGCTCACTTCGCCCACCTATGCATGGGAGCGCCACGGCTTCTGGGTAAACGAAGGCCCCACGGTGATCGAGCATCAGGGCCGCGTATACATGACCTACTCCGCCAGCGATACCAGCGCCGCCTACTGCATGGGTCTTTTGTGGATGGAGGCGGATGCCGACCCCATGGATATCGCCGCATGGCATAAGCTGAGCAAGCCGGTTTTTGTTACCGATGCGGAGAGGGGTATCTACGGCCCAGGCCACAACACCTTCTTTACCGATGAGGAGGGGGCTGTCTATACCTCCTACCATGCCCGCCCCTACGACGAGATCGTGGGCGACCCGCTCTACGACCCCAACCGCCATTGCTTTGTCATGCGGGTGGCCTTTGAGAATGGTCTGCCTGTGTTCTCACTGGAAAATCAACTCTTTCAGGGCTGAGGTGCGGGGGAGACCCGCTATGCTGTAAAAAACAGAAAAGACGAACGGAGACAAACAAAATCCGTTCGTCTTTTTTCTTTGCGCGCAAACGGTTTGCACCTTCCGGGAGGCGGAAAATGACCAAAAACTGACCAGATTCACCCAATTTGTGCTTGACAGCATAGGGGGGCTATAGTATATTAATATTAGTTTAGGTAAAACCTAAAAGATTTAGAAATTACCAAACCAAAACAATACTTGCGGAGGTTGCTCTCATATGAAACGGTTCTGTCTGGCGCTTTGCCTCATTCTCCTGTGCGCCTGCCTGCCCGCAGCAGCGGAGGAAATGCCGAAGATCCCCAAGTTCCGCGAGGTGTCTGTTCACGATCCGTCCATTATTAAAGCGCAGGACGGTTATTACTATATCTACGGCAGCCACATGGCCGCCGCCCGCAGTCTGGATCTGATCAGCTGGGAGCAGATCTCCCGCGATGCCCACGGCGGCTGCACCCTGTTTGCCAACGTGCAGGAGCAGCTGAAGGAGGCGCTTTCCTACGCCCGTACCAACACCTTCTGGGCACCGGATGTGCAGCAGCTGGCAGACGGGCGCTATTACTACTATTACTGCACCTGCGAGGGCTCTTCGCCCCTGTCAACGCTGGGCGTTGCCGTCAGCGACAGCCCCGAGGGCCCCTACGAGGATCTGGGCATCTTCCTCAAGAGTGGCATGCCCGGCTACAATGCCAGCGTATACCCCAATGTGGTGGATCCCCACACCTTCTTCGACAAGGAAGGCAAGCTGTGGATGGTCTACGGCAGCTATTCCGGCGGCATCTACATTCTGGAGATGGATCCCACAACCGGCTTCCCGCTGGAGGGGCAGAATTACGGCAAGAAGCTGCTGGGCATGAACCACAGCCGCATCGAGGGCCCCTACATCCTCTACAGCCCGGATACCGATTACTACTACCTGTTTCTCTCCTTTGGCGGGCTCAATGCTGCCGATGGCTACAACATCCGCGTGTGCCGCTCCAAAAACCCCGACGGCCCCTACGAGGATGCCCTCGGCCAGAACATGATCCGCTGCGGCGGCCGCCCCGGTACTTTCTTCAACGATGCGGATTATGTGGGCTACGGCGTTAAGCTGATGGGCGGCTACAAGTTTGCCGCTGCCGCCACCGATAAGAACAAGATCACCATGGCGTACCGCTCCCCGGGTCACAATTCCGCCATCTACGATGCACAGACCGGGCGCTACTTTATCGTTTTCCACACGCGCTTTGCCAACAGCGGCGAGGCGCACAGCATCCGCGTGCATCAGATGTATATGAACGAGGAGGGCTGGCCTGTGGTATCGCCCCTGCGCTATGCGGGCGAGCCCGACGGCCCTGTGGCGGAGGAAAACCGCGCCGGGCTTTACAAGGTGCTTCTGCACCAGCGGGATATCAACGGCGTGGAGCATGTATCCAAAGAGGCCACTTTGCTCCCCGACGGCACCGTGACCGGCGACCATACCGGCACTTGGGCTTGCAATGATGGCAGAAATATCACCATCACGCTGGATGGGCTCACCTACCGGGGCGTGATGCACACCGCCTGCGACCTGAGCCAGTCCGCATGGAGCACCTGCTTTACCGCACTTGACCAGACCGGCGCAGCCCTGTGGGGCATCCGCGTCGCCGTGCAACCTTGATGGGGGTGAAGGGTTTGTTGAAGAAGATCGTATCGCTTCTGGCGGCAGCTGTGCTGCTGCTTTGCCCCATGGCGGTGGCAGAGGAGGCGGACTGGATGGTTTTTGCCAGCCGCACGGAAGCACTTTATTCCCAGGTGCAGGCGGCCTATACCCTGCCTGTTTATGCCGGTGAGAATACCGATACACCCGCCGCCCTGCAGCTGGCTACCGGCGAGACGGGCGAAGCTGTGATCACCGTGCCGGAGGATGGCCTCTACGAGCTGTGGGTTACTTATCAGAATCTTGGCCAGTCCTCCCTGCCCACCGAAATGATGGTTTCCGTAGACGGGCAGTTGCCCTTCTACGAGATGCGCCGCATCAAGCTCTACTCCCTGTGGCTGGATGACGGCATCTTTCCCACCGACCGTTACGGCAACGAGGTGGCCACCACGCCCTATGCCGCCAATCAGGCGCAGACCGTGGGGCTCACCGACTCGGCAGGCCGCATTGATGTGCCTTTCCTGTTTGCACTTACGGCGGGTGAGCACACCATCGGCTTTGAGGTTCTGGACGGCTTCATCCGCATCGACAGTCTCAGCCTGCGGGCTCCGGAGACGGTGGCTGCCTATCAGGGCGGCGATGCCTCCGGCGACAATCTGATCGTGATCGAGGCCGAAAAGATCAAGAGCCGCAACGATTCCTCCATCCGCGGCGCCGGCGAGTTCAACGCTGTGCTCAGCCCCTACGATGTGGATGACCGCAAGATCAACTATCTGGACGGAACCTCCTTTGATGCGGCGGGCGATACCGTCACTTACAGCGTCAATGTGGAGGAGAGCGGCTGGTATCAGCTGGGCTTCTTCTACCGCCAGAGCGCCAAGGCCGATTTCCCTGTTTTTGTGGATGTTCTGATCGACGGTGCACTGCCCTCCGAGGCAGCCCGGATGATCCCCTTCGATTACGCTACCGGCTTTACCGCCAAGACCGTTGCCGCCGGCGATGCCCCCCAGACCTTCTGGCTGGAGGCGGGCGAGCACGAGCTTTCCCTGCGCATCAACTGCACGGTGCTCACCCCGGTATATGAGACCATCGACCGGCTGCTCAGCGAGATCAACGGCCTTTCGCTGGAGGTGGTACGCCTTACCGGCGGCATCACCACCGACAAGTACCGCGATTACGACCTGCTCACCTACATTCCCGATCTGGTGGGGATCCTGAACGGTTGGGCAGATGATTGCACCGCCATGGTGGAGCTGATGAAAACCCACAGCGCAGAAGGCAGCGGCAGTGCGTTTTCCAACATGACCCTCTGTGCCGATCAGCTGCGCCGTCTTGCAGAGGAGCCGGAGGAGCTGCCCCGCCGCCTGAGCGAGCTGAACACCGGTGCCAACTCTGCCGCCCGTATGCTGGCGCAGCAGCTGCAGGATATGGCCATCAACGATCTGTCCATCGACCAGATCTACTTCTACCAGACCGAGGCTCAGCTGCCCCAGAAGGCCACCGCACTGCAGAGCGCCCTGCTGGGCGTTAAGCGCTTCTTCCGCTCCTTTGCCGACCAGGACTACGCTGCCGGCAACGGCGAGAGCGAGCACCTGCAGGTGTGGATGGGCCGCAGCCGCCAGTATGCAGAGCTGGTGCAGAACATGGTGGATTCCCGCTTCACGCCCGAGACCGGCATTCAGGTGGATATCTCCCTCATGCCCGATGCCAACAAGCTGGTGCTTGCCAATGCGGCGGGCACTGCGCCGGATGTGGTGCTGGGTCTGCAGTATGTTGTTCCTTCTTATTTGAATATCCGTGGTGCCCTCTACGATCTTACCCAGTTCCAGGACTTCGGCGAGGTGGCGCAGCGGTTCTCCTCCGGTCTGTTCGTACCCTATACCCTTGAGGATGGCGTGTATGCCATGCCCGAGACGGTCAACTTCTGGGTCATGTTCTACCGGCAGGATATCCTGAACGGTCTTGGCATCCGCGTGCCGGATAACATGGATGAGGTAAAGCAGATCCTGCCGGAGCTGCAGCGCCGCAACATGAATTTCTACTTCCCCACCGCCGGTATGGTGGGTATGAAGGTATTCCCCGGCACGTTGCCGCTGATCCTTCAGGCAGGCGGCTCCATTTACGGCGAGACTGTTGACGATACCACGCTGGACAGTGAGATCTCCCTCAAGGGCTTCCGGGAGATGACGGAGCTGTTCACCATCTACAACATGCCCACCGATGTGCCTTCCCCCGGCTTCTACCAGCAGTTCCGCGACGGCACGCTGCCCATCGGCATTGCTGATCTGGCAACCTACAACCTGCTGCTCAACGCTGCCCCCGAGCTGGACGGTCTGTGGAATATCGATCTCTTTCCCGGTCTGGTGGATGAGGCCACCGGTCAGGTGCAGCGCTGGACCACCGGCGGTGCCGAGACCATGGCCATCATGTCTGCCACTGATATGCCCGAGGACAGCTGGACCTTCCTCAAGTGGTGGTCCTCTGCCGAGGTGCAGAGCGAGTTCGGCAGCCTGCTGCAATCCACCTACGGCTCCGAATACATCTGGCCCACTGCCAACACCGAGGCCTTTGCCTCCCTGCCCCTCAAGAGCGAGCACAAGCAGGTGATCATGGAGCAAATGGAGTGGATGACCGAGGCTCCGTGGGTGCTGGGCACCTACATGCTGGAGCGCGAGCTTTCCAACGCCTTCATCTCTGTAACGGTGGATGGTGTGGATGCCCGCCGCGCCATGGATACGGCGGTCAAGCGCATCAACCGCGAGACCTACCGCAAGCTGGAGGAGTTCGGCTACTACAAAGATGGCGTTATGCTCCGGGAGTTCCCCACGCCGGATGTGAGCGTTGTGGAAAGCATTATTGAGGCTTGGAACCAGAAGCACGGAAAGGAGGCGGGCCGGTAATGATCACCAAAAAGAGTACCCCGTACCTGTTTCTTGCCCCCTACCTGATCCTCTTCTCGGTATTCATCATCATCCCTACGGTGATGGCGGTCGGCCTCTCCTTTACCAACTACAACGCTGTGCAGACCCCCGAGTTCATCGGCCTTACCAACTACATCAACCTCTTTACGCAGGATAACATCTTCCTGCAGTATGTACTGCCCAACACCATCCTCTTTTCCCTGATCGTTGGCCCTGTTGGCTACATGCTGGCCTTCTTTCTGGCATGGAGCCTGAGCCAGCTTACCAAGCTGCCCCGCACCATTCTGGCGCTGATCATCTACTCGCCCTCCATGACCATGGGCGTTGCCATGACGGTGGTCTGGCGCACGGTGTTTCTGGGCAACCAGAGCGGTATTGCCAACTATGTGCTCACCCAGCTGGGCATTATCAACGAGCCCATCATCTGGATGCAGAACACCCAGTTCATTATGCCCATTGTCATCATTGTGGCGCTGTGGTCCTCCATGGGTGTAGGCTTCCTTGCCATGCTGGCGGGCCTTCTGAACATCAGCCCCGAGCTGTACGAGGCTGCCGCCATCGACGGTGTGCGCAACCGCTTCCAGGAGGTTTTCTACATCACCATCCCCTCCATGAAGCCCCAGATGCTGTTCGGTGCCGTGATGGCTGTTACCAACGCCTTTCAGGCGGGCAACATCGGCGTTATGCTCACTGGTGCCAACCCCACGCCCCAGTACGCTGCCCAGCTGATGGTCAACCACATCGAGGATTATGGCTTTGCCCGCTACGAGATGGGCTACGCCGCCGCGGTCTCCGTGGCGCTGCTGATGCTCATCTACGCCTTCTCCTTTGTGGCTCGCAAGCTCTTTGAAGAGAAAGATTAAGAAAGGAGTTGTTCCCATGGCTGCTGTAGGCGGAACCAAGGTAAACCCGAAGAAATTCGAAAAAAGCCAGATCCCGCTCTATCTGTACCTGATCCCGGTAGCGATCTTCATGGGCGCTCCGATCCTGTACATCTTCAACCACGCTTTCAAGCCCATGGATGAGCTCTACGCCTTCCCGCCCAAGTTCTTCGTGGCTCATCCCTCCGGGATCAACTTCCAGAACCTGATGCAGACCGCTGCCGGTTCCTCCATCCCGATCTCCCGCTACATCTTCAACTCTCTTGTGGTAACGGTGGCGGTAGTGCTGCTGAGCATCATCATCTCCACCATGGCGGGCTTTGCCCTCAGCAAGATGAAGTTCAAGCTCAACAAGACGGTCTTTGAGGTCAACAATCTGGCGCTGATGTTCGTGGCTACGGCTGTTACCATCCCGCGCTACCTGACCATCAACTTTGTGGGCATTCTGGATACCTACTGGGCCCACATCATGCCCCTCATCGCCATGCCGGTGTGCCTGTTCCTGATCAAGCAGTTCATCGATCAGGTGCCCAACTCTCTGCTGGAGGCGGCGCAGCTGGAGGGTGCAAACGCCTTTACTGTGTACCGCAAGATCGTTATCCCCATGATCAAGCCCGCCATTGCCACCGGTGCCATTCTCACCTTTCAGGCGGTATGGAACAATGTGGAGACCTCCAACCTGTTTACCAGCAGCGAGGGTATCCGCACGCTGGCGTTCTACATGAACACCCTCTCCGGCGTTGGTACGGTGCAGGGTCAGGGCATGGCCGCCGCCGCAGCGCTGATCATGTTCCTGCCCAACCTGCTGCTGTTCGTGATCATGCAGTCCAACGTGATGAACACCATGGCACACAGCGGTCTCAAGTAAGGAGGATGCAGATGAAAAGAATTGCCGCGTGGCTCTTGTTGCTCATCCTCCTGCTGGCGCTGTGCATGCCTGCGCAGGCCGCCACGCCCTACCGTACCTTTACTTTGGGCGTGGATAAGTTCGACATGGTGGAGACCCAGACCGCTTACGAGCCTGTGCGCACCATGATCCGCTTCGGCGAGGAGACCCTCAAAATGCCCTCCGACATGCGTCTGGGCCCCGACGGCAACCTGTACATTGCCGATACGGGCAACAAGCGCGTGCTGGTGATCACCAAGGAGGGCGAGTTTGTCCGCGAGATCACGGATAAGCGCAATATGAAATCCCCCATGGGCATCTATGTGGACGATGCTCTTAACCTCTACGTGGCTGATGAAAAGGCCCGCGCCGTGCTGGTGTACGATGCGGAGGGCAACTTCGTAATGGAGTATGTAAAGCCCACCCACCAGCTCTTTGGCGAGACCGCGCCCTATGTGCCCCAGAAGGTGGTGCTGGATAAGCGCGGCAACCTGTACATCGTCTCCAAGGGTAACACCAACGGTGTTGTGCAGATCAGCCCTGTGGGCGGCGGCGAGTTTCTGGGCTACTACGGTGCCAACACCTCCCGCATCTCGGTGCTTACCCACATCCGCCGGTTCCTCTTCGGTAAGGACTCTGCCGTTGTGGGCAACATCGTGCCCATCTCGGTGCGCAATCTGACCATCGACGAAAAGGGCATGGTCTATACCGTTACCGAGGCCGGTGACGACAGCGCCCTGCGCCGCCTCAACGTGGCGGGCAAAAACACCATGACCCCCGACTGGCAGGTTGATCTGAACACCTCCGTAGCGGTAAACAGCTACGGCTCCATCTTTACCGCCAATGCCAACGGCACCATTATGGAGTACACCTCCGAGGGTGATATGCTCTTCCTCTTCGGGGCCAACGACGTGCTCAGCGAGCAGCGCACGGGCATGTTCAAGTCGGTGGAAGGGCTGGTGGTGGATGACGATTACACCATCTTCGTGCTGGATGCAAACCTGAACAGCATTCAGGTGCTGCGCCCCACCGAGTTTGCCGATCTGGTGCACAGGGCCTTCACCCTGTTCCAGGAGGGCAAGTACGCCGAGTCCAAGGCTCCCTGGTCGGAAGTGCTGCGCATGAACTCCCTGTTCACCTACGCCTCCACCGGTCTGGGCGAGGCGCTGTACCGGGAGGGCAACTACGAGGAGGCCATGGAAGCCTTCCGCAACGGCGGCTACCGTCAGGGCTACTCCGATGCATGGTGGGAGCACCGCTCCAACCTGCTCCATGCCAACATCGACAAGGTCATCTACGTTCTGGTGGGCTTGGTGGTGGTGTGGCAGCTGCTCAAGCTGCTGGACCGCAAGTTCGGCATCCTGAAGCCCCTGCGCTGGATCAGGGAGAAGATCCTCAGCGTCAAGCTGATCGATCAGGTGCTCTACGGCTTCCAGATGCTGCGCAACCCCTACGATGCCTGCTACGGCATCAAGCATGAGAAGCGTGCAAGCGTGCTCAGCGCCCTCATCCTGCTGGTCATCTTCTTTGTGGAGTTTGTTGCCAACAAGTATTTCTCCGGCTTCCTCTTCAAGACCATGCCGGACGGCTACTACGAGCTGCTCAACGACTTCCTGATGGTATTTGGCATCTACGCCCTGCTCACCATCTGCTGCTATCTGGTCTGCACCATCACCGATGGCGAAGCCCGGTTCCGCGATCTGTTCATCACCGCAGCCTATGCGCTCATGCCCATGATCGTGTTCCAGCCCATCGTGCTGCTGCTTTCCAATGTGCTCAGCTTCAACGAGGAGTTCTTCATTACCCTCATCAATGTGGTCAGCATCGGCTGGACGGCTCTGCTCATCGTACTGATGCTGATGTACCAGAACGACTTCACCATGAAAAAGACCCTCAAGACCATCGTGCTCACGCTGTTCTGCGTGCTGGTGGTGGTGGCGCTGGTCGTGGTGCTCTATATGCTCATCAGTCAGCTGGTGGACTTTATCGCGTCCATCTACGGAGAGGTGGTGTATCGCTTTGTCAAGAAGGTTTAAGCTGCTTTCCCTGCTGCTGGCCTGCTTGCTGGCCTTCGGCAGCTGTATGGCCTATGGCGAAGAGATCGCCGCCCCCCTTGCGGCAGCCCCGGAGGGGTACATTCCCGTGGGCGAGAACAGCCGCTTCATCCTCTACCTCCGGCAGGATACCATGGCGCTCACCATCCAGAGCAAGGCCAGCGGGCAGTTGCTGTACTCCACTGTACAGGATGCCAACACCGGCAATGCCACCTGGAAGGGCTTCTACCAGTCCGGCGTGGTGATCGAGTATCTGGAGGATGTGAAGGATAAGCCCATTCAGGCGGACTTCATCAACAACGCCAACACCATCACCTACGATTTCGGCGAGAACGCCTTCACCGCCCATATCACCTACACCGAGCTGGGCATCAGCTTCGATGTGCAGGTGGCGCTGGACGAGGACGGCATCCATGTGCACCTGCCCTCCGACAGCATCGTGGAGACCAAGGACGAGACCTCTCTTGTGATGCTGGATGAGAACGGGCAGGAGGTAACGGTCGCCACTGCCAAGTACACCAAGAGTGCCGAGGAGAGCGAGTTCGTGCTCACCACGGGGGACGGCAGCTCTTATAAGCTGAACAAGTCCTACTATGTTTCCGGCAAGGCAACCGAAGTAACGGTCAAGGACAGCGCAGGCACCAGTCAGGTAACGCTGCCGCTCACCAAGGAGCTATCCGCCCCCTTCACCGTCTACGCCACCGATGCGGCGGGCAAGGCAGTGGAGCTGGATGCGGCGGCTATTGCCTCCGTGCAGCAGAACCTGTTCATTACCGCCACTGCGCTGGATGGCTCCCAGATCCGCATCCCCAAGGAGCGGTTCGTATCCGTCAGCGAATACAGCTACACCATCTCCTCCGTTTACCTCTACCCCTTCATGGGGCACAGCGTGGCGGGCGAGGGGCAGGGCTACATGCTCATCCCCGATGGTCAGGGCGCTCTGGTGAGCTTTGAGGATAACGAAGGCCGCTATTCTTCCCCTTATGATAAGCAGGTCTACGGCATGAACATTGGTGTGGAGGATCAGATGGCCTCCGATACCCGCGTGCCTGCCGAGGATGTGCTGGCTCCCTTCTACGGCATGGTGCATACCGATAAGCAGATGGCTGTGCTCAGCATCGTGGAGGAAGGCGATGCGGGCGCACGCATCCAGGCCTACCCCAACGGCGTGCGCAATCTGCCCTTCGACTGGGCCACCGCCAAGTTTACCTACCGTTTCGTATTCAACCAGCCCATGGGTCCCAGCGCCGGTGCCGTCGCAACCCGCAACGCACACCGCAGGCAATTCGACCTTACCCAGCACTTTCTTCTGGAGGAAGGGCAGAGCGCTTCCTACGCCGGTCTTGCCGTGGCCTACCGGGATTATCTGACCCGCAAGGGCACCTTCGCCAAAGCGGAGGAGCGCCCCTTTGATGTGCGGGTGGAGTTTCTTGGTGCCGAGCGCGAGAATTACATTCTGGGCAAGCAGGATGTGGTTATGACCACTTTTGCTGAGGCACAGGAGATGCTCACCGCCCTTAAGCAAGCCGGTGTGGAAAACATCAGCGCCGTATATCGTGGCTGGCAGACCAACGGCCTCACCGGCGGCGTGCCCACGGGCAGCTACAGCCCTGCCCGCAGTCTGGGCGGCGAAAAGGGCTTCGCAGAGCTGAATGAGGCCTGCCGGGAGATGAATGTGGAATTGTCTCTGGAGGCCGATGTGCTCAGCCTTAATACCGAGACCCATCCCACCCTTACCTTCAGCGCATTCAAGAAGATCACCTCCCAGACGTGGAGCAAGCCCACCTTCGGCATGGTGTACGACACTCTCCACTATTTGACCCCTGTTGCCTCCCGGGATCAGGCCGCCGGTCTGCTGAAGCAGGTCAGGGCCGCCGGGATCGAGGGCGTTGCCTTTACCGGCATCACGCAGCTGCTGGCAGACTACTACCACAAGGATGCCTACCACGACAGCAGCGAGATGGCAGCCATCTACACGGAGATCATCGCCGGGGCAGGCGAGGAGATGAGCGTGTCTCTGGTACGCCCCAACGCCTATCTGTGGCCTCTGGCGGATGCCATCACTGACCTGCCCATCGCCGGCAGCGACTATAACTACACCGATGCCGAGGTGCCCTTCCTGACCATCGCTCTGTCGGGTCAGGTACCCTACTATGTGGAGTATGCCAACTTCCAGGCAAATACCAACGAGTTCTTCCTGCACCTGATGGAGCAGGGCGCACGCCCCTCCTTCCTGCTCACGTGGGAGGATCCCATCAAGCTGCAGAACTCCAACTCCTCCGACATCTACTCCTCCCGCTTCGAGCTCTATGAAGGGCTCATCGCAAGCTGGTACAGCGAGCTGAATGCCCTCTACCGTACCGTCGGCCCCGATGGCGTCATCACCGACCATGTACGCACGGGCGATGTGGCAAAGGTAACATGGTCCAACGGCACGCAGGTTTACCTGAACTTCGGCGACAAGCCCGCCACCATGGACGGCATCACGCTGGAGAAATTGGATTATAAGGTGGTGAGCGGCAATGGCAACTAAGAAGAACCCCCTCGCCAAGAACCGCATCACCAAGCGGCGGCTCAGGGAATGGGGCTATGGCTACCTGTTCCTGCTGCCGTGGATCGTGGGCGTATGCATCTTCTTCGTATACTCCATGGCCACTTCGCTCAACTACTCGGTGCACAAGATCGTGTTCGATCAGGGCGTGCAGACCCAGCCGCTGGAGTTCTGGTACAAGAACTATGTGGATGTGTTCACCCTCGAGACCGATCTGCCCACCACGCTGGGCTCCTTCACCATCAGTCTGGTGCTGCAGCTGCCCATCATCATCGCCTTCTCGCTGATCATCGCCATGCTGCTCAATGGCAACATCCGCTGCCGCTCCGTCTTTCGCATGATCTTCTTCCTGCCGGTGATCATCGCCACCGGCCCGGTGATGAATATGCTTACCGCACAGGGCGTTGCCACCGTGCCCATGATGAGTGACGGCAGCCTTACCCAGCTGCTGGGCAACCTGCCAACATTCATTTCGGAGCCCATCACGGAGCTGTTCAACTCACTCATCCTCATCCTGTGGAATTCCGGCATCCAGATCCTCATCTTCCTGTCGGGTCTGCAGAAGGTGTCCTCCACCATGTATGAGGCTGCCAAGATCGACGGCGCCAACGGCTGGGAGAGCTTCTGGAAGATCACCCTGCCGATCCTCAAGCCCATCATTCTGCTCAACTCGGTCTACACGGTGGTGGCGCTGGCTACCGGCGGCAACAATGAGATCATCGAGCTCATCTACTCCGCCACCTACCTCACCCCCTGGACCAAGGGCTACAGCTACGGCATGGCCTTCAGCTGGATCTACACCGCCATCATCGGTGTGGTGCTGCTGGTCGTATTCCTGCTTTTGAAGGAAAAGAGCGACAAGCATGTGGTCTATGAGCAAAAACGCATCAAACTGCACTGAAAGGAGGGGGAACCGCATGCGTCTTTCCATGCCTCTCAAGGGCGCCCGTAAGGATTACTACAAAAAGAAGCTGCTGGGCAGCAACGACCGCCGCGGCTGGATTATGAGCTTTGTGGTATATCTGCTGCTCATCACCATCGCATTCATCTACCTCTATCCGGTGCTGTACATGTTCTCCCGCTCCCTGATGGGCAAGAACGACCTGCTGGATGCTTCCGCCAAGTGGATCCCCAGCTCGGTAACGCTGAGCAACTACAACTCGGCCATTGCCACCATGGATTACTGGAACTCCCTTTGGAAGAACCTTGCCATTGCACTGGTCTCCACGCTGTGCCAGGTGTTTGTGTGCTCGCTGGCGGGCTACGCCTTCGCCCGGTACAACTTCCCCGGCAAGATGATCTGGATGGGTGTGCTCATCCTCTCCTTCCTCCTGCCGGCGCAGACCATTGCAGTGCCCAACTTCCTGCTGTTCAACTCCTTCAAGCTGGTGGACGGCACGCTGAAGCCCTTCATCATCACCTCCATTCTGGGGCAGGGCTTCAAGAGCTGCCTGTGCATCCTCATCTTCTACAACTTCCACCGGCAGGTGCCTCAGTCGCTGATCGAGGCCGCCGAGATCGACGGTGCAGGTCACATCAAGGCCTATTTCCAGATCGCCATCCCGCTGAGCGCAGCCGCCATCATCGTGGTCACGCTGTTCTCCTTCGTCTGGTACTGGAACGAGGTGGATCTGGTGCGTACCTATCTGGGCAGCACCAACGACCGCAACACCGGGCTTACCACCCTCATGCTGGAACTGAACAAGTTCGAGGACAGCTACAACGCCGTCTATGCCACCCATGCACAATCCACCACCTCCACCAACCGCCTCAACGATGCCATCAAGATGGCGGGCACCATGCTCTCCATCGCACCGATGATGCTGATGTACTTCTTCCTGCAGAAGCAGTTTGTGGAGTCTGTGGATAAGGCCGGTATCACCGGCGAGTAAACCATTGCTGAGGCAGCGGGGGAGAGGCTTACCGCCCACCCCGCACCGCAGCCCAACCCCGAATCAAAGCCCGAAAGGGCTTAGAGAAATATTAAAGGAGGCTACCCATTATGAAGAAGCTGGTATCTCTGGTTCTGGCTCTGGTTATGATGCTGTCTCTGGTTGCCGTCGCCGGCGCCGAAGAGTACAACATGCCCGCCATGAACACCACCGACCCCATCCACCTGTCCATCATGACCTGGGACGATTTCGAAATGACCGAAGCGCTGGCCGCTTCCTTCACTGAGATCTACCCCAACATCACCGTGGAAGTGATCCGCACCACCACCGCCAACGTGACCGCGGACCTGACCAACTACGCTGCCAACAACAGCCTGCCCGACATCTTCTTCTTCCTGGATCTGGATCCCCTGCTGGCCAGCCCCTACATGGCTGACATCACCGAGTACATCGAGAACGACGAAGAAGCCCAGACCAAGCTGTATCCCACCATCCGTCAGATGGGCTACATCGACGGCGAGCGCTGCTTCTTCATGGGCGGCGAGTTCCTGCCCGCCACCGTGTATCTGGATGCCAACGTTTTCGAGACCATGAACGTTGAAATGCCCGCTCAGGACTGGACCTGGGAGCAGTTCGTTGAGCTGACCCAGTCCATGACCGATCCCACCCAGAACATCTGGGCTTACACCAACGGCATGTACGCTCCCGTAACCTTCGGCCCCATCTCCCTCACCGAGAACGCCATCGGTGAGTTCGGCTGGAACGGCGAGAGCTACAACTTCGAGTCCGGCTGGGCCGAGGCTCTGGAGCTGCAGCAGGAGAACGTCCGTCTGGGCAATACCTGCGTGGGCGGTTCCGAGGCTTATCTGGCTGTTGACCCCGCCAACGAGTGGCCCGGCCAGACCGGTCACGTTGCCGTGCTGACCGACGCTTTCTGGACCCTGAACAACATCTACACCAAGCCCCTGGCTCTGGACCGCGGCATCAAGATGGTGCCCTACAATCCCCCCGTTGGCGCTGAGAACGGCGGCCAGCTGGCCTTCCTGGACAGCGTTGCTGTTTCCTCCGGCTGCGAACATCCCCGTGAGGCTTACGAGCTGATGAAGTACCTGTGCTGGGGCAAGGATGGCTGGATGAAGCGCTGCGAGCTCTTCCCCACCATCGTTTGGGAAGGCACCGAGGACAAGGCTTACACCCTGCCCAACTGCCTGCCCATGATCCAGGACGACGAGCTGAATCAGGCTTTCTCCGCTCTGATGCCTGACCTGGGCTACTGGAACGACTGGGTATCCTTCATGGAGAACATCAAGAACCCCGTCACCTGGGGCGCCCGCACCATCCCCGGTTTCAACGCCTTCCTGGCCAACTACTACAACGGCGCTGACTTCAACGGCGTTGTGGGCATCGAAGCTGCCATCGATCAGGGCGCTGTGGATGCTTACGACTACACCGCTCTGCTGGCTGAGCAGGGCCGCTACTACTACGATCAGGCTATGACCGCCTTCTTCGAAGTGTACGGCCAGCCCGCTGCCGAATAAGCAGACATTGATGCAATGAGCATCTCGGCATAAAAGCCCGGGGGAGCAGCCATGGGCTGCTCCCCCGTTATGATCTACGCAGTTTTATGCACCGGGCGCTGCCCGGAGCGCGAAAGGACGTGTGCGCCATGCGCAAGGTATTCTCCCTTCTTCTCATCCTCTGCCTGCTGGCACTGCCTGCTGCGTCCTTTGCTGCTGCCCTTGCGGCAGACCCTGCCGCCACCACCGTGGAAATGAGCGATGTGCTCTACGGCCTGTTCTTTGAGGACATCAACCATGCGGCGGACGGCGGCTTGTATGCGGAGCTTTTGCAGAACCGCTCCTTTGAAAACCAGGATCTGCTGGATCCCAAACCCCACCAGCGTTACAACGGCTGGCAGTTCAACCTGAAAAACAAGGGCAAAGCCGCTGCCGTGCCTGCCACGGAGGCTCCCCTGAATGAAAACAACCCCACCTATATGCGCATCACCATCGAAAAAGCGCCTTATCTCCTCAGCAACATGGGCTATGCCAGCACCGCCTTCAGCGGCGGCGTTCCGGTGGAGGAGGGCAAGCAGTACGATTTTTCTGTCTGGATGCGCGACCCGGGAGATTATACCGGCGGCATTACGGTGGCCATTACCGACCGTTCCGCCAACCCCCTCAGCGAAAGCTTCACCATCGCCCCTGCGGGTGAGTGGCAGAAGTTTGAGCATACCTTCACTTCGCAAGCAACCGCCGATGCCTGCCTGACCATTACCATGGAGGGCACCGGCAGCATCGATATAGACATGGCAAGCCTGATGCCCCGGGAGCGCTTCGGCGCGGAATGGCCCGGCGGCGGCCTGCGCACCGATCTGGTGGAGACCCTCCGGGCGCTGAACCCCCGTTTTCTGCGCTTCCCCGGCGGGTGCGTGGCAGAGGGCAGCTATGTGCGTGCCAATGTATACAACTGGAAGGATACTGTAGGCCCTGTGGAGCAGCGCAGGGAGAACTTTAATACGTGGGGCTACATGCAGTCCTATGGCATCGGGTTCTTTGAGTACTTCTGTCTGGCAGAGGCGCTGGGTGCAGAGCCGCTGCCGGTGGTGCATGCAGGGCTGCTCTGCCAGGCCCGTGAGGTACGGGAAGCGCCCCTCACGCTGGAGGAGACCCGCGCCTACGGGCAGGATATTCTGGATCTGATCGAGTTTGCAACCGGCGACGCCACCACCGAGTGGGGCGGCCTCCGTGCACAGATGGGGCACCCGGAGCCCTTCCGGCTCAACTATCTGGCCATCGGCAACGAGAACTGGGATAACATCTATTTTGACCGCTATGCCATCCTTTCGGAGATGGTAAAGGCCAGCTATCCGGAGATCACCTGCATCGTGGCAGCCGGGCCGGTGGCGGAGGGAGCTCTGCCCCAGCACAGCTGGCAGCAGATCCGCAGCCGCTTTGCAGAGGATCTGGTGGACGAGCACTACTACATGGAGAGCGACTGGTTCCTTCGGAATACCGGGCGCTATGACCGTTACCCCCGCACCACGCAGGTGTTTCTTGGCGAGTATGCCGCCCATGAGCCGGTCATCGGCGGGCGCAGACCCAACAACCTGTACAGCGCACTGTGCGAGGCGGCGTACATGACCGCCATCGAGCGCAACAGCGATCTGGTGCAGATGGCCTGCTATGCCCCGCTGATGGCGCGGGAGGGCATGTTCCAGTGGACGCCGGATCTGATCTGGTTCAATGCCCGGGAGGTATTGCTCACCCCCAACTATTATGTGCAGCAGATGTTTGCCGCCACCGTGGGCGACCATGTGGTGGAAAGCACGCTGGAGGGCGAAAACCTCTATCATGTGGTCACTCGTACAGAGGATAAGCTGTACGTGAAGGTGGTCTCCCTCAGCGAGAGCGAAACGCCCCTCACCCTTACCCTTGCCGGTGTGCCGGATGGTACTGCCGAAACCGTGCAGCTGACCGGTGAGAAGCGCATGCAGAATGCCTTTACCGCCCCCGACCGCATCGCACCTGTCACGGGCGGGTGCACCATCTCCAGCGGCGTAGCGGAATGTGTGCTGCCTGCCTATTCTGTAACCATCTTCACCTTCCCGCTGGCGCAGTGAGCGCCGGGGGCAGCTTAAGGAGGAACAGCCCATGGATGCAGCCTTTCACGATCCGTTGGTGATCGCACTGGAAAACGAATATCTGGGTCTGTCCACCGATCTGCGCATCCCGGGCGTGATGACCCGCACCTCTACCGATCTGCTGGAGTGGTCTGAGCCCTTTCCCTTGCTCCGGGACACTCCGCCCTCTGTGAAGCGCCATGTGGATACAGACCGCTTCTGGGCACCGGAGCTGGTGAAGCGGGGTGAGGAATGGCGGCTGTACTGCTGCGCCAGCCGCTTCGGCACCACCCAGAGCGTGATCGGGCTTGCCAAAAGTACCGATCCCAAAGGCCCCTACACCTATGCGGGCGATGTGGTGGTATCGCAGCACAGCAGCACCTTTACGCAGGCCAACGCCATTGACCCCTGTGTGGTGGCAGACCGGGATGGTAACGACTGGCTGGTTTACGGCAGCTTTTTCGGCGGCATCCGCATCCTGCGGCTGAACCGGGAGGGCTTCCCGGCAGAGTACCACGAGGGGCTCTGCATCGCAGGGGGCAACCATCAGGCCATTGAAGGCGGATATGTGTGGTACCACGCGCCATCCGACCGCTTTATCCTCTTTACCTCCTGGGGCGATTTGAACGAGGATTACCACATCCGGGTGGGCTACAGCCGGGAGGTGACAGGCCCCTATCTGGATGCCAAGGGCCTGCCCATGACTGATCTTGACCCCATTCATCACCCGGGGGACAAGCTCAGCGGTGGCTACCATTTTGCGGGTATGCCGGGGGTCAAGGCCACCGGACACAACAGCCTGCTCCACCACCGGGACGGCCATGTGTATCTGGTCAACCACGCCCGCCCGGAGGGCAAGGGCGGCAGGCCGTTTCTCCAGATCCGCCGACTGCTGTTTTTGGAGGATGGGCGTGCGCTGGCATGGCCCCTCTGCTACGACGGCGAGCCGCTGGAGGCCGCGCCGCAGCTGCCGGAGCACTGGCAGGTGGTGTACCACAGCCGCCTGAACAACGGTGTCAACTACAGCATCGGCGTAACGGCGGCGCAGGCACAGGCGGAGCGGCAGGGCGACTGCATCACCATGGAGCTGTTCGGCATCCGGTGGCAGGGCTTTGTGTACCGCCACAGCGGGCGGGTCGCCTGCACCCTCCTCTCCCCGGAGGGGGAGAGCCTGTGGGGCATCGCCGATGATGCGCCCCCCGAAGCCTGAGAGCTTTCCGGCTGTGGTTGACATTGCCGGGGATTTCCGCTACAGATGCTTTTGTTTGGGAAAATACCAAACTGATTTTTGGTCGATAACGACCCTGACTTTACATCAGAGAGAGAGGCTTCCTACATGTTGTATATCCATTCCCTGCGGGAAGGGCTCCCCCTGTTTCGTGCATTGAACTCGGAGGCTCGTGTTTCCATCATGGAGCTGCTCTATCAGGAGGGGCCGCTGCGCATGAGCGTCATCTCCGATCGGCTGGGCATCACTGCCGGTGCGCTCACGCCTCACATCAAGGCGCTGAGCGATTGCGGGCTCATCACCATCGAGATGGTGGGCGGCAAGCATGGCATGCAGAAGATCTGCTGCCCCACCGATGAGAGCATTATGATCGAGCCCACCCAGCAGCGCCGCAGCTTTAATATTTACGAGACAGAGATCGGCGTGGGGCAGTATACCTCCTACGATGTTTCGCCCACCTGCGGCATCTGCACGCCCGACAACATCATCGGCACGGTGGATGATCCCCGCTTTTTTGCCAGCCCGGAGCGTTTCAGTGCACAGATCCTCTGGTTCGGGCATGGGTATGTGGAATACATGCTGCCCTGCTACCTGCAGGAGAATCAGGAGCTGGTGGAGCTGCAGCTTTCCATGGAGATCTCCTCTGAGGCACCGGGCTGCGCCGACGACTGGCCCAGTGATGTGTATTTCAGCATGAACGGCGTGGAGCTGGGCTACTGGACCAGCCCCGGCGACTTCGGGCGGATCCAGGGCATCTACAATCCGCCGTGGTGGTTCCGCAACTGGAACCAGCACGGGTTGTACAAGCTGCTTTCCATCAACTCCGCCGGCACCTATGTGGATGGCGGGCGCATCAGCGATACCACGCTGGCGGATCTGAAGATCAACGGCGATAGCGCCATCATCTTCCGCATCTATGTGCCGGAAAACGCCCGCAACGTGGGCGGCCTGACCATCTTCGGGCGCTCCTTCGGCAACTACCCGCAGGATATCCGCATGCGGATGCACTACCGGGACAAGCAGGAAGGACAGAAGTAAATCCCAAAAAGCTCTGCTGCACTACGCAGCAGAGCTTTTTGGCAGAGAGCCGTCCCGGCTTCCCGTGCAAACAGAAGCCCCGGCGCCCCAAAACGCAACCGGGGCTCTTCAACGCCATGGAACCCCCGG
>JAZQHO010000208.1:0-20270 GCA_045540635.1 Candidatus Limiplasma sp.
TAGGCATTTCCTTGTGACCTCCTTTTGCTTTGGTGCAGTTGCCAGACCGCATCCTCATTATAGCAAAAGGAGTTTTTTGCGCTTCCTCATCGGTTAACCTTCACCGAACCACAGGCCTAGCCTGTGGTTTTACTTATACAAGAAGCGGCCTGACCTTCGGGGCAGGCTGCTTTTTTCGTTGCCCGAAAAACCCCAATGACAAACTGCTGTCTATCATTTATAATAAAGAAAAACCAAAAACGAGGTGCATACCCTATGAAATTTCTGCACTTGGCCGACCTGCACTTCGGCAAGGTGATCCACGGTGCTTCCATGCTGGAAAAAGGCGACCAGCCATACTGGGTGGATCGTTTGCTGGAGCTGGTGGAGAGCGTCGGGCCCGATGCGGTGCTCATCGCCGGTGATGTGTACGACCGGGCGCTGCCCCCCGGCGAGGCGGTGCGGCTCCTGAGCCGTATGCTGACGGAGCTTGCAAACAGGCATATCCCGGTCATGATCACCGCAGGCAACCACGACTCGGTGCAGCGCCTCAGCTTTGCCGGTGACATTCTGGCAGAGCAGCAGTTGTATATCTCTGCGCCCCTCACCGACGCGCCCGTACTCACCCACGTGACCCTTGAGGACGAGCACGGCCCCGTCACCTTCTGGCTGATGCCCTATGTGTTCCCCGCACTGGTGGAGGAAGCCTTGGGCGAGGAAGGGCTGCGGGATTACGACACGGCTGTGCGCAGGCTGCTGGAGACCCAGCCCATGGATCCCTCCCGGCGCAATGTGCTCATTGCCCACCAGAACGTTACCGCAGGCGGCGTGGAGGTGGAGCGGGGCGGCTCGGAGACCATGGTGGGCGGCGTGGGCCAGATCGACTACACTGCCTTCGATGCTTTCGATTATGTGGCGCTGGGGCACATCCACTCCTCCTACCACGTGGGGCGCAAAGCGGTGCGCTATGCAGGCTCGCCCCTGTGCTACCATTTTGACGAGATCCGCCAGCCGGAAAAAGGGCCGCTGCTCATCACTTTGGGGGAAAAGGGCAGCCAGCCGGAGATCCGGGTGCTGCCCATCCCGCCGCTGCACCCCATGCGGGAGGTGAAGGCCCCCTACGAGGAGCTTCGGGCAGGGGAACTGGCCCGCAGCAGCACGGGTGAATACCTGCGCTATGTGATCACCGACCGGCGGGTAACGCCGGAGATCGCCGATTTTCTGCGCGAGCTGGCAGAGAAGCGCCATTCTGTGCTCATGGAGCTGACCACCGACTACGAGCGCCACTGGGCGGATGCAGCCCTGACCGATTCCAAGGCGCTGGAAGAAAAGCCTGTGGAGGAGCTGTTTACCGCCTTCTACACCGAGCGCAACAACGGCCAAACCCCCGATGAGCAGGATCTGGCTTTCCTCACCTATGCTGCCGAGCAGATCCGCAGCACCGATACCCACGGCAAGGTTGACCCGGCGCAGGTGGAGCGCCTGTTGCAGCACTTGCTCAAGCAGGAGGGAAATGCATGAGACCCATCCGTCTGGAAATGACCGCCTTCGGCTCTTATGCGGGGCACACAGTCGTCCCCTTTGATCAGCTGCGCTCCGGGCTGTACCTGATCACCGGCGATACGGGCGCTGGCAAGACCACCATTTTTGATGCCATCATGTTTGCGCTCTACGGCACCGCCAGCGGCAGCGAACGCAACGACGAAATGATGCACTGCGACCACGTATCCAAAGCTGTGGATACGGTGGTATCGCTCACCTTTGCCCAGAGCGGCAAAGTGCACCGGGTGGAGCGTACCATCCATTTTTCCAAAAAGCGGGGCAGCCAGAACGAATACGGCGACCCCAAGGTGACTGCCATGCTCTGGGAGGACGGCACCGAGGTGATCGAGGGTGCCAGCAAGGTATCCGCCCGCTGCAAGGAGCTGCTGGGCATGGATCAGGAGCAGTTCCGCCGCATCGTGATGCTGGCGCAGGGCGAATTCCGCAAATTCCTGCAGGCCGACAGCGACAAGAAGAACGAGATCCTCAGCAGGCTGTTCGACCATTCCGAATATCTGTACTACCAGAACCTGCTGGCAGAGACCCGCACCGCCCTGCAAAAGCAGCGGGGCGAGCAGGCGGTGGAGCTGGACCGGCTTTTGCGCAGCGACCTGTACCTGCCGGAGGATCTCTCCGATGAGGACAGGCTGCTCTACCTGCCCGGGCACCCGCAGCTGTTGGAAAATCTGGGCGCTCTTGCGGCGCAGGCGGAAGCCGAGCACGGGGAGATCGATGCAAGGAGCGACATACAGCAAAAGAAGATCGACCGGCTGAACCGGGAGCGGGGCGCAGCCGAACAGATGAACCAGCAGCTCTGTGAGCTGGAGGAAAAGCGGCTGTACCTGACCCGTCTGGAGGCAGACCGCCCCCAGATGGAAGCACTGAGCAAACAGATCGACCGGACGGATGCGGCGCTGCACATTGCCCGACCGGCGCTGGTGAGCGTGAAGGAAGCCAAGGACGCTCAGGATCGCACCCAGCGGGAGATCGAACAGCAGCAGGAGCAGCTGACGGCGCTGGAGGCCTCCCTGAAGGCAGCGGCGGATGCCCGTGCAGCCGACCCGGCGGATCAGGCCAAGGTGAGCGCATTGCAGAGCGATGCCCGGCAGATCGGGCAGCAGCTGGAGCGCTACGAGGCACTGACCGCCCAGAAAGCGGAGCTGAAAACCGCCCGCAGCCTGTTTGAGAAGGCTGCACAGGAAAAGCAGCACATGGAGGAGCAGCAGGCGCGTGCAAGGGATCGCATCTCCGCACTGGAAAAGGAGCTGGCGGCAGCGGGCGATACAGGCGTTGAGCAACTCAGGCTTGAAACGCTCTGCGAGACCCTCAACAGCCATGTACAGGAGCTGGTCAGGGACGGCGGCGTTATGGCGCAGCTGCAAACCATCAAAACCCTTGAGGGGCAGGAGCGCCTTACGCAACAGAAGCTTCTGCGCAGCACCGATGCAGCCGCAGAAGCCAACCTGCGCCACCAGCAGCTGTACCATGCGCTGCTCAGCGGGCAGGCCGGTCTGTTGGCGCAGGAGCTGCGCCGGAGGATCGGTGCCGAGGGCGGTGCCGCCTGCCCCGTATGTGGCGTGCACCACGCAGCAGCTGCGGACAGCTTTGCCCCGCTGGCGCAGGATACCCCCTCACAGGAGCAGGTGGACAGCGCCAAAGCAGTCTGGGAAGCCAAGGAAGCGGAGCGGCAGGAAATGCAACGGCAGCTGGACAGGCTGCAAAGCGATATCAGCAGCGGCAGGGCTGCGGCGATGCAGGCCGTGAGCAGGCTGCCCATGGATTGCGACAGCTGGGAGCAGCTTGCCCAGCCCCACTGGATGGAAGAACAGCTGGAGCGCCTGCGCAGCGAAGCACTGCAGGCAGCAACCGGGCTGGACAGGGCACAGAAGCAGCACCGGCGTGTGCAGGAGTGGAGCCGGGAGGTGGAGCAGCTGCGCACCTCGCTGGATGAGCTGGCTGCCGCTGCCAAAGAGCAGGCAGACAAAGCTGCCGCACTGCAGCAGGCCATCATCCGGCTGGATACCGCCATCCAGGCGACAGAAAAGACCCTGACCTATGCCAGCGAGACCGAAGCACGGCAGCAGCAGAGCCGCCTGCTTACCGAAGCGGAAGGGCTGACAAAGCTGCTGGAGAAGCGGCAAAAGGCCTATGAGGATGCCAAGCATCTGCGGGATACCGCCATCGGCACCCTGCGGGGGAAGGAAAGCAGCCTGACCGGGCAGGGCGTGCAGCTGGAAAACGCCCGTCGGCAGGCCAAAAAGGCGCTGGAGGACAGCGGGTTCGAATCCGTGGCAGCCGTCAAGGAGACCTTGGCCTGCATCGGCAGCGAAAACGGCGAGGACTGGCTCCGCACCCGGCGCAAGACGGTGGCGGATTTCGAGCACGAGACCAAGGCCACCCGGGACAGCATCGCGGCGCTGGAGGAAAAGACCCGCGGCAAGGAAAAACAGCCGCTGGATGTGCTGGATGAGCAGATCTGGCTGGAAAACGAAGCCCAGACCCTGCTGAACCGGCAGCGCTCGGAGTGCTTTGCCCGCCTGAGCAACTACCGCAGCGTGCTCAAGGACGCCACCCGGCTGAGCCTGTCGCTCCGGGATACGGACAGCGCATGGCGGCGCATCGACCGGCTGGGCATGCTGGCCACCGGCGAAAGCGGCGAGGGCGGCAAGCTGAGCTTTGAGCGCTATGTGATGGGCTCCCTGTTCCGGGAAGTGCTGGAGATGGCCAACCGCCGCATGGATGTGATGAGCGGCGGCAAATATGAGCTGATCCACAAAACAGCGGCGCAGCACAAATATTCCAAGGCGGGGCTTGAGATCTCCGTGCTGGATGTGACCACCGGTCAGCAGCGCCCCGCAGGCAGCCTTTCCGGCGGCGAGGCGTTCTTTACCTCCCTTGCACTGGCGCTGGGACTTTCCGATGTGGTACAGAACCACGCCGGCGGGCGCAAGCTGGATGCCCTGTTTATCGACGAGGGCTTCGGCACCCTGTCCGAAGGCGTGCTGGACAAGGCGCTGGATGTGCTGGGGCAGCTGACCGAAGGCAACCGGCTGATCGGCATCATCTCGCATGTGGACAAGCTGGATGAGAGCATTCCCCAGAAGATCCGCGTCAAGGGCAGCGACCGGGGCAGCACGCTGTCGCTGGAGCTGGGCTGATGCCCAAAAAGAGCGTCCAAACCCAAGCTGCAAAACAAAAACGCCGGGCCCGCAGAATTTTTCTTCGGGTTCGGCATTTTTCGGGAACAAACCGCCCACCCCCATCGTCTGTTCTGAATGAAAGGCACACGGGATGTTTTCACCGGCTGCCGACGAAAGGAGTAATTGCTATGAAGAAGATGTTTGTTATGCTGCTGAGCCTTGTGCTGGCTGCCGTTGCCCCTCTGGCCGCTCTGGCCGAGAGCGCCTCGGATGCCTTTATCGATTCCTTCAACGAAGAACCCCTCATCCCCTTCGAAGGTCTGGTAACGGAGGTTTTTGACGGCGGCTTTCTGATGGAGGACATCCATCAGGGACTCATGCAGGTCAACACCGACGACAACACCGTCTGGGACGGTATTCTGAGCCTCCAGCCCATTGAGGTGGGCATGTACGTGCTGGTGGACCACAACGGCATGATGACCCGCAGCATTCCCCCGCAGATCTACGGCGTGCGGGTGGGCTGCTACACCCTCAACGGCACTGCCGCCGAGCTGACCGAGGAAGGCGTGCTGCTGACCGGCGACCCCATCTTCGGCGATGTGTTCGTGCAGATGACCCCCACCATGGCTACGGTATTTACCGGCGTGCCCATGCTGGTGTACTACGACGGCGTGATGACCATGAGCCTGCCCGGCAAGGTGAATGCCCGCTATGTGGTGGTGCCCGAGCTGACCGGCGTGGTAAGCGGCAAGGACGGCGCAGGCTTTACCCTGACCGATGCCGACGGCAACAGCTACCGCATCCTGACCAGCGACGACCTGTCTGTGGGCGTGCTGACCGAGCCTGTGGAGGAGCTGCTGGCAGAGGATGCCGTTGCGCTGGATGAAGCCATCGCTGCCGAGGAGGCTGTGGTGGAAACCGCTGCCGCTGAGGAGACCGCTGCCGCCGAGGAGACCGTTGCTGCTGAGGAGACCGCTGCCGCTGAGGAGACCGCTGCCGCTGAGGATGCGCTGCCTGCTGTGGAGTGGAACGATGGCGACACCGTTACGGTTTTCCATCAGGGCCCCATTGAGGTAGTGCCTGCCGCCGAGGGCGAAGAGCCTGTGGAGCTGGTGGCGCTGGGTCTGCTGGTGCACCGCTGAGTAAACTGAATACGCCGGGCTTCTCCGGCGATCCCGGGCTGCCGCAGATACGCATCTGCGGCAGTCTTTTTTGCCCCCAATACAAAACCGGTCTCCCGCTGTGGGGAGGGTTCTGAAGGAACAATTTATCCTGCAACGAACAAATGAGCATCCGTGTTTGGATGCTCGCTTGCTTATGGATCGGCATGCTTATCTGTTCGGTTTGCGAACCGTGGAAACGCAATGCACCGGAACGGTGCGTATAATTGCGCCCTCCCTATATAATTGGGAAATGAATTTCTCTTCTCCTCGACAAACTGGGATTTATCTCTCCGTTAAACTGAAAATTGCAAACGACTATATATCCAGACGGTAGAGATAAGATATCATATCGTACTCTCGGTTTCCCCATTTATGAGTACTGGTTTTGTACGCTTGTCCGCCCATTTTCTCATAAAATTTTCTGGCGGCATCATTTTCTTTAAGGCACCATATTATCATTTTCTTCTTACCCAATGCCCCAAAGAAATCAATTGCATTTTGAAACAGTGCTCTTCCTATTCCGCTTTTTCTTTTTCCGTATCTGACGTACAAAGCAACGATTTCACAATCTGAATCTTCGTTGTCGGCAATCTCATTCCAGCTAAAACCCAGTACCTCCTTCTCATCCACAGCAACCATGTATTTTTGATATCTTTGCAGTTCTATCTGATATCGTTGTTCCACGCTCATGGAATCCAGATATTCATCGTCTATGATGCCCCTATACGCATTTTTCCAATCTTCAACTACTATTTCTGCAATTTGCCCAGCATCTGCGCTCGTGGCTTTTCTGATAATCAATGGCTCTTGAACATCGTTCATTTTTTACATACTCCTGTCTGTCAGCATAAGTTCTGCTGGGGTTTTCTGCGTTCAACAAATTCAAACTTTTCATGCTCATACTATCATAGAAAGAAGAAAGCAGCAAGCAACACAATCAGTATCACTTGCTGCCATCCTGAAGGATAACTCCATCCTTTCCAGCACCCTCACTGGGGGAGACCGGTTGGGCAGAGCCGTTGTTATGGATATATACTGCACATCCTGCGCCCTCTGCGCTTGCAGAAGGCGCTGCGGCGACAGCTTACAGCGCCAGCTTGTAGATGGCAAGCACATCCTGCCAGTACAGCTTCTTGAGACCACCGATGGGGCTTTCGCTGCCGAAGCACTCGTGGGTGGCCTTGCGTGCCATCTCCTCCAGACGCTCCGCACCGATGCCCAGCTCGGTGAGCGTAGCGGGCTGACCGATGGCGCGGAAGAAGGCGCGCAGCTTGTCGATGCCCTCCTTGACGATTTCCTCCGGCTGGCGGTAGGAGCCGTCCACGCCCATCACCTTGGTGGCAAACTGCACGAACATGCCCGGGTTCTCCTGCCACACATACTCCATCCATGCGGGGGTGAGCACCGCCAGACCGGCACCGTGCGCCACATCATAGATGGCGCTCAGCTCATGCTCCATGTTGTGGCAGCCCCAATCCTGCGCTCTGCCGCAGCCCACCAGACCATTGTGAGCCACAGTGCCCGCAAAGCCGATCTCGCACCATGCGTCATAGTCCTCTGCATTCTTGAGTACACGGGGCGCATTGTGCATGATGGTGCGCAGCACGGTCTCGCACAGGCCGTCGGTCAGCTCCACATTCTTTGTGTTGGTAAAGTAGCGCTCAAACACATGGCTCATCATATCGGTAACGCCGTTGGCCACCTGATTCTTGGGCAGGGTGTAGAACAGCTCCGGGTTCATCACGCTCATAAGGGGGCGCAGCTTCGGGCTGCCGTAGCCATACTTGAGCGCCTTTTCCTCGTTGGTGATAACGGTATCACCGCTGGCTTCGCTGCCCGCAGCGGGAATGGTGAGGATGACCGCTACCGGCAGCGCCTTTTCGATGGCCTTGCCCTTTTCGTACATATCCCACACATCGCCGTCGTAGCAGACACCCATGGCGATGCACTTGGCAGAGTCGATTACGCTGCCGCCGCCAACGGCCAGGATCAGCTCCACGTTTTCCTTGCGGCACAGCTCAATGCCCTCCTGGGCCAGCTTGAGGCGGGGGTTGGGCTGAACGCCGCCCAGCTCCACAAATTCGATCCCCGCTTCCCGGAGGGAGGCGGTCACACGGTCGTACAGGCCGGTTTTCTTGATGCTGCCGCCGCCGTAGTGGAGCAGGATCTTCTTGGCATAGGGCTTCAGCTGCTGGCCGATGGTGTTCTCGGTACCTTTGCCGAAGATGAGGCGCGCAGGGGAGTAAAACTCAAAGTTTTCCATGGCAATGTTCTCCTTTTCTCTCTACACAGAATAACAGGGGTACAGGGAACCGGATATGGTGGTGTCCCCGGCGCTGGGGACAGGGAAAACGGTCATTCTGCCTGCGGCTGCACGGCAGGGCGTACACTGATGCCCACCAGCAGCGGAGCCATGGCTGCAATGGGCAGGAAATAGCGGAAATAATCGTTGACCGGGCCTGTGCAGCAGACGATCAGGCTCATCAGCGCAGGCAGGAACAGCTCCAGCACAAAGTACCGCTTCTGCCTGAGCAGCGACAGCGCCGCACCCATCAGCAGCCACGTATAGAAGGCGCAGCAATACAGGAGGCTCACCAGCGGGATGTGCCGCCAGCCCCGGGCAAACATCGCCGCCAGCGAACGGATGCCCTCCGGCACAGGCTGGGATACATGCACAAGGCGGGGGTCGTCCCCCATCTGGTTGATGTAGTTTTCAAACACCAACCGGTTGCCCGCCTGGTTGTTATAGGTCTCCCCCTCCATTTTGGGGGTAAAGCAGTAGTAGCTTACATTGCCGGCAAAAAACGCCTCCACATACGTGAGGGGGTACTTGCCCAGCATGGAAAACCACACCCTGTTGTACGGCGCAAGGGCTGCCTTCTGCACCTCTCCGGGCTGCCCGAAATAGCGGAAGGTGTATTTGACCGGGTCGGAGATCCACGGCTCGTAGAGGTCTGGCAGGTTTGCCGCATCCAGCACCTGATCGATGGCGGCATATTCTTCCTCCGTAACGGTATCCGCATGATCCCGCAGCACCCTCGCGCTCTGCTGGAACAGGGGCGAATACAGGGAGGAGCCGGTATCATCGCCGATGCCCAGAGCAGGCACCAGCACATTGCTGAACAGCAGCGCGACCACCGCAGCGCCGAGCACACAGACCGAAACATTCACCCGCAGAAGGCGCTGCAGGCGGCATTCGTTCTTTGCCCCAGCCACCAGCAGCATCAGCGCCATGGGCAGCACCGCCACCAATCCGTTGGCACGGAGGGTGCAGGCCAGCAGGCTGTAGAAGAAAAGCCCAAGACCGTTCGCTGCGGAGAAGGGATGCTGCTCCCTTTGCTCCCGGCAGGTGAGCAGCTCCGCACAGCGGATGAGCAGCAACCCCAGCGAGGCGGTGTACAGGGTATCCTTGCTGACGAACTGCACATAGCCGCCCCAGATGGGCGTTACGGCGAAGAACAGGAGCACCGCCAGCAGGAAGCCCTTCTTCAGCCCCCGCCGGTGGAGGAAAAGCACCAGCTGCGCCGCCATATGGGCAAGCAGGAACATTTGCAGAAGCACATAGAGCAAAATGCCCGCATTATCGCTGCCCACCAGCCGCCCCAGCCATACGCAGCCGCCGAACAGCCACGTTACCACCACCCCGTTCCATGCATTCATGGGGCGAAGGCCGAAGAACATCTGGGCAGACTCGCCCAGATCCCAACAGACGGTGCCGGGGAAAAACACCAGCACATAGGGCAGCCAGCACAGGCAGAAAAGCAGCCACAGCGCAAGGGCAGGATGCGCATGCACAAAAGCACTGAGCCCTTTTTGAGAACCGTGGGCAGCCGGTGCCGGAGCGCCGGTCCCGTTGGCTGGCCGCAGCCATGCGCCGCCCTCCAAAAGATTGCTCAGCCAGCCGAAGGCCGCCATCATGGGCAGGGATTGCCCGATGGCGCGCAAAAGCGTCAACAGCAGCATGAGCGGACTTTGGAGCATGCTCCAGCTGTCGTAGGCAAACAGCAGCCCGCCCAGCGTGTTGGCGATGCCGAAAAGAAGCCCCCACACCACCTGCCCGGCGGAGAGGCGCACTTGCAGCCTTGTATACACATGCCGGTACAGCAGCCCGAAGCACACCGCCAGCGCACACCACAAATAGCTGGTGGTGGAAGCCGGCAGCTCGCTCATACCGGCGTAGCCCTCCTGCCCGATGGCGAAGCTGAGGGCAGACAGCACCGCAGCCGCCCAGCAAAGCGGCTGTACCCAGCGCCCCTGACCCTTCTCAAGCCTGAACATATCTCTGCCTCCCGCTGCTGCAGACACGCTGCGACACAACTTTTTTATTATTCCATGTACAAAAGATAATAGCATCCCGGTGGGGGGAATGTCAAACCGCAGGTTTGCGGGTTCGGTTGCACATTTTGGCTTTGGCGGTTATAATAAAAGTTACCCCTCCGCCCATACCCGATGAGGGGCATGAAGCATCCGTTTTTTTCTGCGGCTTCGATCATTTCCCGAGCAAAGGAGGTTCTTCTTTTGTCTATTGTGAACCGTTTGCAAGCCTACTGGAGCTGGCTGACCAGCGACCCGCTGGGTTTTCTTGTCTATGTGGTATATTTTGCCGTCTCTGTGCTTCTGGCGCTGATCCTGCACGAAGTGGGGCACGCCTATGTGGCCTACCGCTGCGGCGACCCTACCGCCAAAATGCTGGGTCGCCTTACCCTGAACCCCCTCAAGCACCTTGACCCCATCGGCACCGCCTGCATGGTGCTGCTGGGCTTCGGCTGGGCCAGACCCGTGCCGGTGAACCCCCGCAATTTCGGCAACTTCCGCCGGGATGATTTTCTGGTCAGTGTGGCGGGCATCACAGTCAACTTTACGCTGTTCATCCTGTCGCTGGCGCTGGCGGTGGGCTTCAACGGCCTTCTGTGGAAGCCGGAGGTGATCTCCATCAACGGCGGGGCCAGAGAATTCCTCTCCTCCGACGGCATCGGCAGCACCGTGCTGCTGAACGGCCTTGCTCCCGAGTACGAAGCCCTGATGCGCTACCCCTGGGTGCAGCACATCCAGCGGTTCCTGCTGCTGTTCGCCTACATGAATCTGGGGCTGGCGATCTTCAACCTGCTGCCCCTCCCGCCGCTGGACGGCTTCCACATCGTCAACGACATCCTGCTGGGCGGCAGGCTGAACCTGAACGGCAAGAGCCACGAGATCGCCCGGATGGCGCTGATGGTGCTGTGCTTTACCGGTGCGCTGGGCAGGATCCTCTCCTTTGCCAACGATGCCGTGGGCGATGCTGTGCTCAACCTTCTGCTGCTGATGGTAGGCAAGGCTTAACATGGCAGTACATGTACGACTGAAGCAGTTCGACGGCCCGCTGGACCTGCTCCTGCACCTGATCGGCAAGGCCAAGATCGACCTGAAGGATATCTTTGTAAGCCAGATCACGGAGCAGTACATCGAGGTGGTGCGCAATGCGCCAGACTACGATATGGACGAGGCCAGCGAGTTTATTGCCATGGCGGCGCTGCTGGTGGAGATCAAAAGCCGCAGCCTGCTGCCCAAGCCGCCCAAGCCTGAGGAAGAGGATCCGGAGCAGGCCCTGATCCAGCGCCTGATCGCTTACCGCCAGTTCAAGGAGAGCACCCGCCAGATGGCGGAGTTTGAAAAAAGTGCAAAGCAGGTATTCGGCAAGCTGCCGGAGGAATACCCCCTGCCGCCGCAGGAGGTGCAGCTGGACAACCTGACGCTGGAAGCCCTGTGGCAAGCGCTGCAGCGCATCTCCACCCGCACACCGGCGCAGCCCCAGGAGGCGGTGTTCCGCCTGAGGGACATCCGCCGGGACAGCTTTACCGTGGAGGGCTGTATGGAGGCCATCGAAAGCCGCCTCCGGGAAGGCCGCGTCAGCTTTGAGAGCCTGTTTACCGACCAGCCCTCCAAAGAAGAGGTGGTGACGCTCTTTATGGCGCTGCTGGAAATGTTGAAGCTGGGCAAGGTGCATGTGCGCCAGAAGGATATGTTCCAGCGCATCACCCTTGTGCCGGGAAGGAGAGAAGCCGATGGAGAAGCCTGATATCACAAACATCATCGAGGCGATCCTGTTTGTGGCAGGCGAGCCGGTGATCATCGCCGATCTGGCTGCCGCGCTGGAGCTGAGCGAGATGGAGACCATGCACGCCGTGGAAGAGATGCAGAAGCGCTTTGATCTGGAGCGCCGGGGCGTTGCCCTGAAGCGCTACGGCGACCACGTGCGCATGGAGACCCGCCCCGAATACGCCCCCTATGTGGAGCGGCTGCTGCAACCGGTACAGCGGCAGAGCCTGAGCCAGACCGTGATGGAGACCCTTGCGGTGATCGCCTACCGCCAGCCCGCCACAAAGGGCGAGGTGGAGCAGGTGCGCGGCGTGAAGTGCGACTATTCCATACAGGCGCTGCTGGCCAAGGGGCTCATTCAGGAGGCCGGACGCAAGGAGGCGCTGGGCAGACCCATCCTCTACGTGACCACGGATAAGTTTCTGGAGCACTTCGGCCTCTCGGATATCCGGGAGCTGCCACCCCTGCCCGACCCGGTGGAGAAGGTGGAGGAGCCACTTACCCCGTAACAGATGCATATTGCCAACGCTTCCGGCGCACAATACTGCCGGGAGCGTTTTTACATGCTCCCGGCGCGGCTGCCCGCGCCACCCTACCCGGAGGCGAGGATGCATGAAGCAACTGGCGGTGCTGATGGCGTTATTACTGGCAGTGATGCTGCTGATCACAGGTGTGATGGCAGTGGGGAATGCCAGACAATCGGAGCAGATGGCGGAAAAGAGCAGGCAGGTGAGCAGCCTGAAGGCGGATCTGCGCACGGCAAAGAAGGAGAACAAGACTCTTTCGACGGAGCTGGAGAGCTGCCGGGAGCGCATCCTTGCGCTGCTTTCGGAGCGGCAGGCGGTAGTGCAGCGGCTCAGCCGTGCGCTGGCGCTGCTGCCGGAAGGGGCAGCGGGACAGACCGACCCGGTGCTGCCCAAGGGGCAGACGGCTGCCGGTGAGGCGCTGCTCAAGGCGGCGGCGCTGGAGCAGGCACTCCGCCGCAGCGGCGGCAGACCTCCGGTGCAGGCCGGGGCGATCAGCTGGGCTGTGGACACGGGCGGGGCACAGGAAACAGCTGTGCCGGAAGTGGCGGCGAATACCGGGGCTGTTGCAGCGACGGCTGCGGATGTACAGGAGAACCCGGCGGATGCCGGGGTTGCCGCGGATGTACAGGTGAACCCGGCAGCTGTGCCGGAGGCACCCATTACCGATGCAACCCCCATGCAGGAAGCAGCTGCACACGATCCCCTCCCCCGCACAACCGCCGGAAGCGGAGAAACGCTGCCCAGCTCTGCGTCCGGCACGGTCGCTGCCGTCTCACAGGTGGTGGAGCTGCCGGTGGCAGGCCCCCGGCCCATCGTTCCGGGAGATCTGCTTTCGCTGCTGAAAGCCCATGCGCAGCGCATGCTGTATCTGCTGGACGGGATGAGCGGGCTTCTGCGGTGGGTGAGCGGACAATAAAAACGGGCTGCTTCCTGCGTTTGCTTGCAGGCAGCAGCCCGTTTCCATATGGTCCAAAGCGGTGCTATTCCATGGCGGCACCGGGAGCCTGGGCGGCTTCGGCATACTGCCGGTTCAGCTCCTCCAGCACGGATCGGCGCAGCGGCGGGTTACAGTAGTAGCAGTCCGTCAGCTTGGCGTAAGGCCCGTCCTCCAGCTGGGCATAGGAGATCCTGTCCAGCGGCCAGCAGCGTTTGGCAATGTTGTAGCACTCCGGCGAGCGGTGATAAGCTCTGGAAATATCCAGCCGCACATAGATGGGCATATCCGGCGGCGGTACACTCAGCTGCCTGCCCGGACAATCCTCCCAGATCACCAGACGGGTCTGCTTCTGGTCAAAGAGATGGTTCCACACCCACAGCATGTTGATGGCCTCGGGCGTCAGGCGGCGCTGCACACGGATGCAGCCGTTGCTGGCCCGTTGCCCCAGCTTCCCCTCAAAATTCCAATAATTCTTGGAGCCATCCGCAGCCACCTCGTAGGGCACGCAGTGGATGAGATCGCCATCGTTGAAGCGGATGGCGTTTTCGCAGATCACGCCGTTATCCACAAAGCTGCCCACCATGCTCACCAGATGAAACTCGCCTGAGGAGGTCTCGTAATACGGCCGCCAGTCAAGGGGCTTGCCGGTGGAGATCCGCAGGGAGGAGAGCAGCTTGCCCTCCTCAAACACATACATGCGCTGGGTGAGCTTATCCACCACAAGGCCGTAGCGGGTTTTGGTCTCCACCTCTACCAGCTTTTCGGTGCGGATGTAACCCTCTACCAGATCGCCATAAACCTTGACGCGGGAGATGCTGCTGCTGCTGGAATAACATTCCACAAGGCTCCAGCCGTTATCCAACGTCTCCAGCACATGCACGCCCTGAGACTCGCAAGTTACCTCGCCTACAGGCTCGGAGTTTTCGTCCGGCTGGGCATAGAGCTTCTCCTGCGATTTCTGCCAGCCATCCACCACCACCATGGGCTGGATGAGCATGTTCCAGATAGTGTCGATATCGGAGATATCCATGGGGGTCTCCCAATAGCAGTAGGGCTTGCCGCAGGTATGGGTGCTGGGTGCAGGGTTGGCTGCTGCGCTGCTCACCGCCAACAGCAGTGCAGCCGTAAACAGCGCGGCGAACCATTTTTTCTGCATGCAGGACACCTTCCTTTCTGGCAGGTCTGTGCGCCGTACCACCACGGGCTATGTGCCTCTCTTGAGCGTGATAACATGGATCTGCGGCCGTGCAAAAAGCCGCAGCGGCAGGATCTCGGTACCCACACCGTTGCTGATGAGGTGTACGGCGCTGTTCTCTTCCAGCCAGCCGCTTCTGTAGCCGCTGCCCAGCTCTGTGCGCAGCCGCCGGAAGGGTGTATACCCGAAAAGATCGATCTGACCGCCATGGGTATGCCCGAACAGCGCCAGATCATACCAGTTGGCACTGCCCTCCTCATCCTTCGCATCCAGCACAGCAGGCAACAGCTCGGGCGAGTGACCGGCAAAGATGACCAGATCATCCGCATTCACCTGCCGGGCCAGCCGTGCCACAGCCGGATAGCCCGTGCGGTAATCATCGGCGCCGACGATATACAGACGATCGCTGCCCAGACGAACCTGCTCCACACTGTTGACCAGCCCGGTCACATGCTTGACCCTCATGGCTTCCAGCAGCGCATCCAGTGCACCGGGCTCCTCGCTGCGGTCGGTATCGCCCACCACGGCATACACGCCCCAGTGAGCCTCCAGCGGCTGCATGCTCCGGAAGAACGCAACAGCGCCTTCGCTGTTCTGGGCATAGTCGCCGCCAAGGATGATCACATCGCCGCGCAGGTTGTTCACCTTGGCCACCAATGCATCCACTTGCTGTTGGGAGTACCACGGCCCCTGATGGATATCGCTCAGAAAGACGATGCGCAGATTGTTCAGCTTTTCCGGCAGGTCGGCAAGGGTGAGCGTATGCCGCTCCACACGGGGTGCAAGCGTGGACAGGTACATCAGCCCCAGCAGCCCGAGCAGCACCAGAACCACAGCGATCCGGCGCAAAACAGTGCCCATGTCTGCAGGCCGCTTCCATCGTCCGTACCGGTCATACCTCATCCCGCCGCCTCCCTTGCTGCCCAAGTACCCGTGTTGACATATGTCGTCTTTCCATTGTACACTTTCAGCAAACCGGAAACAAGAGGGAGAGAGGATTATGGCGAAAAATGACAATTTCCGTTCCATCGGCCCCACCACCTACCTGAGCCCCGTGCCTGTGGTCATGCTGGGCTGCGCCGACCCGGAGAGGGGCGTAAAGCCCAATCTGATCACCGTTGCATGGGCGGGTGTGGTGTGCTCCAAGCCGCCGATGATCAGCGTGAGCATCCGCAAGGAGCGCTACAGCCACGGCATCATCTCCAAAACGGGCGAGTTTACCCTGAACCTGACCAGCGAGGCGCTATGCCGCGCCACCGATTTCTGCGGCGTAAAGAGCGGACGGGATGTGGATAAGTTCGCCGCCATGGGGCTCACCCCCATCCCCGCCGCCGGGCTCAAAGCCGCCCCCGCCGTAGAGCAGGCTCCCGCCTACCTGAGCTGCAAGGTAAAACAGATCCTTGAGCTGGGCAGCCACGACCTGTTTCTGGCAGAGGTGGTGGATGTGAACATTGCCGAGGAATACTTTACCGAGACCGGTGCCATCAACGAAGAGGCCATGCAGCTGGTGGGCTATGTACACGGCAAATACCGGGCTCTTGGCGATGTGCTGGGCTTTTTCGGCTACGCCATCGCATCGGACGAGGCGCTGGAGCGCCGGGGGCTGAAGCGCTGAACACAGAAAGGATGAATACCACCATGCGGTATGATGTACTGCTTTCCGATGCGGACGGCACGCTGTTCGACTTCAAGGCAGGCGAGAAAAATGCCATTGCCGACACCTTTGCGGCTTTCCACATCCCCTGCACGCCGGAGAATGCCGCCCTGTACCACCGGGTAAATGCCGAGCAGTGGAAGCTGCTGGAGGAGGGCAAAACCACCCAGCAAAAGCTCCGGGTGGATCGTTTCCGTATCTTTCTGGAGCAGATCGGCAGCGGTGCGGATCCGGAAGCCATGGGCGCCTGCTTTGTGGAGCAGCTGGGCAAACAGCGCATCCTTTTGCCCGGGGCAGAGGATTTCTGCCGCAGGGTGAGCGGCCGGATGCCCATCTACCTGATCACCAACGGTATTTCCGCGGTGCAGCGCAGCCGGTTTACCGGTTGTGTGCTTTCGCCGTATATCGCCGGTATGGTCATTTCGGAGGAGATCGGCCATGCCAAGCCCCACCCGGGCATGATCCACAAAGCCATGGAGCTGGCGGGCGTGACCGATCCCCGCCGGGCAGTGGTGCTGGGCGACAGCATCACGGCGGATATCGGCGCTGCCCGCAATGCGGGCGTGGACAGCATCCTCTTTACCAACGGTGCGGATGCGCCTGAGGGGCACGGAGCCACCTTTGCGGTCGGGAGCTATGCAGAGGCGGAGCGGCTGATCCTGAATGATTGAAAAAACTGCTGCGGAGAACATCCGCGGCAGTTTTTCTTTATACAATTTTACTTTGGGAGCAGCCAGCCCCGTCAGACACCGAGAATGGTAAAGCAGCCCTCCTGCGCCAGCACAGGCTGCGCCCATGCATCCGCCTCAAGGAACATCTCCAGCGCATGTCCGCCTGCCTGCTGCGCCAGCTGACCCGCCCGCTCCCACTGGGCGCGGGTGATCTCCGTTACGCCATAAGGCCACCAGTTGGGCACAGCTGCGTCGAGGATATCCGCAAATGCATCGTTTTCACTCAGCACATCATCGTCCAGATAGATGGAATCCTCTCTCCAAAAGGTCTCCTCATCCCATTTGCCCCGGAAGAATTCATGGTAACAGGTGCCCTTCCGTTGGGCGAGGGTAACAAAATATGCCATTGGTCTCAAACCTCCGTTTCTCGGGTCAGGATCACCGGTACAGGGCGGCGGATCCGCATGCTGTGGGGCGTGACGGCGCAATCCAGCGCCAGCACCTGTACGCCGTTCGCCGCCGCATGGCACAGCGCCTCGCCAAAAGCGGCATGGGTCTGCCAGTTGGGGGCGAAATCCACCGCGCCCTCCATCTGGATCACAAAGACCGCATAGGCTTCGCAGCCCTCCCGGACGCACTCCTCCAGCTCCCGCAGGTGCTTGATGCCCCGCTCTGTAGGCGCATCGGGAAAGCGCACATGGCCGTCCGCCTCCAGCGTTACGCCCTTTACCTCCACCCATGCCCGGCGCTCTGCCGATTCCACATAGAAATCCAGCCGGGATGCGCCGCGCTTGGCCTCCGCCTTTACCAGCACAGGCTCCGGCAGCAGACCACCCGCCCGCAGCCACTCGCCCAGCGCCGCATTGGGGGCTGCGGCATCCATGTTGATGAGCCTTTCGCCCTTTCGGACGGCAATGAGATCGTAGGCGGTCTTTCGGGCCGGAGAGGATGCCTGCTGCACCCACACCTCTGCACCCGGCACCAGCAGTTCCCGGCAGCGCCCTGTATTCTTTACATGGCAGACAGTCTCCTGCCCGTCCAGCTCCACGATGGCGATAAAACGGTTGGGACGGCTCAGAAAGCGTGCCTTCCGCATGCGCTCGTATACCATTGCGTTCCTCCCCCGTGCGGGTGATGCTATAGATATAGGTAATGGCATGCATTGCCACAAAGATGATACATCAGCCCGGAAGCCTTGTCAACACAGGGTTTCGGCACCGTCCGGCAGCCTTTCTCCCGCCCTTGACCTGAGGTGGGGTATCGTGTTATCTTAAAGGGTAAGGAATCCAACCTATTTTACCGATGAGGTGTCAGCTATGAGCGAGTTCCATCCCGGCGCAGCAGGACAGTATGAAAAGGAGCAGGCCGAGCAGCTGTATTCTGCCCGCCTTCTGCCCGATGCGGATGATACCACCTCTTTTGATCTGCCCATAGAAGATGTGCTGCAGATGCATTCTCTGAAGGAGGCTGCCCCCTTCCCCGCAGCCCCTGCCGCTGCACAGGCGGATGCACAGCCGCCCCGGACACCGGTGCGCGATCCGGCACCCGATCTGGGCGGCTATACCTCCAACGAGCCCTCCGCCTCCTTTGTGCCCGTCAAGGCCGATGCCGACAAAGGCTCCGTACCGGCACCCGATCTGGGTGGCTACACCTCCAACGAGCCCTCCGCACCCTTTGCGCCCGTCAAGAGCGATGCAGAACCCCAAACCGAGGAGCCTGCACCGCAGGAGCTGCCGGAAAGCGCCGTATCGACAGAGGATGTGGAGCTGCCCGCCCCCGACCAGCTCTGGAAGATGCTTGCAGAGAAGAAAGCGCCGCCCACCCGCGGTGCGCTGTACGCCGCCCTGAAAACCGAGGCGGGTCTGAACACCGATATGCTGGAGCCGCTGCCCGACAGCTACGGCCTTACTCCGCTGGCGCAGCCCGCTGTCGAAGCTGCTTTTTCCATGCCGGAGGAGGACAGCTCCGGCAGCCTGCCGCCGATGCCGTACACGACCAAAACCGAACCTGCTGCAGAACGCCCCTTCCCTGCGGATGACGACGGCGCTGCGGATGTGCTGATGAGCAGCACTGCGGCAAAAGCACCGGAAGAGTTCTCTTCTGCCGCAGCGTATGCGATCGCCGCCGGTGTTGCGGTGGCTGCCGTGCGCGAGGAGGAGAAAGCCTCCCCTGCAGCACAGGAAGGCTCCTCCCTCAAGAGCAAGGCTCACGCAGCCCGTGCTGCCGTCTATGCCGATCTGAAAGCCGAAGCCGGCCTGAACACCGATATGCTGGAGCCGATCCGTCCCGGGCGGCAATCCCGCAGCAAAGCCCATGCATGGGCCAACCGGGCTGCCGTGATGGCAGCTGTGGCACCCGAGGTCGAAAGAGCCGCCCAGCATGCAGCTGATGAAGCCGAAGCGGTACAGGAGGTGCCGGCAGAAAACGTGCCTTTGCAGCCCGCGCCTGCCCAACGCGCTGCAGCCGGACAGGATGTGACGCAGTGGGCGGCTGCAGCGCCGGAGGGCATGCAGCCGCTGCCCGTGCAGAATATGCCCTTCCCGCCTGCGCCCGTGCCGTGGCTCAGCCCGGAGGGCATGCAGCAGATGCCCATGCAGAACATGCCCTTCCCGCCTGCAAATGTGCAGTGGCCCAGCCCGGAGGGTATGCAGCAGATGCCCATGCAGAGCATGCCCTTCCCGCCTGCAAATGTGCAGTGGATGACCGGCGTGCCGGAGAGCATACAGCAGCTGCCGCTACAGGATATGTCCTTTCCGCCGTTGCAGGATATGCCGTTGCAGCCCGGGCCTGTGCAACAGGCAACCGTTGTGCCGGAAGCGGTACAGCAGATGCCTGCCCAGCCCAAAGCCGTGCAGCCTGCTCCCGCAGAGCCTGTACCCTCCCAACCGGTACGTACACGGAGGGCAACAGCGGCGCAGCAGACACAGGTGCCGGTACAGGAGGCACCTGTGCAGCCCCAAGCCGCAGAAGCTGCGCCTGTTGAGACCCTTCCGGTGCAGAGCGAACCTGTGCAGCCTGCACGCACACGGAGGACAACAGCGGCGCAGCAGACACAGGCACCGGTGCAGGATGCGCCTGTGCAGCCCGATGCCGCAGAAGCTGCGCCTGTTGAGACCCTTCCCGTGCAGAGCGAACCTGTGCAGCCCGGTGCTGTGCCTGCAGAGCCTGCGCCGGTGCAGCCCGCATCCGTACTGCCCGAACCCATACAGCCCACCGCTGAAGCGGGCGACACCCGCCCCTATCTGCTGTCGTCGGATGATGAGCCCACCAAGATCGCACCGCCGCTGAAACGCAGCCGGAGCACCCCCATGACAGAACCCGCCGACGCTCCCATACAAGTCGGAGGCCAAGCGGTCTTAGGAAGACAACATGTTTCCCCAACTCCTT
>JAZQHO010000209.1:0-7926 GCA_045540635.1 Candidatus Limiplasma sp.
AGCTGCCCTTCCTTGTGGTGGGGTGGGTGGTTTGGCAGTGGCTCAGCAGCCTGTACCGGGCAGACGGGCAGGCGGGCCGGGTACTGCTGCGCAGCGTTTGTGTGGCTGCGGGCGGCGCTGTGGGCACGCTCATCGCTTTCTCCGGCAACCTGTGGTGCTACCTGCGCTGGGGGCAGATGAACCCCTGGCGGCTGATGACCACCTTCACCGATGCGCCCTGGTACGAGGGCTATATGCTGCAGGACTACCGCATTGAGGAGACCACCACCCAGCTGCATTTCTTTGCCGATATGGACGGCATCCTCTACGGCTATGCCTCGCCGCTGGGCCCGTGGGGCTTTTGGGTGGCGCTGGCAGTGCTGGCGGGGGTGATCGCTGCCCTGCTGGTGCGCCGCAGCCGTATTTGTACAAGCAGACGTGCATTGTCGGCAGCCTGCCCCAAGGATGGCCCTGTGGCGGTTCTGATCCGTACAGACAGCGCGAACAACGCAGCAGTCTGCACGCTGGCGTATGCAGCCCTGATGACCCTGATGCTGCTGGCTCCTATGACCGGTCTGCTGGATACCAAGCTGTACAGCTTTTCCGGCACCTTTGCCAGCATGCCCCGCTATACCCTGCAATGGTTTTTTGCAGCCGCAGCCATGCTCTGCGCCGCATTGGCGGCGCTGGACGATCTTCTGCCTGCCTTCGCCGCATACCTGAGGGAGCGCATCCCGGAAAAGTGGCAGTGCATCCATACAAGGCGGGATGCATTGTGCGGGCTTCTGCGGGCGCTGCCCCTGTGGCTCTGCGCTGCGCTGTGCCTTGCCGGGTTCGTGCAGGGCACGAAGCAGACCGGCTATGCCAACAGCTTCTACCGCTCCAGCCGCCATGTGATGGAGAGCGAGACTCTGCTTTTGGATAATGGCTTTCAGCAGAAGTTTGCCCTGCTGATGGCACTGGCGGAGGAGGTGGGGGAGGAGGAAATGATCCTCATTCCCCGCACAGGCTACCAGTACCCGCTGCATGGCAGAGGGCATGTGCTGGATTCCAACCCCATCGTGCCGGTGATGAACCTGCCCTTGGAGCAGGTGCCCGCAGAGCTGGAGCGCATGAAGGTGGCCATGCTCGCCACCGAAAGCGATTTCTGGGATCACCGTTACTATCCGGCCAGCACGCTGGCGGCGTATCTGGAGACCCTGCCCGCTGCCCAGCGCATCGAGTACGGCGGTATGCGCTACTATCTGCTCCGGCCGGAATTGGCGCAGGCAGTGGCCCGGTGGATGGAGGCCCATCCTGCTGGGGAAGAATAAGAAACGAAATATCAACGCCAGGAGGCTTAACATGAATTGTCCGAAATGCGGAGCCACCGTTGCTCCGGGAAGCCTGTACTGCTCTTTCTGCCGGGAGGTGATCGAGCAGCCGTGGTCGCAGCATACGCAGCCCCTGCAGGCTGTTGCGCAGAGTTCCCGGCAGGAGCTTCAGCAGCCAGCTCAGGGCAGCAATACGCAGCAGGGAGCAACCGCAGGCTACTCCCATTATGTTTCTGCTGTGCCCGATTACGCACCTGCGCAGAACCGTCAGCAGAGCAACACCGGAGCATGGGGTTACAACCAGCCCGGCAGCATCGGGCAGGAAACTTTCCAGCCTCGGAATGCGCCTGTGGGTACAGTTGCATCGGGGGTCTTTGTCCCGCAGGCTCAGAATGATGCCGGTACTGGTTACACGCAGCAGATGCAGCCGATGAACCCTTATATGCAGCCCTATGCCCAGCAGTCTCAGACCGCCGGTTCCTATACGCAGCAGCTTCAGCAGGTGAATCCCTATACCCAGCAGCTTCAGCAGGTGAATCCCTATACCCAGCAGTCTCAGAATATCGGCGGCTATCCCCAGCAGATGCAGCCGGCATCCACTTATACGCAGCAGTTTCAGACTGCCGGAGATTACACCCGACAGATGGTAAACTCCTATCCCCAGCAGTCTCAGAATATCGGCGGCTATCCCCAACAGATGCAGCCGGCATCCACTTATACGCAGCAGTCTCAGACTGCCGGCGATTATACACAACAGGTGCAGGCGGTCAATCCCTATGCACAGCAGGGGTACCCGCAGCCCACTGCCCAGAGCTATGCCTATCAGGGGCGGATGCAGCGGCAGCCCAATCAGGCTCTGACGATGCTCTCGGAGCTTCCCGGTTTGTTTCTGGGCTGCTTTACCAACCCCGGGCAGGTGCTGCGCACCCTTGTGGAGCGCAGTGATGTGGTCATCGGCCCCATCGTGCTGGCGGTGGCGCTGGTGGTGGTATTCCTTGGCGGCATGGCAGCCATGCGCGGCGTGGTGAGCATGCTGTTCAGCTTTATTACCTCGCTGACAGGGATCAGTCTGGCAAACAGTTCTTCTGCGCTCCGGCAGGGGATCAACTATATAGCAGGGCAGATCGCTCCTGCGGTGGGCGGCATCGCTGTGCTTTGTCAGCTGATCGCCATCGTTGTGCCGGTGGCGGTGATCGCGGTCTACCTGTATCTGGTGCTCCGCAACAATCTGAATTGGGTGCTTGTGCTGGAAATGGTCACTGTTACCACCTTGCCCACAGTGATCATCGCCCTGTTGGGCATGCTCGGCTCCATGCTTTCGCCTGTGTTGGTGTTGGTGACGGTGGTCATCGGTGTGGTGATCGCCTACCTGCAGCTTGGCCATATGCTTTCGCATTTGCTGGGCAGCACCGATGGTGAACTGCACCGTATCAAGATGGTCTGCTTCCCTGTGGCGCTGCTGCTCACCTTCGGGTTTATTTATCTGCTGGGTGGCACCCTGCTGGGCAGTGTGTTCCAGCGCATGATCTCCCTGCTGGGCAATATGGGAGCCATGGTATGATGAGGAAAAAACGGTACGGACGTGCAGCCGCAGCCTTCAGCATCGCTCTGGTGGTGGTGTTGGTGGGGCTTGCGGGGGTCGTGCTGGCAAAGCGCAGCAAACCTGCGCCGCAGGCAGCTCTGTGGTTGCAGGAAGCGGCGGCGGGGCTGGATGAGATCAACATCCAGGCCGTGCTGGATCCGGAAGGGCGCAGCATGGAGGTGATCCAGACGCTGATGCTTACCTCCCGAACGGAGGAAAGCAGGCAGGAGCTGGTGCTGCGCACATGGGCCAATGCCTTTCTGCGCCCGGATACATCGCCCATTGCAGGAAACGAGGCCTGCTGTCCTGATGGCTTCTCCGCCGGTTCGCTGGTGCTGGAGGAGGCGCAGGTGGAGCAGCAGGGCATCAAAGCAGCTGTGCCCCATTTCTACCGCGATGATGCCCGCACTGTGATGGCGCTGCCCCTTTCCGCAGGCTGGCAGCAGGGGGAGACCCTTACCGTCACCCTGCGGTATACGGTGCATTTTCCCCACGCCCGCTACCGTTTTGGCTGGTGGGAGAACAACTTTATGGCGGGGCATGCGTTCATTGTGCCCGCCTTGTGGCAGGATGGTGCCTACCGCACCGACAGCTGGCTGCCGCTGGGTGATCCTCTCAGCGGCGAGTGTGCCAACTATACCCTTACCATCACCGTGCCGGACGGCTACCGCTGTGCGGCAGGCGGCGCCACTTCTCTGATCAGCCGCAGCGGGGGCAGTGCCACTTACCGGATCGATGCGCCCGCCGTGCGGGATGCAGGTCTGGTGATGAGCGCTGCGCTGGAGAGCGTCACCCGCAGTGTGGACGGTGTTCTGTTGCAGGCTTTTGCGCCCGGGAAGGCGCAGGCAAGAGAACTGCTGGGCTATGCGCAGGGCGCATTGGAAGCGTATTCGGAGCGCTTCGGCGGGTATCCGTGGCCGGTGTATACCGTCTGCGCCCTGCCGCTGGGCATCACCGGGGCGGAATATACCGCTCTTGGTATGGTGGCGCAGCAGGATGCCACGCTGGAATACACGGTGGCCCATGAGTTGGCGCACCAGTGGTGGTATGCGCTGGTGGGCAGCGACAGCCAGACCCATCCGTGGCTGGATGAGGCGCTGTGCGAGTACAGCCTGCTGGAATATGTGGAGCACCGCTATGGTCAGAACGCCCGGGAGGAGCTGCGGCAGCGCCGCATTGAGCCCTCTATGCGCATCACCGCAGCCGGGGAGGCGACCCCCGGCGCTCCGCTGGACTATTTTGAAACCGAGACCGATTATGCTATACTGGTCTATGGGCGTGCCGCCGCTTTTCTCTGTGCTGCCGACGAGCTGCTTTCCGGCGGACTGGCGCAGGTGCTGGAAAGCTATGCGCAGCAGTACGCCCTCCGCATTGCCGACAGGGATGCGCTCTCCCGCACCATCCTTGATAAGGCCGGTGTGGATATAGCACCCCTGATGGTGGATTATCTGGACACTTATCTGATCAACTGATCACAGTGAAAATACGAAAGGATGGTTGAGATGGATCTGGAACTGAACCGGCATACAGCGGTCATCATTCCTGCCTACAAACCTGACCACAGGCTCCCGCCCTATGTGGCTGCCCTCCGGGAAGCAGGCGTAGGCAAGATCGTGATCGTGGATGACGGCAGCGGCGAGAGTTTCGCACCACTGTTCGGCAGCATTCCGCAGGATGAGGTGGTGCACATCATCTCCTATATGCCCAACGCAGGTAAGGGCGTTGCCCTGAAGCGGGGCATGCAGCACCTGCTGGAGCATTGCCCCGATAGCCGCTATGTGATCACTGCCGACAGCGATGGTCAGCATACCGTGAAGGATGTGCTGCGCATGGCTGAGAGTCTGCAGCAGGACGACAGCGGTATGCTGCTGGGTAGCCGGGACTTTGACCAGCCGGATGTACCCTTCAAGAGCCGCAACGGCAACAAGATCACTTCGGCGGTATTCAAGCTGTTTTACGGCGTTTGGGTATCCGATACGCAGACGGGTCTGCGCGGCTTTGCCTCCGGGCTGTTGCCCACCATGATCGCTGTAAAGGGTGAGCGCTACGAGTATGAGATGAACATGCTCATCGAGTGCGCCCGCCAGCGGCTGCCCATGCGTGCGCTGCCCATCGAGACCGTGTACGAGAACAACAACGAAGGCAGCCATTTCCGTGCCGTGCGGGACAGCATCCGCATCTACAGCGTTATTCTGGCGGGCTTCTTCAAGTTCATCAGCGCATCGCTGCTGAGCTTTGTGGTGGACTATGCCCTGTACCTGCTGTTTAACAACCTGCTGCGGGGCGTGCCTGCGCTGGGCAGCGAGGTGGGCGTGCTCTTTCTGCGGTTCGTGCCGCACATCACCATTGCCACGGTGGGCGCACGCATTCTGTCCGGCATTTTCAACTTTACGGTCAACCGAAAGTTTGTTTTTGCGGATCAGAACAAGGTGAGCCGCTCCTTCCCCCGGTATCTGGCGGTGTTCTGTCTCAATATGCTTCTCTCCGCCGCGCTGACCAGCGGACTGCATCTGGCTTTTGGCTGGAGCGATAACCTGATCAAGATCCCGGTGGATATCCTGCTGTTCGTGCTCAGCTACAAGCTGCAGCAGAACTGGGTGTTTGCGCCGGAGAAAAAGAAAAACGCCAACGCATAAGCGTTGGCGGCGGGTCGTTTACCTGAGCGCCTTGGGCACGCACTCCTCACTGCGGTTGTGGCAGCTTGCGCAGTTGCCGCCGCAGTGACTGAGCTGTACGTTTTCACCAAGGATGTGCATGGCTACCAGCCCGTTTTCCTCACCATCGGCAAGAAAGCCGTATTTGGCAAAGAAGGGGCGGGTCTCCTCCGGGGTCTCCAGAGCGATGCGGCCGGCGCTGTGGGTAAGCGCCTTGAACAACAGCAGCCGGAGCAGCAGATCGCCGTAGCCTTTGCCCCGCTCCTCTGCCAGCACCCCAAGCTTATCCAACCGGAAAGCACCGTCTGCCCACCACAGGCGGGCGGAGCCTACGGGCTTGCCCTCCCGGTAGACAACCACCTGCTGAGCCATGCTGTCCAGCGGATCGGCGGCGGTGCCGAACACCGCACGGCGCACCGAAAGCGCCTCGGAAATATCGTTGCCTACGGGGAACCACTTACCCTGTACCATACTCACAATACCTCCCGGAAAGGAATGGAATACCAATGGAAAAAGAAAAGATCGACAGGATCAACGAGCTGGCACGGATCAAGAAGATCCGTCCGCTTACCGAAGATGAGCTCAAGGAGCAGCAGGCTCTGCGCAGGGAGTACATCCAGGGCTTCCGCGAAAACATGGAAGCCATTTTGCAGAGTGTTACCATCCAGGAGGCGGATGGTTCGCAGCATCCCCTTCAAAAGAAAGAGGACAAGCACTCCTGAAGCCTGCCCAACACTTTTATTGTACTACATTCCGGGCTGCATTTCAACGGTAAAATTTCTATAAAAACCCTTGTAGAATCGGCTTTTTTCGGTTATAATAAAACCGAACCAAAGGGGAAGGCAAACAACCGATAAAAGGCATCGCAGCGTGGCATAGCCGCAGGATGTGATGACACGGCGGCGATACAAAGCGGTGCGCCGGCCAAAGGGGTTCCCCCCTGCGAAGCCCGTTTCCCATCCCCTGTAAGCCGGAGAAGTATTATTTTCAGAAAAGAGGCGTTTCCATTGAACAGCGAAGAGATCAAGAACACGGCCCCCATCGAAGAAGAACCCCGGGACCTCATCGAAGGCGTAGATGAGGATGGCAACAATGTTCTGCTGGAAGTGGTTCGCTATTTCTTCTACAACGGTGAAGAGTACGTTGTCCTGGGCGATGCCCACGAAAGCGACTGCGACTGTGAGTGCGAACATTGTGAAGGCTGCGCGGACGAAGACGAAGAAGCCGTCAATCTCTACATTATGAAGGTTGTGGAAACCGAAGAGGACGGCGAAGAAATGGAAACCTTCGAGCCCGTAGAGGACGAAGCCCTGCTCGACAAGCTCATTGATGTTGTACAAGCCGACTTTGAAGCCGACGAGGCATTCGACGACGAGTAACCCATCACCCATCGGTTCACCGCATGGTTGCGGAATTTGGACTTTCCACCCCCCATTCGACCGGCATGGCGCCGTAGCGATACATGGTTAGCCCGGATTTCGAGCAGGCAGGAAACTGAATATCAACAGCCGAGCGGGCAAGCTTCCCGCTCGGTTTCGTTTATCAACTTTCGGGAGGCACGGATCTATGGAACGTTTGCATGTACTGGGCACCGGTAACGCGGCAGTCACCCGCTGCTACAACACCTGCTTTGCGCTGGAAAAGGAGGGGGAATACCTCCTGTGCGATGCGGGCGGCGGCAGCGGCATCCTGCGCCAGCTGAAGGAGGCGGGAATCGGCTTTGGCAGCATCCATCATCTGATCGTTACCCACGCTCACTGCGACCATTTGCTGGGGGTGGTATGGGTGCTGCGCATGGTGGGCACCGCCATGAACGGCGGCAGCTATCAGGGAACGCTGCACATCTATTGCCACCAGACCATCGCAGACGGCCTTACTGCCATGACCCGGCTCATGCTGCCTGCCAAGATCGCTGCCCTGCTGGGGGAGCGGATCCTGTTCCACCCGGTGCAGGACGGCATGCAGACCGAGATCCTGGGGCATGAGGTAACGTTTTTCGACATCCGCTCCACGAAGCTGCTGCAATATGGCTTTACCCTTGCGCTTGCAGGGGAGCGTAAGCTCTGCTGCCTTGGTGATGAGCCCTATAACCCCGCTTGCGAAAAATATGTACAGGGGGCAGAATGGCTGCTCAGCGAGGCCTTCTGCCTTTACGACCACCGGGAGCGGTTCAAGCCCTACGAAAAGCATCACTCCACCGTACTGGATGCGGCAAGGCTGGCAGAAAGCCTGCAGATCCCCCATCTGGTGCTGTGGCACACCGAGGATGCCACCCTGGATGAGCGCCGGGAGCTGTATGCCCGGGAGGCCCGCAGCGCCTATACCGGCGACCTGTACGTGCCCTACGACCTGGAGGTCATCCCTCTTGGCTGAGGCCCTGCCGACGGGCCAGCCGTTC
>JAZQHO010000210.1:0-25667 GCA_045540635.1 Candidatus Limiplasma sp.
CAGGCCGCCGCACCGCCGAGGATGTGATCGATCCCGCCGTCGGATTTGTGATGCAGGTGCGCATCGGCGACCGGATCGCTGCCGGGGAGCCCATCGCCGTCGTTCACGCAAAGGATGAGGCTTCCGCAGCGGAAGCCATCCGTGCCATCAGCGCATGCGTACAGCTTTCCCCGGAGCCGGTGGCCCCCTGCAAGCTGATCCATGCCTTTGTGAGCAGCGAAAGCGTGGAAAGGCTGTAAGCCCGTGCCCAGACCACCAATATACGAAAGGGAGGTTTTCCCATGCCATTCTCCGTAAACGATACCTTTATCTATCTGGTGTCTGCCGCCGTGATCCTTGTGGTGGTGGCGCAATCCGTGTTCTTTCTGGTAAAGAGCGTGCAGCGCGCCAAAAAGGTGGGCATCTCCATGACCACCGTGCGCAAGACCATTCTCTCCTCCAGCCTGTTCACCATCGCTCCGGCGGTGAGCATCCTGATCGGCATCATTACCCTGAGCAAGTTTCTGGGGCTGCCCTTCCCGTGGCTCCGGCTGAGCATTCTGGGTGCCGTTACCTATGAGCTGCCCGCCGCCACCATCGCTGCCGGTGCCATGGGTGCTTCCGTTACCGAGACCATCACCGACCCCAAGGTGTTCGCCACCATCGCCTGGACCATGACGCTGGGCATCATTGCGGGCATCCTTCTGGTGCTCTTCGGCCTTAAAAAGATCCAGAAGGGCATGAATTCCATCGGCGGGCAGGATACCCGCTGGCGTGACATCCTGATGGATGCACTGTTCCTTGGCATGATCTCTGCCTTCGTGGGCATGCTGTTTGCCGATATCCGCAGCGGGTTGCCCGGCTTTATCCCGCTGGCGGTGGCGCTGGCCTCTGCCCTGCTGATGGCCCTCTGCGGCATCCTGATGAAGAAATGCAAGCTGAGCTGGCTGGAGCAGTATGCGCTGCCCATCAGCATGCTGGGTGCCATGGCGCTGAGCATTCCCATCACCGCCCTGATGCAGTAAGGAGGAGCCGAACATGAAGAACGTGAAGAACACTCCCTACGAGGAGCAGCTGCATACCTACGGACGCATCTGGGTGGGCATCGCCCTGACCATGATGATCCTCTCCCCTGTTGCCATCTGCGTATACTACAACGCATGGCCGCCCATTACCGCTGTTCTCAAGGCGCTTCTGGGTGTTGCGCCCATGTACTGGACGGTGGGCATCATCGAAGTGTTCACTTATGTGCCCATGCTGGGCACCGGCGGCAGCTATCTGGGCTTTGTAACCGGCAACCTGACCAGCCTGAAGGTGCCCTGCGCCCTCAACGCCATGGAGGCTGCCAAGGTGAAGGCGGGCACCGAGGAGGGCGAGATCATCTCCACCATCGCCATTGCCACCAGCTCGATCGTTACCGTGATCGTGATCGCCATTGGCGTGTTTGCGCTGGGGCTGCTGGAGCCGGTGCTCTCCTCCCCCACCCTCAAGCCCGCCTTTGATAATATCCTGCCCGCCCTGTTCGGCGGCCTGGGCGTGGTGTTCATCTCCAAGAATCCCAAGATCGCAGCAGCGCCTCTTTTGTTTATGATCGTGCTGTTCCTGATCGCTCCCGGCCTCAGCGGCAGTGTGAGCGTGCTGGTGCCCGTGGGCGTGATCATTGCCATCGTGGTGGCCCGCATGCTCTACAAGAAGGGGCTGCTGGATGAGCCCAAAAAGCCGGAGGTGGAAGCCGAATGATCTTCTGGCTGCTTGTGGCAGCATTTGCCGCCTTTGCGGCGGTGCTGCTGATCCGTACCGCCGCCTTCAAGCCTGCCGAAAAGCCCGCTGTGGCAAAAGCCGATTACCCCGTTGACGAGGCAGCCGCCACTGCCCGTTTTCAGCAGTTGATCCGCTTCCCCACCGTATCCCATATGGATGAGTCGCTGGAGGATGCAGAAGCCTTTTCCGACCTGCAAGCCTACCTGACCACCGCCTATCCCCTTGTGACCGCTGCCTGCCCCCGGGAGATCCTGGGGCGGCGTGGCATGCTGTACCGCTGGCAGGGCAAGAGCAGCGAAAAGCCCTCCGTACTGATGGCCCACTACGATGTGGTGCCTGTGGAGGAAGGTGAGTGGCAGGAGCCGCCCTTCTCCGGCATCATCAAGGACGGGGAATTGTGGGGGCGCGGCACGCTGGATACCAAGGGCACCATGCACGGTATTCTGGAGGCTGCCGAAATGCTCATCGCCCGGGGCTTCGTGCCGGAAAACGATATATACTTCGCCTTTGGCGGCGATGAGGAGATCTTCGGCGGCGATGCGCCCGCCATCGTGGCAGAACTGCAGAAGCGGGGCATCCAGCCTGCCTTTGTGCTGGATGAGGGCGGAGCCATCGTGGAAAACGTGTTCCCCGGGGTAAAGAAACCCGCCGCCGTGATCGGCATTGCCGAAAAAGGCGCTGTCTGTGTGGATATTACCGCCAAAGGCAAGGGCGGGCACGCCTCTGCGCCGCCCGCCAAACAGGCCATGGCCCGGCTGGGCAGGGCGCTGAACCGGCTTGAAAAAAAGCCCATGCCCTTTACCCTCACCAAACCTGCGCTGGAAATGTTCGATGTGATGGGCAGGGAAAGCACCTTCCTCTTCAAGCTGATCTTTGCCAACCTGTGGTGCTTCGCCCCGGTGCTGAACCTGATCTGCCGGCTGAGCGGCGGCGAGCTGAATGCCCTCGTGCGCACCACCTGTGCCCTCACCATGGCGCAGGGCTCCAAGGCCTACAATGTGCTGCCCACGCAGGCCACCGCCGGTGTGAACCTGCGCCTCATCTGCGGCGATACCATCGAAGATGCCATGAGCCGTATGGAGAAGATCATCGGAGATGATTCGGTAACGCTGAAATATGTTTCCGGCGAGAATGCCTCCCGCATCTCCGAAACCGGCGACGAAGCATGGAATCGGCTGGATGCAGCCATCTCCGCGGCCTACCCCGGTGTGATCGTCTCCCCCTACCTGATGCTGGCCGGCAGCGACAGCCGCCACTACTCCAAGTTCTGCAACCATGTATTCCGCTTCAGCGGCATGCCGCTCACCAAGGAGCAGCGGGGGCTGATCCACAACGCCAACGAGCGCATCCCGGTAAGCCTTATCAAAGAAACGATCACCTTCTTTGCGGCTGTGCTGGAACGGTGCTGAGACATCAAAAGCCCTCTTATGCAGGATGAAGATCCGCATAAGAGGGCTTTTTGGCTGAAAAGCTCTGCACCGCACGGTGCGGCAAAAGCACCGGGAAGGCCGTTTTTTCATTTATGCCAACGGTACCGTGGGTCTTTGTTCAAGGCGCTGCTGTACGGTTTCCAACCATCGCCGCACGCTTGCCCGGTCGCCCGCTTCGTGGGCATTGATCAGGCTGTCCTCCCGCCAGCGAAGATCGAAGGACCAGAAAGCATCGATGATCGCATACAAATACGGGTACCATTCCTGCTCCTGCTCCGAGAAAGGCCGCTCAGCGCAATAGCCCTCCAGAAAAGCAGTAAGGATCTTGGCTTCGTATGCATCATCCCGGTTTTCGGGATAATCCATGAGCCTTGCTTCGAAAAGGGCCTGCATGACCGCATCACAAAAAAGGATGTTATCCCCGGAGCGGTTAAAATCGAAGATGCCCACAGCGCCCTCCGGGGTCAGATACAGATTGCAATCGCTGATATCCCCCTGCACGGCGTATCTGGGGTATTCTCTCAAGGGCGCAAGAACAGCCATGTATGCATCGTATTGAGCGGTGATCCGGTCAAACAGTGCCCTTTCTTCTCCGGCAAGGGCATCCGCCAGTGCCGAAAACGCATCAAAGGCAAACAGGTCGTTATGCGCAAAGGGATCAAAAAGCACAGGGTTATCTACGTGGAGACCCTGTTTTTCCGCAATGTTGTGCGTCTTGGCAAGCAATTCCCCCGTCTTTCGGGCCGTGCTTTCATCCACGACCCTGATCTCCTGCTCCGCAAAGCGCTCAAGGGTCACGATCACATCATACCCGCCGATGGTGTACCAACGGGCGTAGCACCCGTCTGCCATATACTGCACCGGCGTGATGATACCTTCGTTTTGCAGGGCACGGGCAAACCGGCACTGGCTTTCAATCAGAGAGAGGGTAACATCCCGCTCGTTCTTGAAACGGATCACAAGCGGCGGTGCATCCTCCAAAACGATCTTCACGATCAGGCGGACTTCCTTCGAAGCGGGATCCTCCTGCTCATAGTAGTAACGCTGTAGCTCTGAAAGAGACTTGATCCCGGCGGTAATACCATAGTCCTGTAAAATGGATGCCACCTCTTCCGGGCTGATCTGAAACATGGTCTCCCTCCCTCAAAATCAACTCCATTACGCTGCGGCACCCATTGCCGGATGCCTCCGGCTTATTCCACCTGCGTATCCACTTCGTTTTCCTGCTCCGCCTCCATCCGCTTGAACCGCCGGAGCACAGCCTGCCCGATGGGTACAGCCAGCACAAAGCTGAGCACATCCGCAACAGCCTGACTCATCTCAACGCCCAGCAGACCGAACAGCCAGCTCAGCAGCAAGATGGTGGGAATAAAGAACATACCCTGCCTTGCCACTGCCAGCAGCGTGGCTCTGCCAGCCATGCCGATGGTCTGCAGCATCATGTTGGCAATGATCACATAGGAGAACAGCGGCCAGAAGATGCATTGCAACCGGAGCGACACTGCACCGATCTCCACCACCTCCGGGTTGCCCTTGATCAGCAGCCCGATGATCTGCGGCGCAAACACCAACCCCAGCGCAGCCACCGCAAGCAGCACCACGAAGCACAGCCTGACACAGTACCAGAAGGCTTCCCGCACACGCCCGTAGCGCTTTGCGCCGTAGTTGAAGCCGCAGATGGGCTGGAAGCCCTGCCCGAAGCCGATAACCGCCGAGTTGCCCATAAGCATCACACGGCCCACGATGCTCATGGCGGCGATGGCTGCATCGCCGTACACACCGGCAGCGGTGTTCAGCACGATGGTGGAGACGCTGGTAAGTGCCTGTCTTGCCAGCGAAGGGATGCCGCCCCGGAGGATCTCCCGGTAATTAACAGGGGTGGGGGTAAAGCACCGGGGACGGATGGCGATATTGCCCGTGCGATAGGTCATGCTGAGCAGCACAACAAAACTGACCATCTGGCTCAGCGAGGTGGCCAGCGCAGCGCCGCTGACCCCCATACCCAGTTCGAAAATAAAGAATGGATCCAGCGCCACATTGAGCACAGCGCCCACCGTAACGCCGATCATGCCGAAAAACGCACTGCCCTGAAAGCGCAGCTGATTGTTCACCACCAGCTGGGAGACCAGAAAAGGCGCGCCGGGCATCAGGTAGAGCAGATATTCCTGCGCATAGGGAGCAATGGTCTCCGTAGCGCCCAGCAGGCCGCACAGCTGCACCGGGAACAGGAGCCCCGCCAGCATGATGATCGCGCCCACTGCAAAGGCAGAAAAGAAGCCGGTGGCTGCCATCCGTTCGGCATCCTCTACTTTGCCCGCGCCCAGCGCACGGGACATGTGGTTGCCGGAACCGTGCCCGAACATGAACCCCACCGCCTGCATCAGCGACATGACAGGCAGAATGATGCCTACCGCGCCACTGGCACTGGCAGAGCCGATCTGCCCCACAAAATAGGTATCCGCCATATTGTAAAGCGAACTGATGAGCATGCTGACGATGGCAGGGGCAGCCAGCTTGGGCACCAGACTGTGCAGCGGTGTTTGGGTCATGTATTGCAGCTTTTCGGCGTGGGTCATTGGCTTTGGCAAAGCGATCGTCTCCCTTGGTGTGGCTGTATTTTGCAAATATGCATCAAACAGTATCCATTATATCATTATTGTTCCCGTTTGTGCCAGCCCGGTTTCGGTGCATAGCTGAAAGCAGTGGCGCAAAAACCGCCGGAGCGCTTTTGTACGCCCCGGCGGTTCGTTTGCTGTTTTCGGGTCGGCAATCGGAGGAGAGCGCTCCTCCGCTGCCTTTCAGGGCTGTGGAACCGTTTATTCCGCCTGCCACCACTTGGCTTCCACATCGCCCGCAAAGAGAAGATACAGATCGGTAACGCCAGCCTCAGCAGCGCACTCCACGGTGTACTCCTTCATCTCGCCGGGCTCAATGACCATTTCGCACAGCACGGTGCCATCCATGCCGCCCAAAGCGATGCGCACCGCCCCGCCGCCCGCAGAGCCGGCGCAAAGGGTAAAGCGCTTGCAACCGGTAGCAAAATCCACATTCTTCAACTGCATCCAGTCGCCGCTTTCCGCACGGGTCACTGCATCGGGGCCGTAGCCGGTCACTTCGATGCCCGCCTCCCGGTACATGGTCTGGGCAGCCACCTGCTGATAGGGATCAAAGTTGTGCAGCTGTGCAACACCCTTCATGGTGCCCACCACGGGCTTGATGGAGCCATCCTCGTTAACAGTCATCACATCCATCTGGGGGGAGCGGTAGTTGCCGGTGATGCCCATGCCCTGCTCCACCGGGCGGCTGTGGTACAGCAGATAATGCACGCCGCCGAACTCCACCATGCTGTGGTGGTTGTTGCCCCAGAGGCCGAAGAAGGTGCCCTGATTCACAAAGGCCTGTCCTGCATATTCGAAGGGGCCCAGAGGATCCTTGGAGGTCATGTACTGGATAGCGCCACTGCCCATGCCGTAGGGGTTGCCCTTGGTATTCCAGTTGGAGCAGTAGCTGTAGTAGTAGGTATCACCGATCTTCAGCATGCCGGAATCCTCAAACAGATACGGCACATCGATGGTGCGGGGCTCGCCCACGATGGAGATCATATCCTCGCCCAGCTGAACGCAGCGCCCAGTGCCGGGATCCGCATCCCTGCCGTCGGGTACGCCGCCGCCGAAATACAGGTAGCCGGTGCCGTCCTCATCCACGAAAACAGCGGGATCGAACAGCCACGTTACATTGGCGCAATTGGGGGTCTGGCGGGTGATGAGCCCCTTGCCCAGCGGATCCCGGAAGGGGCCCTGCGGATCGTCCGCCACGAGCACGGTAACGCCGTTGCCGTTGTTGCAGCTGTAGAGGAAAAACTGATCCTTCCCGTCGATCACCTTATGGGCAGCGCAGGGAGCCCACGAGTTTCTGGCCCATGTGAGGATGCCCTTGCTGCCCGCCACCGGAATGGCACCGTGATCGGTCCAGTTGACCAGATCGGTGGAGGAAATGCAGTTGATCTTATCCACCAGACCGTAGCCGTTTTCCTTTACGGAGCCATCGGCGTTGTACTCGATAACATCATTCGTGGTGTACACATACAGCCTGTCCTGCCAGACAAGAAAGCCCGGGTCAGCACCGAAGCGCTGCGTATAGAGGGGGTTGTTCTCCCCTTCCTTCTTGTAGCTGGTTTTCCACTCCATGCCATCAAACAGAGCGGACAGCTCCCCGGCATCGGCAGGCATGGCGAAGGGCTCCGGCGCTGCTTCCTGCTCCTGTGCGCCGAATACGATGCCCTCAAGGCTGAAATTGCGGATGGTGAAGCTGGTATCAGCCTCACCGCCCTCCACATAGAGCACGAAGGAATCGAAATTGCCCGGTACCCACACCGCCTGCAGCCGGGTCCATTCGCCCTGCTTCACCTGTGCGGCGGTGATGTTTTCGTAGCTGACTTCTCCGTTTGCGCTGTGCTCTGCCGACAGGATGAAGCGACCTTCGGCGATCTCATCCTGCTTTACCTCCACAGAAAGACGGTAACGCTCGCCGGGTATCAGATCGAAAGCGCGGCCGGGGGAATTCCATGTGGCAGTACGCCCGGTGATCCTGAGCCCCTCATCAGTCACCTCCAGCACTGCTTCACCGGCGCTTCTGGGGTACCAACCATCGGTATCCCGGGTAAAATCGGAATGGTATTCCAGCTTTTCCGCCGCTGCCAAAGTGCAGCAGCAAATAAGCAGGGCAAGCACAGCCACAAAAACACGTTTCATCATTTTCTCTCGTCCTTTCATCGGTCAGGCGTGTGATTCGTCCAGATTGTACACGCTGCGCACACGGAGCGTCTCTGCGCTGCCCCGGAGGATGCGCACCCGCTTTTCATCCCCATTGAGGTCGAAGAAGTTATCGCTCAGCAGCAGATCTGGATCCTCGCTTTCGATGCACACATGCTTGGCAAAGGCTTTGGCGGAGACCACGATCTCCTCTCCCTCCCTGCGCACGGCAAGCTCAGGATCGCAAAACTCGAAATGCTTGGGGGCGCAGAACAGCGCAGTGCCCTCGCTGATCACCCTGCCGTCTGCGGCAAAGGAGAAGCTTACATAGTGGCGGTTGAGATCCGCCTCGTCAAAAACCAGATCCTCCAGCCAACAGGCGCTGAGGGCGGGAACCGTCAAGGTCTCGCTGCCGGAGCGCACCACAGCGCCATCGGGGCTGCGCAGCGCCCAGCTCACCTGACCGGTAAGTGGTTGCATGGTCTCGTTGCTTACATTGATGCGTGCGCTGCGGATGATGGGCTCCGGATGGAACTCGTTGATCTTGGGGTTCTGATCCAGCTGCCCCCGCTCTTCGGCGGAGATCAGCACCGGTGCAAAGAAGCGCTTGGCTGCATAGTGCAGCGCCTTCCAGCGGCCATAGTAGTCGATGGAGGCCCAAGAGGCAACCGGCCAGCAATCGTTCAGCTGCCAGATGATAGCACCCATGCAGCGCCCGCGGTTTCTGCGCCAGTGCTCCACGCCGTAGCGCACCGCATCGGCCTGCAAAAGCTGGGAGGCATAGAGCAGGTGGTCAAAATCCCTGGGGTAGCGGTAGGTCTGGGACAGATAGCTGAGGATCTTGCCGTTGGCGGCCTTGTTGCGCTGGTGGCGCTCCATCACCTTGGAGAAGATGTTGCGGTCCCGGGGTTCGGTAAAGCTTTCCACTGTACGCAGGCAGGGGAAGGACTGGAAGCCGAACTCGGAAACATAGGTAAACAGGAACTTGCGGTACTCGGTAAAGGGCTTTTCGCCATGCCACACATCCCAGTAGTGCTGGTCGCCCCGATCGGGGGAGCCGGGGTCGTCAAAGCCGCCGCCGGAGGAGGGAGAGGACGGCCAGTAGAAGGTCTGGGGCGCTTCTGTCTGGCAAATGCCGGAGAGCAGGTATTCGTACATCTTGATGTAATCCGCATGGTGGTGGGGATAATCCGGCTCAAACTCGCCCGCAGAGCCGGTGCGGATCTTCTGCTGGATGGCGGAATGGTGGAATGTCTCCATTTCGTTGTTGCCGCACAATAGGGCAAGGGAGGCATGGTGGCGCAGGCGGCGCACGTTCTGCACCGTCTCCAGCCGGATGGACTTCTCAAAGGCGGGGGTCAGATCGTAGTAGGCGCAGGCGTACATCAGATCCTGCCAGACCATCAGCCCCAGCTCATCGCAGATATCGTAGAAACAATCCCACGGATAGTAGCCGCCGCCCCAGATGCGCACGGTGTTGAAGTTGGCAAGTTTCGCATCTTCCAAAAGCCGGCGGGTGCGTTCGGGGGTGATGCGGCTGAAGATGTTATCCTCAGGGATGTAGTCTGCGCCCATGGCAAACACCTTGACCCCATTGACCACATGGCAGAATTCCTCGCCCCATGCGGTTTTCGCCCGGGAGATGCCCATGGTGCGCAGACCGATGCGCTTTTCCCACACATCCTGCTCCGTGCCGTTTGCCGTCAGTTCCACACGCACGGTATACAGGGGCTGTGCGCCGTAGCCATTGGGCCACCAGAGCTGCGGCTCATCAATGACGACCCGCCCCGATGCATCGGCAGTAAAAACCGTGCCGTCGGGAGCGGTGACTGTTGCTGCCCACGCAAGGGTATCGGGCTGCAGGGCATCGATCTCCGGCTTCAGCGTCAGCGTGACCCGGCCTTCCTCGTGGTGCTGCAAAACCAGCACGCTGTCCAGCCGCCCCTGATCCACGCCGACGAGGGCGATCTCCCGCCAGATGCCCGCATCGGGCAGGCGGGGGCCCCAATCCCAGCCGAACATGCAATGCACCTTGCGGATGTGGGCAAAGCCGGGAATGGCATCGGTGGAGTACCAGCCGGGGCTGTTATCCCACGCCTTGAGGGCGTATTCCACAGGGCTGTCGAAGCGAATGCGGAGCTCGTTGCCACAGGGGCGCAAAAAGGGCTTTGCATCCCACTCCCAGGTGATGTGCATATTATCCGCATAGCCCAGCTTGTGGCCGTTCAGGTACACATGGGCAAGGGTATCCAGCCCCTCGCACCGCAGGATGACCCGCTGCATGGCAAGCAGATCCTGCGGCGCATCGAAGGTGCGGAAAAACTCAAAATCGTTGCGCAGAAGCTCAAAGGCGGGCATCTCGTTCTCCCGCCAGTAGGGATCCTCCAGCGTGCCATCCGCCAGCAGGGCGCTGTATACAGACCCGGGAACCGTCACATCATGCAGCTGCAGATCGCCGCACCGGCGCATCTGCCATGCACCGCTGAGGGTATAGTGTTTCATGCAATTCTCTCCATCTTTGTTTGCTTGGCCCCTTTTTTGGGTATGATAGATTTCGATCCGCAGGGCGTTTTTTCCTGCCGGCAGGGTGCAGGAAAAACACAGTTCGCACCTGCGTTTTCAGAAAATTTGTACTTTTTGTTCTTTTTTTCTCCAAAACAAGCAGGAATGTGCCCAAAGACGTAGAATACTATAAGCACAGAGATAAACAAAGGCGAAACAGAACACTACCCCCTGCATTCCCCAGTACCCATCCCTCCCAAAAGGGAGAAAGGAGCGTGGTTCCGTTGGCGAAGCCTGTTTTGTGTCCCCTCCGTATTCAAAATCCCAAATAAAGGAGTTGCCATCTGTATGAAGACAACCATCACTGCAAAGAACATGAACGTAAGCAACGGCGTTAACGACCGCATTATGAGAAAGACCGGTAAGATGGAGCGTGATTTTTCTCCCGATACCGAGATGCTCGTACGCCTGACCAAAGAAAAGAACAACCGCCGCAAGTGCGAGATCACCGTTCCCTTCGAGGGTGTTGTGCTTCGCGCCGAAGCCGCCACCGAGGATAACCTCTACGTAAGCATCGATCAGGCTCTGGCGAAGCTGGAGCGTCAGCTGCACAAGCACCGCACCAAGCTGGGCAAGCGCCTGCGCGAGGATGCCTTCAAGGCCACCGATATGGAATATTTCGAGGAGCCCGCCGTTGTGGAGCCCTCCCTGAAGGTGGTCAAGCACAAGACCTTCCCCGTACGCCCCATGAGCGTGGAAGATGCCATTATGCAGATGGAGCTGCTGGGCCACGACTTCTTCGCTTTCGTGAATGTGGATACCGACCGCACCAACATCCTGTATATGCGCAAGGATGGCGACCTGGGCCTGCTGGAGCCCGAGGCATAAAGCGGAATTCAATAAACGAGGGGAGGGCGCGGGGCGGCAGCCCCTCATGTTGTTAACAATCACCTGCAGTTGATGTCCCGTCAACGCTTGCACCATCTGTTGCGCAAAACCACCCTGCCCTCAGGAGAAGTGCCATGATCCATAAAGTCCGTTTTTTTCACCAGCATACACCGGAAACCTGTGGCATCAGCTGCCTGTTGATGGTTCTGGACAGCTTTGGCATTGACTATCCCACCATCAAAAAGGAACAGATCCTGTACAACCGCTATCGAATCGAAGAGTACCCGGGCATTCAGGGTGCAGCCATCGCTCATGAACTGGCCGCACACGGGCTTGCGGTATCGCTGGTGCATTCTTCCAATAACCTGATTGAAAATAAAAACCATTATTTCTCGCCCGGACTATACAATGCCATTCTGAAAAACCATCTTTCCTACATAGAACGGAGCGACCGGGTTTTTGAAGTAAAATGCGGTACCCCAATCACCTGCGACGATCTTCGCCGGGAACTTTCTCAGGGGTGGCTGGTGATCGTGCAGTGCATAGTGGACGGCAACGCCGACGGCATCCATCAGCGTGTATTGCACGGCATTCTGGTCTACGGCTTCGAGGGCGACACATTCTATATCTGCGATCCGTCATACAGAAAAGCAACGCTGACCGCAGAAGAACTGACTGCATACATGGACACGCCCGCAGGGCAGATGTATATTGCAGCCGGGCGCAGAGCGAACAGCAATTACCCCATCGGCGCCATCCGAACCCTTTTGAACGAGGACTGTCTTCTGGCAAGGTACTATCCGCTGATTCCCTACAAAGAAACGCTGATTGATCATCTTGGCAAGACCGACTGCCGCACCAAGGCCAAATGCCTGTGCCTGACCGACGAAGCCCTGCTGGAAGCCGGCTTGCCGAATCTCGATATGGTGCAGCTGTTCCGGCACTTTCTGAAGCTGTACGACATTAACCCTGCCAAATTGAAAGAAATCGGCACCTTCTGTGTGGACGGGTATGAAAAGCAGATGTATGAAGATCTCTACCATCTGCCCGGTGTAAAAAAGACAAGAGCCATGCTGTATGTGAAGGCAGGCTATCGTTCGCTGGGGGCCGTGGCTTATGCCACACCGCAAGAAATAATTCAAAAAACAGAGCAGGTCATTCTGGAAGAAGGTCTGGCTTGCAAGCCGCCGTTTGAAAAGGAAGCCAAAACACATATTGCAGTGGCAAAAGCGTTTATGGGAATGGTGGAAAAGTGACGGTATGCTCTGCGTCGCCTTCGCAGACAGCGTTTTATCAAGAAAAAAAGCTTTCCTGTTTTGCCATTCTCTGCGGCAAAAAACAGCAAGCCATCGGCTGTTGCCTGATGGCTTGCTGTTTTTTGTTTCCGATCTTTCGCAACATCGGGTTGGATTTACGTTTTACTTGGTGTTGATCAGATCACGTACTTGGCGATGAACTCGGGCAGTTCGGCCGGATCCTCGCTGATGCAGAGGATAAAGTCCACGCTGTTCTTTTCGCTGATCTTCTCCAGACGCTTGAACACCCACTCGGTGGTGCTCAGGTCGGCATGGACAAGCTTCTTGAACGCGTCGATAAAAATCTGGCCAATGTCGAAGTTCTGGCTGGTAGCACCGCTGATGAAACCCATGAACATCTGGTCGCTTTCGATGTCGTATTCACCGGCATTGACAAAGCGCACGTCGCGGGTCAAATCGAACATATAGCGATTATCGTCATCGATGAAAACGATGTCGTGCTTGGTATCCTTGGCAGCAGTGTTGGCCATTTCAATGATCCGCTTGGTCTTTCCGGAACCCTTTTTACCGGCAATTACCTGAATCAATGGGAACGCCTCCTTATAGTGTTTTTTGCGATATACGCGGTGATGCGCTTACGGTCTGCCACCACCTGCGTTACTCTTCGGGATGATTATACCACGAAACCACCCCCGATGGCAACGGCTTTGATGTTTTTTGTGTGTCGCAAACCATCAAAGCGGCTCGGAAGCTTGGTTTCCGCAGGTATCCAGCTGCTGGCGAAGCTCCTCCATATCCATCTTGGGCACCTCCCGGAAGGCAGCATCCGCCCGGGTGGGATCAAAATGGCAAACGGAGCGGTAGTCGCACATTTCGCAGGCAGCCATCCCATCCCGCATGGGGGATATGGCGGTGCCGCCATCCAGCAGTTCCTGCGCCAGACGGGTGGCCTCCGCACGTGCATGCTCGATGAGGGCGCTCATCTGCGGCAGGGTGAGGGCATGGGCATCCTTGCGCATTTCGCCGCTCTGCTGCACCAGCGGCGGCAGCACACAGGGGGTCTCGCCGCTGTCCATGGCGGCGATCACCTCCACATCGTAAAGGGTGATGCCCTTGAGCCGGAACAGGCTGCGCAGCTGCTTTTCCACCACCTCGGTCAGGTCGCTTTCCGCCTCCACCAGCGGGTCCGCCACATAGAAATAGAAGGCACCTGCAGGCTTGCCGCCGGGAATGGCAGCGGTGCATACATCCAGATACAGCAAAAGCTGCAATTGCAGCCCCCACCATGCCCGGTTGGCCTCCAGCTGCTGCTGGGAGGACTTGTAGTCGATCACCCGCAGGTATACGCTGTCCTCCGTATCAAAACGGTCGATGCGGTCAATGCGCCCGCGGAGCGTTACCTCCCTGCCGTCCGGCAGGCTGAGGATGATGGGCGGCAGCCCATTTTCGTAGCCGAAGGAGGCCTCTGTGCGCCAGACGGAGAACTCGCCTGCCGCCAGCTGATCGGTGATCACCTGTGCAGCACGGCGCACCACATCCTCCGCCAGATGGAAGCGCCACAGGTTGCGCTCCCCATCGCCCATGGGGCCCTTCAGCGCTTCCTCCCGCCCGGGCTCCATGGCCTCCTCTGCCATCTGGCGCACCCGCTCCGGTGCGATATCCGGGTAGGCGGGCTCCCGCCGTGCCAGCTGGGCAAAACGGTTGAGGGCATCGTGGTAGAAGTTGCCGGTCTCGATGGGGTCGATGATCCATTCCTTGAGCACATTGGGACGCAGGCCGTAATGCAGAAAATGTTTGAAGGGGCAGCGGGCATACTCCTCCAGACGGCTGATGGACAGGGTCTCATCACCGAAGAGGCGCTGCGCCTGTGCGGGCGTGATGGGGCTTGCGCTGCCATCGTAGCGCACGGCACGCAAAAGGCGCATGGCTGCCGGGGCGGTGTGCCGGTTCTCCAGCAGCTTGCGCAGCCACTGCCGGTGGGTCTCCGAAAGACCGCTCTCCCCCATGCCGTCCCGCTGGGCACGCAGGGCAAGGCTCAGCTCTGCCAGCGCCTGCGTAGCCGAAAGGGGCAGTTCTTCTGCCGTTACAGGCGAGGGCGTTACCTGTGCAATGAGCTGTTCCGTCAGCTTGTTCAAAAGGGGAAGCGGGCGCAGCGCCGCCCCCTCAGGGCTGGTTTTGGCACAGCTCAGAAACAGGTAACGGGCAGGCAACGTCATGGCACGTTTCAGGTCGATCTTGGCAAAACGGATGCGGTTTTCGTCCGTCAGGCCAAGGAAGCAGCCGGTCTCCTCCTGCGCCTGCCTGCGCTCCTCCGGCGTGAGCAGGCTCTGGGTCTCCCGCTGCAGCACGCTGTCGCTGAGACCCATCAGAAACAGGGCATCCACATTCTCCGGCAGGGAATGGCCCAGCGTGCCCACATGCAGCATGTGCCCCGCCGGGGGCAACGTTGCCAGCGAAAGCGCTGAAAAACCGCACTCCATACGGGTAGCGATATGCTTGAGGGGGATGCGGCTCTGGTCGCTGAGGCGCACCATCTGATCCATCAGCTTCAGCACCGCCTGCCAGACCTGACTGTTCTGGTTCTGACGTACGCTGAGCCCTGCTGCCAGCAGCTTTTCCTCCTCCTGCTTCAAGGTTTCGTAAGCATGGATATCCTCCAGCAGAGAGAACACTGCCTCCATGGACTGGGCGGCACTGCGTGCCGCCACCAGCGCCGCCCGCACCCGGAGCAGTGGCTCCATCAGCCGCTGGCGCAGGGCTTCGCAATCGGTCTGCTCGGCCTCGGTACCGCGGGTAAAGGGACGGATCCAGCGCTCCCGATCGATACCGTAGGTAAACGCATAGTTCTCCAGCCGGCAGCACTCATCATAGGCAAGAGGCGCGTAGCCGCTTTTCAAAAGCCCCAGCACATCCCGGTTGCGGTAGCCGTCGGAGATAGCACGCATGGCACACATCAGGTATCTCACCAGCCCATGGGACAGGGCGGGCAGCTTCCGGTCGGCATAAAAGGGGATGCCGCTGTCCCGCAGGGCGGTGCTGACGGCAAAGCCATAGCCGTTGCTGTCCGGGTAGAGGACGGCGATGCGCTCCACATCCATCCCCTCTGCCATCAGGCGCATCACCTGCCTGCTCATCAGGGTGGCTTCCTCATGGGGGCTGAGGCCGTCAAAGGCATACACCTGCTGCTGAGGTTCGGTGAATCGCTTAGGCTGTAAGGTAAACAGCTCCCTGTCCAGATGCTCGAACACTGGAGCGGTGCCCAGCGATTTTCCGGGCAGAGGGATCATCCGTGCAGACAGCCCCTCCTGCTCCAGCAGCTCCATAAAGCGCCCTACGCCCTGCCGCACAGGCAGGAACAGGTCGCCATCCGGGGCGGATACACCGTCGCACAGCAACGCGACCGTCAGGCTTTCGCAACGGTGGGCTGCCGCCGCCAGAAAGCGCATCATCTGGTCGGGCAGGGTATCAAAGCCGTATACATACAGATGCTTGCCGCAGAGATAGGTGCTGCTTTCCAGCCTGCCTGCCACATAGGCAAGCTGATCCTCGCTGTCGCTGAAGCGCCCGCCCAGCACGCTTTCGTACTGGGCATAGATCAGTGACAGATCCAGCAGCTTTTCCCGGCTGATGCCGGAGGGCAGCTTTCCGGCATATTCCCGGAGCAGCTCCGGCGTCATGCCGCCACGCTTCAGGTCGGTGATGAGCGCAGAGGTCTTTTCCACAAAGCCGCGGCGGGAGGCCAATGCTCCGTAGTAGCCCAGTTTATCCTCCAGCCGCTCCAGCGCAAGGCTCACCGCCATACGCCGCCCGGAGGAGGACAGAGGCTCGCGGCTGTCTCTGCCGCTGCTTTCCAGAATGCGCTCATACAGGCGGGATGGGCTCAGCACATCGATCAGGAACAGCCCCTCAAGATGGAGGCAATCCATCAGATCCCGCTCGGCCTGCAGGGTAAGCTGCTCGGGCACCAGCAGGATCGCATCCTGTCCAAGACGGCGCTTTTCGTCCAGCTCATCAGCCACGGGGCCGAACAGCCGGTGGGGTCTGGCGGTAAGGATTCGTACATCTGCCATGGAGAGGTTCCCTCCTTAAACACTTGGAAAAACCGATGAACCGTGCTATCATAACACGAATACTTTTTCTTGGGGAGGCTGACGGATGATGACGGATACCATCGTGGGCATTGCCACTGCTCAGGGCGCAGGCGGCGTAGCCATTGTGCGCATCAGCGGTGATGAGGCGGCGCAGCTGCTGGCACAGGTGTTCCGCTCCGGCAGGCACCTGCCGCCCTACGAAAGCCACCGCATGATGTACGGCCACATTCTGGACGGTGATACCGTGGTGGATGAGTGCATGGCGGTCTACATGGCTGCGCCCCGCACCTACACCCGGGAGGATGTGTGCGAGATCCATACCCACGGCGGCAGCACCGCCGCCGCACTGACCATGAAGCTGCTCCTACGGCTGGGCGCACGGCCTGCGGAAGCGGGCGAGTTTACCCGCCGCGCATTTATGAACGGGCGCATCGACCTTTCGCAAGCAGAGGCGGTGATGGGCGTGATCTCCGCCCAGTCCCGTGCGGCGCTGCTGGCGGAGCAGCAGCAGCTCTCCGGCGGACAGAGCCGGTTCATCAAACAGGCACAGGAACAGCTTACCACGTTGCTGGCCGGATTGGAAGCCCACATCGACTATCCGGACGAAATTGATGAGGAGGAAGCCGTCTCCGGCCTCTTGGAAGGGCTGGACAGGCTGATCGGCAGTCTGGAGAGCGCCATTGACGAGCGCAGCGCCCGCATCGTGCGGGAGGGGCTGCGGGTGGCGCTGTGCGGGCGGCCCAATGCAGGCAAGAGCACGCTGTTCAATGCCCTGCTGGGCGAAGAAAAAGCCATTGTGACCGCCATACCCGGCACCACGAGAGACGTGCTGGACGGCAGCTTTATGCTGGACGGCTGTATGGTGCTGCTGAGCGATACCGCAGGCCTCAGGGAAAGCGAGGATGTAGTGGAGCAGATCGGCGTGGAGCGTGCCAGAAAGGCGATGCAGGAGGCCGATGTGGCTCTGCTGGTGGTGGATGCCTCCCAGCCTCTGACCGATGCAGACCGTTCGCTGCTCCGCAGCAGCTTCCCCTGCCCCTGCGCCACGCTGCTCAACAAGCAGGACGCCGCAATTGTGGCTCCGGAGGCTGCGGAAGCGCTGGGTGCCCCCGCCCCCGTTCTGTGCCTGAGCGCCAAGACCGGCGAAGGGCTGGAAAACGTAAAGGACTTTCTGCGCAGTCATCTGCACACCCCGCAGCAGTTGCTTTTGACCCACGAACGCCATATGGCCGTGGCACGGCAGGCGCTGGAGCGGCTGGAGGCTGCTCAGCGTTCGCTGTTTTCAGGCGCACCCGCCGACCTTGCTGCCGTTGACATGCACGAGGCGCTGTACCTGCTGGGGCGCATCACCGGCGAAAGCGTGGATGAAAAGCTGCTGGACGATATTTTTTCACGCTTCTGCGTGGGCAAATAAAGAAGAGCCGGGAGGCCGCTTGCATGGTGGCACCTCCCGGCTCTTTTGGTTTGCCGTGGACAGCTTACTTCTGGGCGAACTGCACCTTCAGGTGGTAGTTCTCGCGGGCGGCATCCTCAAAAACGATGCGCAGGCGGGGCAGATAATCCGCCATGCCGCCCTTGGGCACCTCGGGCAGCAGCACGGTGATGCTCAGCTCGCTGGTCTCGCTGGTCAGCTCATCGTAGAGCGCATCCAGAGTGGCGCCGTAGTAGAAGGGAAAGCCAAGGGTCTCCTTCAGATAGCGGTGCAGGGAGATCTTCTCCTCAAAAGTGGTCAGATCCAGCATTACTTCACGCATGTGGGGATTCCTCCTTATTCGTACACCAGCTCAATAAAGGTTTCAAATTTATCGGGCGTGTAGTAGATGAGACCGTCGTTGGAATAGACCAGACGCTCGCTGCCGCGCTTGCCGTCGTCGATGTTCACGTCGCACTGGTACCACTCGCGGCCCTCGGCATCCGGCAGAAGCTCCTCGCGGTTCTCAAACACATCGCCGCCGATGGCGCAGCCGGGCATGACCTCTTCCAGATTGTCCTTCTCGTTGGAGAAGCCCAGCTCCTGTGCCTCTTCGAGGGTCAGGTAGTTGAGGGGCAGCTGCTCCATGATGAACAGGTAGTAGGCGACCTCCTCAACGGTGGTGTACTCGCCGTACTCGTCGATCTCTTCCACCAGCTGGTAGTCCTCGCGCACACCCTGAATGAGCTCCTCATCCTCGGGTTTGGGGTCTTCCTTCTTTTCTTCTTTCTTTTCCTCCATGATGACCTCTACCAGAGAGAACGTCTCGTAGTGGTCGTCAGTGTAGTAGATGAGACCATCGTTGGAGAACACGATGCGCTTGGCGCCGCGGTAGCCGTAAGCGGGATCGTAGTCGATATCGCACTCGGTCCACTTGCGGTTCTTGGCATCGGGCAGCTGACCTTCGTAGTTGCCGAAGCGGTCGCCGCCGATGGAGCAGCCGGGAGCCACCTCATCCAGATTGCCGTCGCGGTTGTTCCAGCCCAGATCCTGCGCCGCATTTTTGCGGATGTAGTTGGAGGGCAGCTTGCCGAACACGGTCAGGTAGACAGCTACTTCTTCCATGGTCTGATAGTGGCCGTCCTTGGTGAGGGGATAATCCGCTGCATAAACGGTGATGGTCTTCTCGGCCATGGCAGGCAGGGCGAGGGAAACAGCCATCAAAACCACCAGCACAAGCGCTGTGAGACGATTCCAGAAAGTACGTTTCATCGTTGCATTGCTCCTTCTTTGCTGTTATCGGCAGAGCCCGGGGCGGGCAGCAAAGGCCGACGGTCTATTATAGCCCCTAACCCCACGAAAAGCAAGGCTTTTCCACGCTTCCGGCACGCCCCCGGGCGGTGCCCCGAAGGGTTGAAACAATCGTTTTCGCAGCAGTAAGCAGTAGGAAAACGCGAAATATTTTACCAGATGTTACAAATAAACAAACCAGTAACCGGTTTACTGCACAGACAGGCCATGATACAATGGGGATCATTCATCAAAAACGGGCGGTGAGGCAGTTCTATGATCAGAGAAATGAGAGAAAGCGACCTTAAGCAGTGCGGCTGTATCTATGCAAAGGCCTTCCCCAAGGAACATTGGGGCATCGACTGGACGGCAGACAACGCAGCGGAATACCTCCGGGACTTTTTTGAGCAGAAGCGGTTCGTGGGGTATGTCTATGAAGAAAACAACAGGCTATCCGGCTGCATTTTTGCCCTTTGCAGGCTTTCGGGCAGCAAAACAGAGATCTGCATCAACGAAATGGCGGTGCTGCCCGAACGGCAGGGCTGCGGCATCGGCAGGCAGCTGTTGGAGGCCGTGAAAGCATATTGTGCAGCTGGTGGACTGGCGGGGATCGTTCTCTATACGAGCAGGTATGCACCGGCCGCTGCGTTTTATGAGAAAAACGGCTTCCGGGTATCCGACGGCACCATATGCATGTATTGGGAATAACAAAAAACAGAAGCGCATCTGCCGCCGCCCGCCGGGCGGTGTACAGATGCGCTTCTTTGGCGTGGAACAGGCTCCACAGCAGAATATGGTGAAAATATGAGTTTGTCCCCGAACCCACCCTCGCCTGCGGTCAATGCATGGTGGTAAGCGTGCGTTTTACGGATGCATGTGTGCGCTGTCGGAGGATAACGATTATGTGGGGATTCGAACCCCGCGCCCCCTCCCGGACGCGCCACTGAATGCGGACTCATTCGTTCTCAGCCGCAGAGATCGCATTCGCCCCGCAGACTACCGACATACTCACAGCTCGGTGAGCCAGTTTTGCTGCTGGATCAGGTTATCGGTGCGGCGCAGCTGTGCGCAGGCTTCGTCCAGCTGCTTTTGCAGGCTGGGCACATCCAGCGTGGACAGGATCTTGATCTCGCTGCGGGTGGCGCGCTGGCTGAGGCGGCTGGCGGCATCCCGGGTATCCCGGAGCAGCTGGATGCGCAGCTTGAGCGCATCCCGGGCTGCGATCCATTCAGTGAGGGTCTTGCCCTCCGCCACGGTGCGGCTGTTGGTCAGGTTGATCTGCGCCATCAGCGTTTCAAGACGGTTCAGGCAGCCTTCGGTCTCTGCCAGCAGGGCTGCGGGATCTTCGGCGGGCTTCTCGCCGTCCTGCACGGTGGCATTCATGCACAGACGGCTGCGCAATTGTTCGATACGGGTGTTCAGGTCTGCCCGCTCCTGCAGGGCTTCTGCCAGTTTCATGTCCAAAACCTCCCTCGGTGTGTTACATATGGATCAGATTGCTGTAAACAGTGTTTTCCGGCTCGCCGCCGGGGATCCATTCGGCGTTTACTGTTTTACGGTAGAAAACTTCCGCATCATCCACCCAGCCGATGATGGCATAGCCATAGCCTTCGTCCTTCATGCAGGTAAGGGTGCGCAGCAGCAGCGCAGTGCCAACGCCCGTGCCGCGAGCCTCCTCCGACACGCCGATGGGGCCGAAATAGCCCTTTGCGGTGGCATCGTAGCAGGCAAAGCCAAGGATCCTGCCCTCTTTGGTAGCAATAAAGCACTTGTGCTGCATCAGGGCGTTTTCCGCCTCATAGACCCAGCCTTCGCTGAAGTTTTCCCGGATATATTGAAGCACCCGCATCTTTTCGCCTGCAAAAGCCCGCTTGATCCCGATCCCTTCCGGGGCGGTCTCCCTTGGCAGTCGGGTCAGATTGGCGATCATATCGCATCCTGCCATGTATGGCATTTCCTCCTTTGGTCGTGCTGTAAGCAGTATACGCCACGGGAGGGCGAATTGCAAGGGCGGCGGCGCTGCTGCCCGCACCAGCTCTGCCGGAAGCATGACAAAAAGTGAGAAGCATTTCCCCACTTCAGCATATTGCATACAACCATTGCCTGTGGTACTCTACCCTTACAGGCAAAACCTTGAAAAGCAAAACACCATATAGCAGGAGGAAGCATACCATGAAAGCATTATTGATCGGCGGCACCGGCACCATTTCCACCGAGATCAGCAAACGTCTCATCCAGCTGGGCTGGGAGCTTACGCTGCTCAACCGCGGCAACACCGGTGCCTTTGTGCCCGAAGGTGCAAGGGTCATCAAAGTGGATGTGAACGACGAAGCGGCTGTGGACACCCTTCTGGGCGATGAACGCTTCGATGTGGTGGCCGATTTTATCGTCTTTACACCTGAGCAGGCACAGCGGGATATCCGGCTTTTCCGCGAACGCACGGCGCAGTACATCTTCATCAGCTCCGCTTCTGCCTATCAGAAGCCTCTTTCCAGCCCCTACATCACCGAGAGCACGCCGCTGCACAACCCCTACTGGGGCTACAGCCGCAACAAAACCATCATTGAGGAACTGCTGATGGACGCCTACCGCAAGGCCGGCTTCCCGGTGACGATCGTGCGCCCCAGCCACACCTACAACGAGCGCAGCATGCCCATCGGCCTGCACGGGCAGAAGGGCAGCTTTGCAGTGGTGGAGCGCATCCGCACCGGCCGCAAGGTGATCGTGCCCGGCGACGGCCTTACCCTCTGGACGGTGACGCATGCCCGGGACTTTGCTGTGGGCTTCTGCGGGCTGATGGGCAACATCCACGCCATCGGCGAGGCAGTGCACATCACCAGCGATGAAAAGCTCACGTGGAACCAGATCCACGAATGTGTAGGCCGTGCAGTGGGCTGTGCCCCCAAGCTGGTGCACATTGCCAGCGAGACCCTTGCCAAGCTGGGGCCGGACTGGGAGGGTGCGCTGATCGGCGACAAGAGCAACACCGTTTTGTTTGACAACAGTAAGCTGAAGCGGCTGGTGCCGGAGTTCTGCGCCACCACCCGCTTCGATCAGGGCGCGCGGGAAGTGGTGGATTACATTTACAGCCACCCGGAGTGCCAGACCCCCGACCCGGAATTTGATGCCTGGTGTGATGCGGTGATCGAGCAGTACGAAGCCATGATGGAAACGCTGCCCAAGCTGGGCGGCTGAAACTGCCAATACGGAGGATACGCACCATGAAGCCGGATCCCACCCTGTACCCATGGGGGCATCTGCTGGAGGAAGGCATGACCGTAGGCACCGACCCCGGCTACACCCCCGGCGAATACCTGCCCCTGTTCGAAGAGCGCAGCTTTGCCACCGGCGACCCGGCTGTGGGTACGCTGCGCTGCTATGTGTACGACCCCACCCGCCACGGCATGCCGGAGGGGGAAACCTATCCCGTGCTGTTTGCGCTGCATGGCGCAGGGAATGCGTTGGCGGGCAAGCTGGCGGTCAACTATGCGGGCATGGAGCTGTTCGCCTCGCCGCAATACCAGCAGAAGCTGGGCGGGGCTTACATCGTTTGCCCGCTTGCCAACGAATACCGGGATGAGGACGGTCTCTCCCGTAACACATGGATGACCCCCAAGGCTCATAGCGATCTTTCCGGCTATTCCCCTGCTCTGCGCAAGCTGGCGGAGGCGATCCCCATCCCCCGCCTCCGGGCGCTGCTGGGGACAGAATCCGTATATACCGCCGCTTTGCTTGCGCTTCTGAAGGATGTGCGCAGCAGCTTTTCCCGCCCCGGCAAAACGCTGCTGGCAGGCACCTCTGCCGGCGGATATGCCGCATGGACGCTGCTTGCCACGGCACCGGAGCTTTTCGATGCAGCGATGCTGATGGCTCCTGCCTACCTGCCGCCGGATACACTGGTGGAGCGGCTGGCGGAGCGGAGGCTGCCCCTACTTTTGTGCCACGGCAGGCACGATGAGGTGGTGCCCTTTGCATGGACGGTGGAGCCGCACCTTGAGCGCTACAGCCGCATGCCCAACGTGACCCTGTACCTGCCAACGCTGGTATGCAACCGGGACGGCAGTGTGGCTTCCAATCCTGCCGGTGTGCAGATGGGGCAGCACTGCATCAACAATGCGGCGCAGAACGATCTTCTCTTTGCCGACGGTACGCCCATGTGCCCGGCGCTGCCCCGGGGCGTGACCGGCTGGATGCGGGAGCAGCTGCGCTGAAAAAAACAAAGGAGCACCCAACCATGAAACTTGTGATTCTCTTCGGCCCGCATGCCGTCGGCAAAATGACGGTAGGGCAGGCACTGGCCGCCCAGACCGGCCTCAAGCTCTTCCACAACCACATGACCATCGATGTGGTGAGCGATCTGTTCGAAAACATGCCGCAGGAGCGCAGCCGCCTGACCCAGCTCTTCCGGGAGGAGATCTTCAAGGCCTTCGCCCCCAGCGGGGAATACGGCATGATCTTTACCTACATGTGGGCTTTCGATCAGCAGAGCGACTGGGACTACATCCACCATGTGGAGGAGCTGTTCCAAAGCCACGGTGCGGAGGTGTACTATGTGGAGCTCTGCGCCGACTACGACCTGCGCATTGAGCGCAACAAGACGGAAAACCGGCTGCTCCACAAGCCCACCAAGCGGGACGTGGTCAAGTCGGAAGCACTGTTCCGCAGACTGGAGGAAAAATACCGCCTCAACTCCCTGCCGGGAGAGATCGACAAGCCCAACTACCTGCGCATCGACAACAGCCAGCTTTCCCCAGAGGAAGCCGCACGACAGATCCGGGAGCATTTTGGGCTGCAGGAGATCAATACACCTGATTTGTTTCTGCCCCCCTTGCATCCCCGTCTGGCGGATGCTATCCTGTGCCGTGCGCACACCCCCAAAAAACAAAACAAGGGAGACTGACTGCTATGAACATCAAGACCAAACGCATTCTCATGTCCCTCTGCGGCGTGATCATCTGCGCGGTGAGCGTAGGCGTATTCAAGATCGCCGCTTTGGGCGTTGACCCCTTCCAGACGCTGATGGCGGGTCTGGATAAGCTGATCCCCATCGACTTCGGTACCCTGTACGTGATCGTCAATCTGCTGCTGCTCACCTTCAGCCTGATCGTGGACCGGCACAACATCGGCATCGCCACGTTCATCAACCTGTTTTTGCTGGGCTACATTACCGACTTTACCTACAGCTTCCTGCAGACGGTGATCGTGGAACCCTCCATGCTGGTGCGGGCCATCTGTCTGGCGGTGGGCATCCTTGTCATCTGCTTCGGCTCGGCGCTGTATATGACCGCCGATCTGGGTGTTTCCACCTACGATGCGGTGGCCATCGTGATGAGCCGCAAGTGGAAGATCATGCAGTTCCAGTACTGCCGCATCCTGACCGATGTGGTATGCGTGGTGCTGGGCGTTGCCCTGTTCCTGCTGGCAGGCGGCACGTGGGGGCTGGTACCCACCATTGCCGGGGTAGGCACCATCATTACCGCATTCTTTATGGGGCCGGTGATCGAGTTCTTCAACCGCAAGGTGGCGCGCCCCATGCTCAGGGAAAAGTAAAACGGGCAAATGCCCCGGCGACCTGTTTTCACTACAGGCCGCCGGGGCATTTTTCTATTGCAGCAATTCTTCTGTCAGTTTCAGGATCTGCCAAAGCCTACGGTCGGCAGCATAGCGCAGGGATGTTTTGCTGTTTTTCAGAAAAAGTTTGCAAAATGTTAAACCCGCCCCCGGGGAGCAAAAAAGCGCCCCGCAAACAAAAAATGTGCTTGCACCTTTTGCCTTTACCCGTTACAATGGTATGCGTACGCAGAAGGAGAACGCTCTCCCCCGCCGCCGACCCCAGAGAGCATGCCCACGGCTGCAAGGCATGTGTCCGGCAAGGAAAGCCCCCGCTCCCGAGTACGCGGATGAAAGTTCGCCGGGCGCTCCCGTTACAGAGCATACGAGGGCGCATTTGCGCCGAAGCAAGGTGGTACCGCGAAGCAACGCTTCGCCCCTGCAAGCCCGGGGGCGGAGCTTTTTGTTTACAAAAAGCGCCTGTCCCGCACGGGAGGAGAGCGGCACAGCCGCAGCCCCCTCCCCAGCACCAAAAGAAGGAGAAATGACGCAATGAAACTGAAAAATCTGGTCTCCAAGCGCTACAAGGAAACCCCCGCCGACTGCCAGATCGCATCCCAGGCCCTGATGATGCGCGGCGGCTACATCAAGCCCGTGGGCAACGGCATCTTCACCCTGTTCCCCATCACCAAGCGCATCACCGCCAAGATCGAGAAGATCATCCGTGAGGAAATGAACCGCATCGACGGTCAGGAGCT
>JAZQHO010000211.1:0-4529 GCA_045540635.1 Candidatus Limiplasma sp.
AGCGCACTCACATCGTGCTGATTCCCGAAAACGGCTGGGAGGATACCCTCTCCATTGCAGAGCCCTATCTGCAGCGTCTGGCCTATGCCAGCGAAGTGGCGCTGGGCGGCAAGGACGCTCTGGCTGGCGAAAAGGTCGTCAGCGCTGTGTGCGCGGCCGGTGAGATCCGCATCCCGCTGGGTGATCTGGTGGACATCGGCAAGGAGATCGCCCGTCTGGAGAAGGAACTGAAGAATCTGGAGGGCGAGATCGCCCGCGCCAAAGGCAAGCTGAGCAACCCCGGCTTCCTTGGCAAGGCCCCTGCTCAGCTGGTGGAGCAGGAGCGCGAAAAGCTCAAGACCAACGAAAGCATGCTGGAGTCTCTGGAAGCCCGCATCGCCGAGCTGAAGCAGGCCTGAGCATAGCACCAACGACGGCGGACGGGCTCATGCCCGTTCGCCTCGTTCCGTACCTGACGGGAGGCGGAAATATGGCGCTCAAAGTGCTGATCGGCACCACCAATCCCTCCAAGCTGCGCATGTTTGAGGAGTGGCTGAAAGAATACCCTGTCGAGTTCGTTACCCTTTCCGATCTGGGCATCACCGGCGAGCCTACCGAGACCGGTGATACTCCCACCGAAAATGCCCGCCTGAAAGCGGAGTATTACGGTCAGTTCGCGGATCATTGCATCTGTCAGGACAGCGGGCTGTATCTGGATGCGCTGCCTCTCGATGATCCCCGTCAGCCCGGGCTGCACATCCGCACCCCGCAGGGTAAGCGGCTGGATGACGAAGAAATGATCGCCTACTATTCCGCTTTGGCAGGCTCGCTGGGCGGCAAGGTGATGGCGTACTATCTGGACGGCTTTGCCGTTAAAACGCCCGATGGCATCCGTACCTATATGAAAACCCGGGAGGAAGCCCGCTCCGGCGCATTCTGGCTTACCGACAAGCCCTCTGAGAAGCGCCGCCCCGGCTGGCCGCTGGATTCTATCTCCCTGATGCCGGACGGCAGTTATTTTCTGGACAACCAATACAAGCTTAAATCCAAGCCCTGCAATGATATCAAGACCAAAAAGGCGTGGGTGCGTTTTTTGATCGACGCGCTGGGACTCTGAGGAGGAAGCATGGAGAACACAGGTTTTCACCATATCCCGGTTTTGTTTGATGAAGTAATGGAATGGATGGATCCCAAGCCGGACGGTGTGTATGCCGACGGTACCCTTGGCGGCGGCGGTCACAGCGAGGGCATCCTGCGCCTCTCCGGCGGTACGGCCTCGCTCTACGGCATAGACCGGGATGAGGAAGCCATTGCTGCCGCCTCTGCACACCTGAAGGATTATCCGGGCTTTCGTGCCATCCACGGCAACTTTCACGATGCCAAGGAGCTGCTTGCACAGGCAGGCGCACCCATGCTCAACGGTGCGTTGCTGGATCTGGGTGTTTCCAGCCACCAGCTGGATGTAGGGGAGAGGGGCTTCAGCTACCATGAGGATGCGCCGCTGGATATGCGCATGGACCGCTCCGGCGGCATCACCGCCGCAGAGTATCTGGCACAGGTATCCGAAAGCGAATTTCGCCGCATCCTGACCGATTATGGCGAGGAAAAATGGGCAGCGCGCATCGCACAGATTTTTGTGGAGAAGCGGGCGCAAAGCCCCATCCTCACCACTGGCGATCTGGTGGCGGTGGTGGATGCCGCCATTCCCAAAGCTGTGCGCCGCAAGGATGATGGGCACCCTGCCCGCCGCACCTTTCAGGCTGTGCGCATCGCCGTGAACGACGAGCTTGCGCCCCTTGAAAAAGCGCTTGAGGATTTTGTATCTCTGCTGGCACCCGGCGGCAGGCTGCTGGTGATCACTTTCCATTCGCTGGAGGATCGCATCACCAAAAACACGTTCCGGCGCTTGCAGAATCCCTGCACCTGCCCGCCCAAGATGCCCGTTTGCGTCTGCGGCAAAAAGCCGCTGGGCAAGGCGCTGGCTGGCGGCGCAGTCAAGCCCTCCAAGACCGAGACCAACGATAATGCCCGCGCCCGCAGCGCAAAACTGCGCGTGTTTGAACGCAGATAAGGAAGGTAGCCTATGCCCACTCTCTATGTGGTAGCCACCCCCATCGGCAACCTTGGCGATATGAGCCCCCGTGCCGTTGAAACACTGAAAAGTGTTTCTCTGATCGCCGCCGAGGATACCCGTGTCACTCAGAAACTGCTCAGTGTGTTCGACATCCATACACCGCTTACCAGCTGCCACGAGCACAACGAACGCCACAAGGGCGCTCAGATCGTGGAGCGCATGCTGGCGGAGGATATCGATGTGGCTGTCACCACCGATGCGGGCACCCCCTGTATCAGCGACCCCGGCAGCCTGCTGGTGCATGCCGCTGTGGAAGCGGGCATCACCGTGCTGGCGGTGCCGGGCCCCACTGCGATGGCTTCTGCTCTCAGCGTCAGCGGGCTGGAGATCAGTGAGTTTACCTTCTACGGTTTCCTGCCCCGGCAGAAAAGTGAACTGCGGGATAAGCTGCTGGATATGGCACGCCACAGCAAAATTGCCGTTATCCATGAGTCGCCTCACCGCATTATCGACCTGATGACCGTGCTGACAGAAACCCTGCCCGGCACCTATGTCAGCGCCAGTTGCGATCTGACCAAGAAGTTCGAACAGACCACCCGCGGCACCGCCGTAGAAGTGCTGGAAGCCCTGCGCAACAACCCCAAGGCGGATAAGGGCGAATACTGTATCGCCCTGCGCTGGGCAGAAAGCGAGATCCCTGCGCCGGAGCAGCCGGGGAGCGGGCTTTCGCTGGAGGCACAGCTGTTCGACGGGCTCGTTCGCGGCCTTTCCCTTAGGGAAAGCATGGAAGCGCTCATCGCCGCAGGGGAACGGAAGAATGCTGTCAAGGCAGCATCACTGCGGGTCAAGAGCATGCTGGCAGAGGAAGAATAAGTAACTGTGCGGGCGGTTTTCACCGTCCGCTTTTTCAAAAGCAGGGGAGGGAGCGCTGTGACCATCCAACGAAAACAGGCGGAGAAGATTATCCGTGCCGTGCTGCGGGCATCCGATCCGGCATGCGTCGTCAGCAAAGCGGTTGCTGCCCTGCCGCCTGCCCCGGCAGGCGGGCGCACGCTGCTGTTGGCGGTTGGCAAAGCAGCCCCTGCGATGGCTGCGGCTGCGCTTTCCGTACCGGGCTTTTCGGCAGAGCAGACGCTGATCGTTACCAAATACGGGCATGAGCATACCGGCGATCCGGCTTCACTGCGGTGTTCCGGCATCAGGCTCCTGACGGCAGGGCATCCTGTGCCGGATGCTAACAGCTACCGCGCCGCAGAGGAGGCCATTGCAATGGTCAGCGGCCTTGCAGCCTGCGACCGTGTGGTGCTGCTTCTGTCCGGTGGCGGTTCTGCGCTCTTCGAAAAGCCACTTCTGCCCGCCGGGGAGATGGAGGAGATCACTCGCCAGCTGCTTCGCTCAGGAGCGGATATCAAGGCCGTTAATGCCATCCGCAAACGGTTCTCAGCAGTCAAGGGCGGGCGCTTTGCACTTTTGTGCGCTCCGGCGCAGGTCAGTACCATCGCTTTGAGCGATGTGCTGGGCGATGATCCCGCCAGCATCGCTTCCGGCCCGGCGGTGCCGGATCCATCCACCTGTCAGGAGACGCTGGGTATTGTGCAGCGGTATGGTCTCCGGCTTTCGCCGCAAGCCCTGTCGCTGCTGGCTAAGGAGACCCCGAGGAAACTGCCTGCCGCACAGGTGCAGGTGGTCGGCGGCATGAGCATTGCCCGCAGGGCAGCAGCCCGTGCCTGCGCTGCGCTGGGCTACCGTACGCTGCTTTTTACACCGCACCTTACCGGCGAGGCAGCAGGAACCGGCGCCTTCTTTGCTGCCTTGGCAGCCAAAGCTGCCCGGGAGGGGCGCAGGCTTGCCGTTGTTGGCGGCGGTGAGACTGTGGTAAGCCTTGGTGAGCAGCATGGGATGGGTGGCAGGAATCAGGAGGCGGCGTTGGCAGCTGCTGTCCGGATGCAGGGACTTCGGAACTGCTGTTTTTTTTCGCTGGGCACCGACGGTACCGACGGCCCCACGGATGCTGCGGGCGGCTATGCCGATGGCAGCACCGCCCGTCAGATCGCCCGTAACGGTCTGACCACTGCCGAAGAAGCGCTGCGCACCCATGATGCGTACCATGCCCTGCAAAGCTGCGGCGGGCTGCTGGTAACAGGGCCCACCGGAACCAATGTGAATGACATTTGTGTTCTTTTGGTCGAGCATGGTCGCAACGCTGCCCGATAGTGGCAAACAGGGAAAAAACAACGGAAGGCCGTCTGTACAGATTGACAAATAACCGTTCCCGGTGTTATGATGCCAACATCAACGCAGAAAGAAAAGGAGGCAGGGCAAAATGATGAACAAGACTCACGCTGTTCCTTCCTACTTTTACTTTTATTTTGGCTTTGCTTTTACCGGCAAGGCTCTTTTGCGTTGTGCTGCCTGAGTTGGAATGCTAATCAGCAAACCCCTAAGTCGGATCGTAGCCATGTCGTTCTGTGAGCCA
>JAZQHO010000212.1:0-5838 GCA_045540635.1 Candidatus Limiplasma sp.
GTCTGTTGACGCGCTGATCGACAACGGCCGTCGCGGCCGTCCTGTCACCGGCCCCGGTGGTCGCGCGCTGAAGAGCCTGAGCCACCTGCTGTCCGGTAAGCAGGGCCGCTTCCGTCAGAACCTGCTGGGCAAGCGCGTTGACTACTCCGGCCGTTCCGTTATCGTCGTCGGCCCCGAGCTCAAGCTGCACCAGTGCGGCCTGCCCAAGGAGATGGCGCTGGAGCTGTTCAAGCCCTTCGTCATGCAGCAGCTGCAGGAGCGCAAGCTGGCCCACAACGTCAAGTCCGCCAAGCGCGCGGTCGAGAAGATGAAGCCCGAGGTGTGGGATATCCTCGAGGACGTGATCAAGGATCACCCGGTTCTGCTGAACCGTGCTCCCACGCTGCACCGTCTGGGCATTCAGGCCTTCGAGCCCATCCTGGTGGATGGCAAGGCCGTGAAGCTGCATCCCCTGGCCTGTACCGCCTTCAACGCTGACTTCGACGGCGACCAGATGGCTGTGCACGTCCCGCTGTCCATGGAAGCCCAGGCTGAGGCCCGCTTCCTGATGCTGGGCCACAACAACATCCTGAAGCCCCAGGACGGCAAGCCCGTCATGTCCCCCTCTCAGGACATGGTTATCGGCTGCTACTACCTGACGCTGGAAAACCCCGATGCACTGGGCGGTTTCATCAAGGATGAAAACGGCGAGTATGTTCTGGATCAGAACGGCGAGCCCGCCCGCCACAGCTACGGCAGCCCCGACGAAGCCATGCTGGCCTATCAGACCGGCCAGCTGAGCCTGCAGGCTCCCATCCGTGTGCGTGTCGAGCGCGAATTCAACGGTGAGAAGGCCAGCAGGAGCATCAACTGCACGCTGGGTCAGCTCATCTTCAACGACGTGATCCCGCAGGATATCGGCCGTAAGCCCCGCACCTGCATGGACGAGATGTTCCCCCTCGAAGTCGACACGCTGGTCGGCAAGAAGGAACTGGGCAAGGTCGTAGACGAAGTGTACCTGAAGCACGGCATCCACCGCACGGCTCAGGTGCTGGACAACATCAAGGCTCTGGGCTTCAAGTATTCTACCCGCGGCGCCGTTACCGTTGCCGTCAGCGACATCAAGGTGCCTGTGGATAAGCCCGCCATCATGGAAGAAGCCGACAAGAACGTAGCCGAGATCAACGATATGTACCGCATGGGTATGGTATCCGAGGACGAGCGCTACAACATGGTCGTGGAGATCTGGAACAATACCACTGCCAAGCTGCGCGGCATGATCCTCCCCGGCCTGAGCAAATTCAACCCCATCCGTATGATGACCGACTCCGGTGCTCGTGGTAGCGCCGCTCAGGTCTCCCAGCTGGCCGGTATGCGTGGTCTGATGGCCTCTCCCAGCGGTCGCACGCTGGAGCTGCCCATTCGTGCAAACTTCCGTGAAGGTCTGGGCGTGCTGGAGTTCTTCCTGTCCTCTCACGGTAGCCGTAAGTCTCTGGCTGATACGGCTCTGCGTACCGCAGACTCTGGTTATCTGACCCGCCGTCTGGTAGACGTTTCTCAGGAAGTCATCGTCCGCGAGGATGACTGCTTCGCCACCCGCGGCGAAAAGGTCCGCGGCATCACCATTCAGGAGATCAGCATCAACAATCAGGTCATCGAGAGCCTGGAGGATCGCCTCATCGGCCGTGTGGCTGCCGAGGATATCATCCATCCCGAGACCGGCGAGATTCTGGTCGCCCTCAACGAGACCATCTCTCACGATAAGGCCAAGCTGGTGGTCAAGGCCGGCATCACCAAGGCTCAGGTGCGCTCCGTGCTCACCTGCCGCAACGAGACCGGCGTCTGCGCCCGTTGCTACGGTATGAACCTTGCTACCGGCGGTGCTGTGGATGTTGGTGAAGCCGTTGGTATCATCGCTGCTCAGGCTATCGGTGAGCCCGGTACCCAGCTGACCATGCGTACGTTCCACACCGGCGGTATCGCCAGCGGCGACGATATTACACAGGGTCTTCCCCGCGTCGAGGAACTCTTCGAAGCCCGCAAGCCCAAGCGTGATGCCATCCTCAGCGAGATCTCCGGTAAGGTTTCTCTGGGCGAGAACAAGAAGAAGCGCGAGATCGTTGTTACTTCTATGGACGATGCCCATGAGCAGAAAACCTATCAGATCAACTACGGCAGCCGCCTGAAGGTCCAGGAAGGCCAGATGGTGGAGGCCGGTCAGGAGCTGATCGAAGGCTCCATCAATCCCCACGACCTGCTCCGTATTCTGGGTGTCAAGGCCGTGCAGGATTACCTGCTCCGCGAGGTTCTCAGCGTATATCGTCAGCAGGGCGTTAACATCAGCGATAAGCATATCGAAGTTATCGTCAAGCAGATGCTGCGCAAGGTTCGCGTAGAGGACAGCGGCGATACCAGCCTGCTGCCCGGCTCTTTGGTGGATATCTATCGCTTCGAGGAAGCCAACCGCGAGACCATCATGGCAGGCGGCAACCCTGCCATCGCCAAGCGCGTGCTGCTGGGTATTACCAAGGCTTCTCTGGCCACCGAAAGCTTCCTGTCCGCCGCTTCCTTCCAGGAGACCACCCGCGTGCTGACCGATGCCGCCATTAAGGGCAAGGTCGACCCGCTGCTGGGCCTGAAGGAAAACGTCATCATCGGCAAGCTGATCCCCGCCGGTACCGGCATGAAGCGCTACAGCGACATCAACCTGGTGGAGAACTTCTAAAGAATCCTTTCAAGAGAGCTGCTGCTGCATGCGGCAGCTCTCTTTTCATGGTTCAAACCCGGTCACAAACGAAAAACGGGGGAGAAGAGAATGCAAAAACTGAAAAAATACCTGCCCAGTTTGATCCTATTCGGTATCTTCGAAACGGTTGCCATTACCCTTTGGCTTGCCAAGAACAATCTGTTTTACCTGTTCAATTTTACGTATATCGGCGGGTTTCTGGCATTGGGGCTTGCACTTTATGCCAACCATTACAAATATGCCCGGCAGGTGGTGCAGCTGGGCGTGGGGCTGTATATGCTGGTGTATCTGGGGCTCATGTGCAATGAGAATATGCAGATCGAAGGCTTCTGGTACTATCTGTTTCTTGGTGTGTTTGAGGCAGCAACCATCCATTATGCGGTAGCAAAGCTCTTTGGTCCGTTGATCTTTGGCAGGGGCTGGTGCGGTTATGCCTGCTGGACGGCTATGGTGCTGGATCTTTTGCCCTATAAGCAGCCCGAGGAGCCAAGAAAAAAGCTGGGCTTCATCCGCTACATCACCTTCGGGCTGGCGCTGGCGTTCGTGAGCGCGCTGTTCCTTTTGCAGGTAAAGCAGCTGGAGAAGATCATGTTCTGGAGCTTCCTGATCGGTAATGCGCTGTATTATGCAGTGGGCATCGGGCTGGCTTTTGCCTTCAAGGATAACCGTGCGTTTTGTAAATACATATGCCCGATCACGGTATTCCTGAAGCCGGCCAGCTATTTCTCCCTGATGCGCATCACCGTGGATGAGGAGAAGTGTGTGGGCTGCGGCAAATGCAAGAAAGCCTGCCCCATGGAGGTGGATCTGCTGGATCCATCCCGCAAAAGGGAAAACGGTACCGAATGCATCCTGTGTATGAGTTGTGTGGAGGCCTGCCCCAAAAAGGCTGTAAAGCTGTAACGCAGTACAGCCGAAATACAGGTATCCTGCTTGACATGGCAATGAAGAATTGGTAAAATTCCATCATAAACGCGACGACGGGGAGAAACGATCGCCCCTCCACCTACAGAGAGTCTGCGGTTGGTGCAAGCAGATGGGGAGAGCGACCGGTACTGGCCTCCGAGCGGCTGGCTCAACGGTGCAAGGGCACCCAGTAAAGTCAGACGGAGATCCACCGTGAAAAGGAAAAGGCATTCATGGGATGCCGAAGTGGTCGGCGCAAGCCGTCAACAAGAGTGGTACCGCGGAAGATATACATGCTTTCGTCTCTTGCAGTCACCTGCCGGAGATGAAAGCATTTTTCATAATACCGGCGCAAAACAAAGGGAGGTACTTTGATGAAACTCGCATTTTCCACCCTGGGCTGCCCTGATTTTTCCTGGTCTGATATCTACTCCATGGCAAAGGACTTTGGCTTTGACGGCATTGAGATGCGTGGCCTTGGCAACGACATTTTCTCTGTGCGTGCGCAGCCCTTCCGTGCCGACCAGCTGGATAAGACCATTGCCAATTTGAAGCGTATGCATCTGGAGATCCCCTGCCTGTCCACCGGCTGTGTGCTGAAGGATGCATACTGCTGGAATGAGACCCGTGAGGAGATCAAGGAATACATCCGTCTGGCAGAGAAGCTGGGCACTCCCTACATTCGCCTGCTGGGCGACCGCAATGCCGCCAGCGAAGGGGAAGTTGACGATGATGTGGTGCTCCGCTCCCTCCGGGAGATCGTGCCCTATGCCGAGAAGCATCATGTGATCTTGCTGGTGGAGACCAATGGCGTGTATGCGGATACAGCCCGCCTGCGCGACCTTCTGGTGCGTGTGGAAAGCGACAATGTAGCCGCTCTGTGGGATATGCACCACCCCTACCGCTTTGCAGGCGAAAGTCCCGAGACCACCATCCAGAATCTGGGCGTATACATCAAGCACATCCACATCAAGGATTCCAAGATGGTGGATGGCAAGGTGAAGTACAAGATCATGGGCGAAGGCGATATGCCCATCGAAAGCATGATCCGTGCGCTGCGTTCGGTCAATTATGAGGGTTACATCAGTCTGGAGTGGGTCAAGAACACTGCTCCGGAACTGCAGGCAGCCGGTATTGTGTTCCCGCAATTCGCCAATTATATGGAGCAGTTTCTGGGCAGCGACCACACCAGTAACCGCCTGCAGGACAATGTCCGCAAGACCGGTAAATATGTTTGGCCCAAGAACCATCTGATCGACCTTACCTTCCCGCAGGTGCTGGACCGCATGGTGGAGGAATTTCCCGACCAGTATGCCTTCCGCTATACCGAGCTGGATTATACCCGCACCTACTCTCAATTCCGGGATGATGTGGATCAGTTTGCCCGCAGCCTCATCGCCATGGGTGTGAAGCCCGGCGATCATGTTGCTATCTGGGCCACCAATGTACCTGCATGGTACCTGACCTTCTGGGCCACTGTAAAGATCGGTGCGGTGCTGGTAACGGTCAACACCGCCTACAAGATCCATGAGGCCGAATATTTGCTCCGTCAGAGCGATACGCATACGCTGGTCATGGTGGACGGCTATAAGGACAGCGACTATGTTTCCATCATCAAGGAGCTGTGCCCCGAGCTGCAGGGCCACGATCCCTTCCAGCCGCTGCACACCCGCAAATTCCCCTTCCTGCGCAACGTGATCACCGTGGAAAGCCGTCAGGAGGGCTGCCTTACGTGGGAGGATGCCCTTTCCATGGCCGACCGGGTGGATCCCTCCGAGGTCACACGCCGCGCTGCAGCCATCAACAAGCATGATGTGTGCAACATGCAGTATACCTCCGGCACCACCGGCTTCCCCAAGGGCGTTATGCTGACCCACTATAACGTGGTCAACAACGGCAAGGCCATTGGCGACTGCATGGATCTTTCCACCGCTGACCGTATGATGATCCAGGTGCCCATGTTCCACTGCTTCGGCATGGTGCTGGCCATGACCGCATCCATGACCCACGGCGTGACCATCTTCCCCCTGCCCTACTTCAGCCCGAAGCCCTCGCTTGCCTGCATCCATCAGGAGCACATCACCGCCTTCCACGGCGTACCCACCATGTTTGTGGCCATGCTGGAGCATCCGGACTTTGAAAAGACTGATTTCAGCTATATCCGCACGGGTATCATGGCCGGTTCCCCCTGTCCCATCTCCAAGATG
>JAZQHO010000213.1:0-83732 GCA_045540635.1 Candidatus Limiplasma sp.
CCTGCATGTGTTATGCCAGTGCTTTAGGCCAACTGCTTAGCCAGCTGAGCAATGTCAGCCTTGTTTTCTTCGCTGAGAGCGGAGCGGATGGTGACAACCTCCTCCAGAACGGTCAGATTCTTGCTGCCTTCCAGCATGCCGCGCATCACCTTGGCGGCGTTGGGAGCCCAAGTGCCATTCTCCATCAGAGCGATGGTGCGGTTCTGATAGTTGCGTTCAGTCAGATGATGGATGAAGGTTTTCATATAGTGGAACACATCGTTATTGTAAGTGGAGGAAGCCAGCACCAGCTTGGGGTAACGGAAGGCGTCCTCAACGGTCTCGGCCTGATCGCAGCGGGCCAGATCGTGCAGAGCTACCTTCACGCCCAGCTTCTCCAGCTCGTCCGCCAGTAACTGGGCAGCTTTGCCGGTGTTGCCGTAGATGGAGGCGTATGCAATGGTGACGCCCTCATTTTCGGGGGTATAGGTCGTCCACAGCTGATATTTACCGATGTAGTAAGCCAGATCCTCCTTGAGCACGGGGCCATGGAGCGGACAAATGGTCTGGATCTCCAGCCCTGCCGCCTTCTTGAGCAGCGCCTGTGCCTGTGCGCCGTACTTGCCAACAATGCCGAAGTAGTAACGGCGTGCTTCGCAGGCCCAATCTTCCTCCACATCCAGTGCGCCGAACTTACCGAAAGCATCGGCAGAGAAAAGCACTTTCTCGCTGCTTTCGTAGGTAACGAGCACCTCCGGCCAGTGCACCATGGGAGCGGCCACAAACGTAAGGGTATGGCTGCCCAGAGCCAGCGTGCTGCCCTCTGCGGCTACGATACGGCGATCGGCATACTCCAGCCCGAAGAACTGGTTCATCATGGTAAAGGCCTTGGCAGAAGCCACCACAGTGGTCTGGGGATAAGCCGCCATGAAGGCAGCAACGCTGCCGGAGTGGTCGGGCTCCATGTGCTGCACCACCAGATAATCGGGCTGCCTGTCGTCCAGCTCTGTGCGCAGATTCCCCAGCCACTCATCGCAGAAGCGGCTGTCCACGGTATCCATTACGCAGGTCTTTTCATCAAGGATCACATAAGAGTTATAGGCCATGCCGTTGGGTACAACATACTGGCCTTCGAACAGGTCGATCTCGTGATCGTTAACACCGATATAGCGGATATTTTCTGAAATGTACATATGTATTCTCCTTTGCTTGCTCCCGTGCGGGAGGGATCGCTCAAATGATACCATGTTCTGTGCGCAGATACAAGACAAAAGAAACTGTCAATTACCCCGTGCAGCCGCGCCGATCTCCACACCGGGCTTAATGCGCTGCGCAGGCTCATGCCAGCTGCCCAGCCAGCGGCCATCCCAGCTCCAGTATTCCTCGCCCTGCGCAGTGCGCACTGCACCCACAGCCTCCAGCAGTTGCGCCGGTGACAGGCTGAGATCCAGCAAAGCCTCATCCTTCAGCGTATTGCGGATATGGCAGATGAAAACCACACAATCCTCCTCGTTGGTGGCAAGCTCCCGCTCCACCTGCAGCTCAAAGCTGAAGGGGCTGGAGCTGAGAACGGGTACATCCAGCACCGCTCCCTTCTCCCACTGAACAGGCACCTGCATTTTGTCAGCATCACGTCCGTCTGCGGTGCCGAAGTAGTCAGCCAGCGGCAGATTATCCTCCACCACCAGATTGGCAGTGAACACACCCGTTCGCCGAATGTTGCTCAGGGTGCGCTTTGAGCCGCCGATGGCGCAGATCACTCCCAGCTGATCCAGCCAGCAATAGCTGAACCAGCAAAACAGACCGAAATCCGGCGTTCCGTCCTCGTTGCGCGTACCATATACAAACAGTGTCTGCGGACAGAAATCGTTGGTGGCAGGTACCGATACTTTTTTCATGGTTCCCCTCTCCCTTCAAGATTGGCAAGAATACGTTGCAGATAGTTCTCCAGCTGGAGGATCTCTTCCGGCTTGAACCCACGGTAATACAGGGCGTTCATCTCGTCGGACAAGCGATCGTATTCCTCCTGCAAGCCGCGAGCCTTGTCGGTAAGACAGATCAACTGGGCACGGCGATCGGTAGGAGACGGCTTTCGCATAACAAGGCCGCTCTGCTCCATCCGATCCAGCATAGAGGTAAGGGTGGTGTTCGCCAGACTGGTCTGAGATGATAACCGGCTGATGGTGATGCCGTCCTGCTGCCAAAGCACGTACAGAATACGCCCCTGTGCGCCGTTGAAGGCATCGATATCTGCTTCCGAGAGCATACGGTCAAACAGGCGCATCCCCACCTGTTTGATGCGGGATATGAGATAACCGCCTTGGGTTTTCATGCTCCACCTCCAATATTCTCTGATAGGATATTACTATATAGTAGTATATATTGTCAAGAGGAAGTGCTTGTTCCATGTACCAAATCGTGCTACCATAAAACCAATACGAGAGGGAGTGAAAACAGATGGAGAGGCAATACACCCGCATCGACAGTGTGCGCGCTGTGCTGGATGCAGCCATCAAAGCCATGCCGGACGAAGAAAAGAAACGCTGTGCCTATGTACACCTCTATGGTACCGGTCAGGCTGCCGCATTTCTGACCATGAAACGCGGCGGGGACAGACAGACCGCCGAGCTGGCAGAGATCGCGGGGATGCTGCACGATTATGCCAAATACACAGAGGGTAGCAAGGTGGAGCATGCCGAACGCTCTGCCCGGAGTGCCGAAACGCTGCTGAGAGAGCTTGGCGAGTTTTCAGATGCAGAGATCCGGCTGATCTGCAACGCCATCGCCACCCACAGCGACAAGGATGTGACCGGCTCGCCCTTCGATGAGGTGCTCAAGGATGCCGACGAAATGCAGCATTATTTCCGCAACCCGGTAGAAGAGCACTATTTCCGCAAGGAGCGGGTGCAAAAGCTGCTGGAGGAGTTTCACATCCGGGCATAGAAAAAGCACCACATCGAATGATAGCAGCCCTGTGTCCCCTCTCCCCCACGGCTTTGGGGGAAGCGGCAGTGCGGCCAATGGTGTGGTAACGGAAGTGGCAAATCATCAGCAGCAAATGCCGCTGCAGCGAACAACGGCTATATCTGCATAACAGAAAAACCACCGCAGCACTGCGGTGGTTTTTCTGGCGGAGAAGGAGGGATTTGAACCCTCGCTGCACTTTCGCACACTACTCCCTTAGCAGGGGAGCCCCTTCGGCCACTTGGGTACTTCTCCATGTGGACGGCCTGTATGCCCTTTGCTTCGAAAAGAAGCTGGCGGAGAGAGAGGGATTCGAACCCCCGGTACCTTTCGGTATCACTGGTTTTCAAGACCAGCGCCATCAACCGCTCGGCCATCTCTCCATGCTTGAACCAGCGTTGATTATTATAGCACAGCACCCATGGTTCGTCAATCCCTTTTTGTATATTTGCAGCAATTTCTTTTTCCATCCACTGCTCTCCGGGCGGTGCAGCGCACTTATGGCGAAATTGTAAAATACTGATTTTCCTTTGCACATAAGGCGTATTATGTTATAATAAGAACAGCCGTGCCACATAAGCGGCAACGAGAGGAGCGCCTGCATTGTATATTGAGAAGCGACACATACGCAAGATCACCAAAGTGTTCGAAAGTCTAAGCATACCGCTCAGGCTGGTGGATGCTTCCGGGCAGTGCATCGCACCGGAGAACGGCAACGCTTTTGCAATGCCCGATACGGTGCTTTCCCCCTCCATCAATCATAAGGTGGGGCGTTTTCTGTGCCGCGGGCTGGATATGAATCCCCCTGTGTATCTGGTTACAGAAAGCAGCGGCACCAGCGTGGAGGATCTTCTCACCGTTGCCGATGCCATGCTGATGACCATGCTCAAAAGCAGCTACTCTATCTCCAGCCTGTCGGATGTATACCGCAGAGTGCTCCGGCAGGAACTAAGCAGTATGGAGATCGGCAGCCATGTAAGCGAGCACCAGATCACCGTAGATATGAAGCGCTGCGTGCTGCTCTTCCGCTTTGAAAACCCTGTCAAGAGCGCCTACACCCTTCTGGGCGAGCTGATGCCGCTTTCCGAAAGCGATGTGCTGGTGGATATGAACCACTCCAGCGCCGTTCTTATCAAAGACATGCAAGGCGTTGACGGGCTGGACGATCTGAACCAGTACGCCCTTGCGGTGCGCGAGACCGTATTGGAGGAGACAGGCCACGGCGTGAGCGTTGGCATTGGCGAAGAAAAGAATACCCTCATGCAGTTAGGGGAAAGCTATGCCGAAGCCAAGCATGCGCTGGAGGTGGGCTACCTGTTCCACCCGGACGAGCCCATCTACATCTACAGCCGCCTGCTGCTGGAGCGCTTCCTGATGGGCATACCGCAGGAGGATTGTCAGCACTTCCACTCGCTGCTGTTCAACCGCAGAACCAACAAGCTTTTCAACGAAGAAATGCTGCAAACCATCGATATGTTTTTCCGCAAGGATCTGAACCTTTCCGATACCGCCCGCCAGCTGTTCATCCACCGCAACACGCTGGTGTACCGGCTGGACAAGGTGCAGCGCCTCACCGGTCTGGACCTGCGGCACTTCGACGATGCAGTTACCTTCAAGATCCTCAACGAGCTCAGCAAGTGCGGCAAGGATAAGCCCGCCGCCATCGAATAAAACCGAAAAAAGAGAGGTATACAACACATGAAGCATTCCCCCAAGGTCTTTAGCAAGATGCTGATGCTCATCATCTGCCTGATGCTGATGCTCACCAGCTGCTCCCTTTTGCCCACCAGCCTGAGCCAAGTGGTTGGCGACATTCTCTCCTCCGACGATGATAAGGTGACGATCTCCCGGGAGGAATACGAGCTGCTGCAGAGCTACAAGCAGCTTTCCGAGATGATGGAGATCGTGGATCAGTTCTACTACCAGGAGCCCGACCACGAGGCCATGATGGACGGCGCAAGCATGGGCCTGCTCTATGGTCTGGACGATCCCTATACCTACTACTACACCCCCGAGGACTATGCTGCCATGTGGGAAGAGGATGAAGGCGAATATGCCGGCATCGGCATCCAGATCATGGGCAACTACTCCACCGGTCTGTGCACCGTCAGCCGTGTTTTTCTGGACAGCCCCGCCATGGAGGTAGGTCTGCTCAAGGGCGATATTCTGACCCGCGTAGAGGATATCGACGTGAACGCCACCACCCTGCAGGATGCCGTAGACGTGATGCGCGGCGAAGTGGGGCAGCCTGTAAGCATTCAGGTGATGCGCGGCGACCAGCTGCTGGATTTCGTAGTCACCCGTCAGGTTGTGCATGTCAACTGGGTCAACTCCACCATGCTGGAGGGCGATGTGGGCTACATTTCCCTCTACGAATTCAGCGGCGATTGCAGCGTTGCCTTTGAGGAGCACTTCAACAAGCTGCTGGAGGCCGGTGCCAAGGCACTGATCATGGATCTGCGCGACAACCCCGGCGGCTGGGTGGATGATGCCGTCCGCGTTGCCGATCTGTTTATGGATAAGGGCGTTGTTGCCACCCTCAGCTACCGGGACGGCAGCGGCGAAACCTACAAGACCGCCGATGGTGCCAACACCATCCCGCTGGTGGTGCTGGTAAACGAGAACTCCGCTTCTGCCAGCGAGATCCTCTCCGGTGCGCTGCAGGATCGCGATCGTGCCACCATCGTGGGCGTACAGACCTACGGCAAGGGCGTTGTGCAGTATGTGCTGCCCGTTGGCAATAGCGGCGCAGGCATGCAGCTGACCGTTGCCCAATACTTTACCCCCAACGGCAACGAGGTGCACAAGATCGGCATCGCGCCCGATGTGGTGGTGGAAATGCCAGAGGAGCAGAAGAGCATGTTCTTCGAGATCGGCGACCTGACCGATGCCCAGCTCAACGAAGCCTACCGCATCGCTCTTGACATGCTGGCAGGCACTCAGGTAGAATAAAGCATACAAACACGCGCTCAGCCGCCAAAGCCAAGCGGCCACGTGAAGCCCAGGAGGCTGAGTGCTGTTGGAATACTCCGGGTTGCGGGTGCGGGGCTGTGTTCCTTCGCCCAAGATAGGAAGGAGGCGCTGTTTATGCTGCAATCCTTATCACCGTAGAAGCAACCCAACAGTTGCATTCTGCGGTGATTTTTGGTTTCACAAAAGGAGGCTGTGGGTATGATGGAAGAGAGGCTTGGTTTTATCGGCATTGTGATGCAAAACCGCTCTGCTGCCGAAAGCGTCAACCGGATCATCAGTGCATATGCGCACATGATCCGCGGCCGGATGGGTATCCCCGATCAGGACAGCGGAGAAGCTGTGATCGGGCTCATTGTACGCGGTGGCAACGACGAGCTGGGCGCCATGACCGGCAAACTGGGCAATCTGCCCGGCGTACAGGTTAAAAGTGCGCTGACCGCCTCCAAAGAAAAGAAAGGATGATTTTGATGAAGAAATTTGTTTCTCTTTTGATGGTTCTGATGCTTACCCTGTCCCTCTGCAGCTGTGCCGCTGCCGAGCCGGTTGCCAATGTAGCCGCCCTGAAGGGTCCCACCGCCATGGGTATGGTCAAGATGATGAACGATGATGCCGGTGCCACTTGGAACTTCGGCATTGCCGCCGCTGCCGATGAGATCGCTCCCAAGCTGATCCAGGGCGAACTGGATATCGCTGCTGTGCCCGCCAATCTGGCTGCCACCCTGTACAACAAGACCCAGGGCAAGGTGCAGGTGCTGGCCATCAACACGCTGGGCGTGCTGTATATCATCGAAAACGGTGAGACCGTTCAGTCCATCGAGGATCTGAAGGGCAAGACCATCTATTCTGCCGGTCAGGGCGCTACCCCCGAGTATGCCCTCAACTACATCCTCAAGGAAAGCGGCATCGATCCCGTGAACGATGTGACCATCGTTTTCAGCAAGGAGCACACCGAGTGCCTCAACGCCCTGCTGAATGGCGAAAATGCCGTTGCCCTGCTGCCCCAGCCCTTTGTGACCACTGCCATGACCAAGGCCCCCGGCGTGCGCATCGCGCTGGATCTGAATCAGCTCTGGGCCGATGTGCAGGAGGGCAAGGAGAACCCCAGCGCCCTGCTGACCGGCGTTGTGGTAGCCCGTACCGAGTTTATCCAGAACAACCCCGAGGCTGTAAGCGCCTTTATGGATGCCTACGCCGCCTCCGTGCTCTATGCCAACGAAAACGTTGATGAGACCGCTGCCCTCATCGGCAGCTACGAGATCGTGCCCGAAGCCGTTGCCAAGGCTGCTCTCCCCTATTGCTGCATCGTGATGATCGAGGGCGAGGAAATGCAGCAGAAGCTCTCCGGCTACCTGCAGGTGCTCTTTGACCAGAACCCCGCCTCTGTTGGCGGCTCCATGCCCAATGAAGACTTCTACTTCCAGCGCTAACCGCATCAGCCCCTGGGCTGTGGTTTTCTGGCTGCTGGTGTGGCAGATCGCCGCTATGGTGATGGATCAGCCTTTGCTGCTGGTCTCGCCGCTGGATACCCTCCGGCGGCTTGCCGCACTGGTGCTGGAGCCCGTTTTCTGGCGCTCCGTAGGGTTCTCGGTAGGCAGGATCATGCTGGGCTTCGGCCTCAGCTGCCTGCTGGGCATCCTGCTGGCTGCACTGGCGTATCGGTTCCGCCCGGTACGCCAGCTGCTGAGCCCACTTACAGCCACGGTAAAGGCCATTCCTGTGGCTTCCTTCGTTATTCTGGCGCTGCTGTGGGTCAGCAGCAGGAATCTGTCCATCCTCATCAGCGTGATGATCGGCTTTCCCATCATTTATCTGAATACACTGATCGGACTGGATCATATGGATCCGAAGCTGCTTCAGATGGCAAAGGTGTTCCGCATCCCGCTGGGCAAACGCATCCGCGTGGTCTATTTCAGCCAGCTGCTGCCCTTTCTGCGCACCTCGCTGAATGTGGCCATCGGTCTGTGCTGGAAAAGCGGCGTGGCTGCCGAGGTGATCGGCATCCCCTCCGGGTCTGTGGGGCAGCAGCTCTACAATGCCAAGGTATATCTGGAGACAGCTGATCTGTTCTGCTGGGCGCTGGTGATCGTGTTGCTGAGCGTTGCCTGCGAGAAGCTGTTGGCGCTGCTGCTGAGCGCTGCCGAAAAGGGGGCCCTGCGATGATCCGCATCAACAAGCTGTGCAAGAGCTACGATGGAAAGCCGGTGCTGGATGGGCTGGAGCTGCATCTGGAAAAAGGGCAGCGCTATGCACTGATGGGCGCCTCCGGCAGCGGAAAGACCACCCTGCTCAACCTGCTGATGGGGCTTGAAAGCCCTGATAGCGGCGAGATCGTTATGGAACCCTCGCTGCGCATCAGCGCAGTGTTTCAGGAAAACCGGCTTTTGGAGATGATGACCGCCGAAGCCAACATCCGTCTGGTGGCACCGGAGGCCGCTGCAACGGCCAACGAGCTGCTGCTTGCCCTCGGCATCGAAGCAGACAGCCTGAGCCAGCCCGTAAAGACCTACAGCGGCGGCATGAAGCGCCGTGTCGCCATTGCCCGTGCCCTATTGGCAGACTACGACATCCTGCTGCTGGATGAGCCCTACAAGGGGCTGGACGAGGATACACGCCAGCAGGTGATCGAGACCGTTGAGCGCATGACAGCGGGCAAAACCGTGCTCATGGTGACACACGACCCGGAGGATGCAGCCGGACACAGGCTGATCGAACTGAAAACCGTTAAGACCAACGAAAATGCCGGTTGACGGCAGCGTATGGAAGGCATAGCCGCATGGCTGTGTCTTTTTCTTATGCCATAACGGCACCCACAACAAACAGCGCCCCGTGCGGAAATGCACGGAGCGCTGTTTGGTATGCCTGTATTACTTCTTGCCGGCTCTTTGCAGCGTGGCCTCCCAGCCAAGATCGATGGCCTTCTGGTGAGAGGTGGCGTAGGGGCCGATGGACTGTACCTGCGCCATGGTGCGCGGGAAGTGTACGCACAGGTGTCCGGGGAAGTTGTTATCCTTGATATGGTATACCTGATGGGGCGTATTGTGAGTGGAAGCCATGTAGACCGAACCGTCGCTGAATACCACCCATACCGCCTTGGGCGTCCATGTGGTCTTGCCGCCAAAGGCACGGTTCATGTTGGCGGTATCCTCTGCGGTGATGGGCTCTGCATCCGCATGGGCACCGTTGGAGAAGATGTTGATGCGCCAGGAGATGCCATTGGTGAAATCGTACACCGTTGCATTGGGGTAGGTACGGGCCTTGGCGCGCACCTCGGTGTACCAGTTGGCATAGCGCACGCTGCTGGCGGAGACGTTGCCCACCTGCAATGCGCCGGTGGTGCTGCCTGTACCGGAAGCGCCGATGGCGTTGGGGTTGTTCAGCTTGGCAAGGGTCTTGCGGCCGGCGATGCCGTCGGGGGTAAGGCCGTTAGCCATCTGGAAGGCGATCACCGCCAGATTGGTCTTGGCACCGAAGTTGCCGTCCGCCTTGCCGGTGAGGAAGCCAAGGGCGATGAGACGGTTCTGCAGCGAAACGACCGCCTGACTGATGGAACCCAGTCGCAGGGTCTCGGTGGTATCCACCTGATTGGAAACAGCGGTGGCAGAAGCCAGCGCAGCAAGGGTCTTGGCACCGGCTACGCCGTCGCGTACAAGGCCGTTGGCCTTCTGGAAGGCGATGAGCGCATCACGGGTGCGGCCGCCGAACTTACCGTCTGCGCTGCCGGTCAGGTAGCCCAGAGCAATGAGACGGTTTTGGAGATTAGCCACTTCGGGGCCTTCGCTGCCGTAGCGCAGCGTGGTGCTGGTGGTGATGACCGCAGAGCCGCGCACAGCATCTTCGCTGTAGAGCAGCTTCTGGGTCTGATAGCCGGCTTTGCCGTCCACCTTGAGGCCGTTGTTCTTCTGGAAGCTGCGGATGGCAGTAATATCATCGCTGAGGCACACGCCGTCCAGACGGGAGGAGTAGTAGCCCAGCTCCTGCAGGCGCTTTTGCAGTTGCAGTACCATATCGCCGCGGGAACCGGCCATGATCAGCACCACGTTTTCTTCGGTGATCTCCGGGTAGCCATTGGTGCCGGTGGCGGTGGTATCCTCCTCATCGCTGCCGGGAGCAGGGGTGGCGGTGGGCGTGGCATAGACCGGATGGGGAGCAAACAGCACCGCACGGGTCTTGACGCCGCATACACCATCGGGATTGAGGCCGTTCTTCTTCTGGAAATTCTTGAGCGCCTGCACGCTGCCTTCGCCGAAGGAGCCATCCAGTGCACCGTTGTAGTAGCCAAGCTCCTTGAGGCGCTCCTGCACCTTGAGGGCATCATCGCTGCGGTCGCCGGGGCGTACAATGCCTGCGGGCGGTGCGGGCGTGGGTGCAGGGCTGGGAGTGACCACAAAGGATGCACTCATGGCAGAGGCACCGTAGAGGATGTTCTGGTCGGCAGGATCCAGCTCGCCATCCTTCATAAGGCCGTGCTTGGCCTCAAAAGCCTTGATGGCAGCCTGCGTATTCTTATCGTTTACGCCGGTATTCTCTTCGGTATAGTAGCCCAGTTCGCGCAGACGGTTCTGCGCGCGGTTGACGGCTTCGCCGCGGGAATCTTCATAGATGTAGGGGGTGCCTACAGGCGCACAGGTCTTGATCACCTTTCTGTAGCCCTGCTTGTTCTTGGGCTTGCCCTCGTAGAGCAGCAGTTGCAGATCCTGATCGCAGATACCGTCCTGCTTGAGCCCGTTGCGCTTTTCAAACAGCAGAAGCGCCTTCTGGGTGTTGGCACCGAATTTGCCATCGGCCTGACCATCCTCCAGATAGCCCAGCTCGATGAGCGCTTCCTGCAGCGTACGGACGGTGATGTTTGCATCCCCCAGACCGACGGAGATATACTTTTCTGCATCGGGGTGCACAGTGGGTGCAGGGGTGGGCGTGGGCAACGGGATATCGGCAAGGTTCAGATAGCCTGCTACGCAGTAGCCGGTCTTGCCCTCGTGCCGGATCTTGGCAAAGCCGTTTTCGTCCACATCGATCACAGATACCGCCTCGCCGGGCAGCAGGGTACGGATCACTTCCGCATCCTCCACGGGCTTTTTGCGCATCTTCACCTGCCCCGCCACCGTGGTATCGTAGGGATAGGTGCTGATGGCGCTGGGCGGAGACTGCTGCAGGCTGGGGTCGGGGCTGGGATCGGGACTGGGATCCAGACCATCCACATACATGCACATGGCATAGCCTACCTGACCGTTGAACTCCACCTTGTAGTAGTCGCCGGTTTTGCCGAGAATGCGGATGGCATCTCCGGCATCGATCCGGGCAATGACCACCGCATTGGCACTGGCGCGCTTGCGCAGGTTTACATCGTCCAGAGAGAAGGTATCGTAAGGGTAGGCGGCGGCAAGCGCCGGGGCCATGGTCGTCAAAAGAACAGCCGCGACCAGAGCGGCTGCCACCATACGGAACAGGGATTGATTACGCTGCATTGTGCACCCTCCAACAAGGCGTATCTCGTGTGCGCCCGCCCGCGCCTTCAAAAGCAGCGGTGGAAAACGCACCTTTTCTTTGCTTTGTTACCAATCCCTATTGTATGGTAAATTATTAAGTGTGTCAAGTATTTACGTCACAGTTGCGTAACATTTTTGTTCAGATCTTTGCGATGGCTTCGATCTCCACCAGACCGCCCATAGGCAGGGCAGCCACCTGTACACAGCTGCGGGCAGGATAATCGCCCTCAAAAAAGCTGGCATACACCTTGTTGACGGTTGCAAAATCGGCCAGATCCTTCACAAAAATGGTGGTCTTGAGAATGTTGGCATAGCCTGCGCCTGCAGCAGAAAGGATCTGCCCCAGGTTTTTCATGGCAGCATGCGCCTGCGCCTCCACGCCCTCGGCAAGACCGCCTTTTTCCACATCAATGCCCAGCTGGCCGCTGGTAAAGATGAAACCGCCGATCTGCTGTGCCTGTGCATAGGGGCCAATGGCTGCGGGTGCCTTGTCGGTATGGATGGTCTGCTTCATAGTGTGTTTCCTCCTTGTATTCTGTGGGTGTTACAGATTTGTTTCGCAGCTTTGCAGCCTGCCCCGGACGATGCGGCGGTAATTCTCCGGGTCGGTATCGCCTTCGGTGGAGAACAGCAGCACGCGGCTCTTCGTCCCCAGCTGCAGCGCCTTCCGGAGCTCTGCGTTGGCCAGCATGACGGCAACAGCAAACCCGATGCCGACTGCGCCGCTCTCGCCGGAGACCATGGCAGCATCGCCCGGCAAGGGTTCTGCCAAAAGGCGCATCCCCAGCATGGAGACCCAATCCGGGCAGCTGACAAAGGCGGCTGCATGGTTGCGCAGGATGCTCCATGATATGGGATTGGGTTCACCGCAGGCCAGCCCTGCCATCATGGTCGCCAGTTCGCCTTCCACAACGGCGATACTGCCATCGCCGCGAAGCGCACTCAGGTAGTGGCAGGCAGCCGCTTTTGCCTCCAAGACCACCACCTTGGGCGGTGCCTCCGGGAAACGGTTGACCAGATACCCGGCGACCGCTCCCGCCAGCGAGCCTACACCAGCCTGTATGAACACATGGGTAGGCGGTGCATCGCCGCCCATCTGCTCAAGCGCTTCCTCCACCATGGTACCATACCCCTGCATGATCCAGCCGGGCCCCTGCTCATAACCGGGCCATGCGGTATCCTGCACCAATATACCGCCGGGGGTCTGGGCAGCCTGCTGCGCTGCCAAGCGTACACAGGCATCATAGTTCATGGCTTCAACAGTGGCCTCTGCCCCTTCCCGAAGGATGTTCTGCAAACGGCTGTCTGCCGTGCCTGCCGGCATGCGCACCACAGCACGCAGCCCCAGCTGCCCGGCAGCCCATGCAACGCCCCGGCCATGGTTGCCGTCAGTGGCGGTGAACAGCACGGCATCCCCCAGCTTCTGCCGCATTTCCGGGCTTGTAAGGGCGGCAAAGGTGATATCTTCGGGCGGGCAGCCTGCCCGCTCTGCCGCATACCGGGCAATGGCATAGCTGCTGCCCAGCACCTTGAAGGCATTCAGGCCGAAGCGCTTGCTCTCGTCTTTTACATACACCCCGCCAAGCCCCAGTTTCGAAGCCATCTGTGCAAGGCTGTGGAGCGGCGTGGGCTCATAGCCGGGAAAGCTCATATGGAATGCTCTTGCCAGTGCTACCTGCTGCGGTGTCATCAGCGAGAGCCACCTGTCCTCTCCGGCAGGCATGAGGTTGAGCGTCCAACGGATCGTCTCGATCATTGCTTTCCTCCTTGCTGTTACAGAGCTCCTGTGCAGAAACAGCGTTCGGCACAAAACCGGACGCTGTTTCCTGCCCATCAGGGGAACTGCTTTACGGTACAACGGCAATATCCAGCAGCTGGAAGATCTTACCCTCCTGCCCCTCCGCCATGCGGATCTCCACCTGATGGGGCCCCTTATCGGAGAAGGTGATCAGCTGAGTCTGGATGTTGCCCCATGCGCCCGCATCGTAGCCCGGAAGGGTGGCTTTGCAGACACCATCCACCCAAAGCTCGGCACTGCCCCATGTGGTATCCTTCATCTGCTTGTAGGCAATGGTCATGCGGGCGCCCTCAAAGGTAAGGGTCATTGGCTCCTTGCCATCGATCAGACCCTTGTGCCACCAGCCCATGGCATAGCTGTAGCAGCCCACCGGGCCGATGGGAAAACCACCGGTGGAAAGGATACGGCTGTCGCCGTGGCGGATGTTCTCCAGCCCCTCCAGCGGATTGCTGATGCGGATGAACCGGGGCATGGCAAAGGGTTCGGGAGCGACCTGCTCCGCTTGCTCAAAATAGTAGGCGATGGCATCTGCCATAAAGGCGTGGCCTTCGTTGTTGGGGTGTACATAATCGGCGGAATAGTCGCTCCACGTCATGTTCCCGGCCTCGATCTCCGGCCAGATGGCATCCTTGACGCTGATCATACCCAGCTGATAATGCTTGCCCAGCTTGGACATATGCTCCTGACAGGAGTTGCCGCCGCTGAGCACCGTGAACACCAGAATGACCGCAGGCTTGCACTCTGCATTGAGCAGCTGGCGCAGCAGGCTTTCATAAACACCCTGACTGACCTGATCGCCGGAATCGTTCACGGCGAACTCCACAAACACGATATCCGGCTCATGGCGCAGCACATCGGCCTCCAGACGGGTGATGCCCAGCAGCGAGGGCGTGCCGGAGATACCGGCGTTCACATAATTCAGCTTGGCAGGGTCTGCCATGTAGCGCTGCGCAAAGGCATGGGCAGACAGATAGGCGTAGCAGTGGGTCTGCTGGGGCTTTGCCAGCGCACCCTCGGTGATGGAGCCGCCCAGATAGGCAATGGTGACTTCTTCTCCGGCCTTTGCCTTATCGATTGCGGCATGGAGACGCTCGGTGTTGCCGGTTTGCATAAAGGAGCGCTCCAGCATGGTACGGGTAAACACAGAGGAGGTCTCGGCAGATGCGCACAGCAGCCCGGCACAGAGCAACAGCGCGCAGAGACGGATGCAGAACTTTTTCATAAACAATACCTTCCTTTCGAGGAATATGCTCCATTATAGCACCGATGGCACAGAAAAGCCAACGTGAAAAGCGGCCCTGCCGCAGTTGATACCGCAGCAGGGCCGGTCTGTTCAGTTTGCAATGCCCAGATGGATCTTTCTGCCCTCGGGGGCTTCGCCCGCACGGAAGAAGCTGACCTGCACATCGCCGGTGATCCGGAGTGTGAGCGTACCACCGCTGACCCCCTCCGGCAGCAGGAAGTCGATATCCTCCCAGACGGGGCGGCGCTCTTTGGCACGGGCATCGATCATTTGCTGTGCGAAGCGATCCATGGGCGGCGCACTGCGGTGTTCACAGGTGCGGGTATCGCCCTGCCAGCAGCCGATCTCATCGCCGTTGACCAGCACGGCAAGGCTACCGCCGTTCACACTCATCACCCGCAGGGACAGGAGGCAGTGAGTCTCATCAAACAGGCAATCCCGGTAGACCGCCTTTGCACCCTCTCTGCCCGGGCAGACCGCAATGCTGCTGTTGCCCATGGTACCCTGAAGGATGGTCGCATTGGTGTGCTCATCGTAATGATCGGCAGGGGTAACGGCCGTCAGATCCCGTTTGCCGGTAGTTTCGCCTGCCACACAGCAGCTGACCATCTGCATCTCCACGGCGCTGGAGGGGCCTGCGAAGAAGCGGTATTCCCCCGCCTCCACCATCAGCCTGCGGCTGATGACATCGTAAAAGCGCAGCTCCTCCACCGGAACGGTAAAGCTGACCTGTCGGGTCTCCCCGGGCTGTACATCGTGGAGGCGCTCAAAAGCCAGCAGCTGACGCAGGGGCTTCCGCACACGGGATGCAGGTGCAATGCCGTAGAGCTGCACCACCTCGTCAGAGATACAATTGCCGGTGTTGGTTACAGTGAGGGCAAAGCGCAGCTGATCGCCTTCCGCTTCGGCAGTGAGCGCCCCATAGGCAAAGCCGGTATAGGTGAGCCCGTGCCCGAAGGGGAACAGCGGCGTGCCCTCAAAATAGCGGTAGGTGCGCCCGCCGCCGATGATGTCGTAATCATCAATATCGCCCAGATCGTCATCGGAGCGGTACCACGTCATGTTGAGCCTGCCCGCAGGTGAGAAGCAGCCGTAGAGAGCCTGCGCAACTGCGGTGCCCATATCCTGACTGCCGGTGGCGCTGTGCAGAATGGCAGGCACACGTTCTTCTGCGCCGCCCAGCGTGTAGGGGTAATTGCTCAGCAGCACCAGAACCGTATTGGGGTTGGCGGCAGTTACCGCATCCAGCAGGCGCTGCTGGTGCTCCGGCAGGCGCAGGGTATGCCGGTCGTACTCCTCCTTGGCGGGGATCAGCGAATGGCTGCCCAGCGCCACCACCGCCACCGGCGCTGCCTTTGCCATACAGACGGCATTCTCCACGCCATCCTCCACGAGCTGTATGGAAACAGGCGTACCGGTACGCTTTCTGCCGGAGGTGAGTACATCCCCATCCACCTCCACAGGCCAATGGAAGCGGTTCAGCAGCAGCGTTTCCCCACCACGCTGCTCCATATGGAACACCTCCAGCACGAACCAGTTGAAGGCTTCCTTCCGCTCTGCCGCCAATGGCTGTTCCACAGAGGTGGGGCCGTCGGGCAGGGTCATGGTCAGGTAGGTGCCGGTGCGCTGGCAGCGGAAGGCGTAGCAATCTTCGCCCCAGCACTCCATCACAAACACATCGCCATCCTGCGAAAGGATCACTTTGCCGTCCTCTGCAATGCGGGCAGCCCTGTCGCCAAAGCACAAGCGCACACGATCCCAGCCGTCGGCACAGCGGTAGGGCGCATCAAGCGCATCCAGCCCGTCCTTCAGAGTGCGGCGGTAGGGAGGCTCGCCGCAGTACCAGTCCTGAAACCAGCTGTCTGCCATGGGGCCTACCAGTGCGATCTTCTTCTCCGCAGCAAGGGGAAGCAGACCATCGTTCTTGAGAAGTACTGTTGCCGCCTGTGCAGCCTTCAAAGAAACGGCCTTTGCCTCCTCGGTGCAAAGTGCCTCCTCGCCAATACCCGCATAGGGGCAGGCATCCCCGTCAAAATGACCCAGCCGCATTGCCACCATCAGCTTGGCGGCAATAGCCCTGTCCAGATCAGCTTCGGTCAGAAGCCCTTGCGCATAGGCTTCCCGGGCTGCTTTTTCCACCATGACCGGGTTATCGCTCATGCCGTCCACACCGGCCTTGACAGCCTCCGCCACAGCCTCGGCATGGTTGCCGTAGTAATGCTGACCGGATACCACCAGTCCCAGTGCGCCGCCATCGCCCACAGCATGGGTGAGGCCGTACTGCCGCTTGAGGATGGTCTCCACCTCATCGTTGAGGATGCCCACCTTGCCGTTGATACGGTTGTACGCCGTCATAATGCCCTGCGCACCTTGGGCGATGCAGCGGCGGAAGGGCTCCAGATACAGCTCCCAGCGGTTGCGGGGATCCACCGCCGCATTCTTCCATGTGCGCCCTTCCTCGGTATTGTTGGCATAGAAATGCTTCAGCGTGGCTGCCGTACGGATGTACTTGGGATCATCGCCCTGCATGCCCTGCAGATATGCGCCTGCCATGCAGCCGATCTGCACAGGATCCTCGCCGTAGGCTTCCTCGTTGCGGCCCCAGCGGGGATCGCGCTCGATATCCACCGTGGGTGCCCAGCGGCTGAGCCCCCGGCCTCCATGGCGCTTGTTGATCGCCCGGGCTTCGTTGCCCACCACCTGCCCGCAGGCGCGGAGCAGTTCCGGATCCCATGTAGCGCTCATGCCAATGGGCTGCGGGAAAGAGGTGGTGATATCCGCCACACCGGGGCCAAAATGATCGTTGCGCGCCTGCACGCCGTGGGCAGCCTCGCCACCAAGGCCAAAGGGCTCTACCTTGAGCCGTTCGCAGCCCGGGATGCGGGAGGCGAGCCAGCCCAGCTTTTCATCCACGGTCAGTTGCCGGAGCAGCCATTGGATGCGGGTCTCAAAGGACAGGGAAGTGTCGAAAAGAGGAGTGTTGGTTTGCATTGCTGTTGTTCTCCCTTCTGATGGGATGGTTTTTGCCCGGGGTATTTGGTTGTGGTATGCATTGATTTTTGATTATTATAGGAGACCGGGAGAGCGGTGTCAATGGCAGAAAAGGTTGCTTGCAAAATAAAATGCCGAAACCTTCCGGCTCCGGCACATAGGGAAAGATTGATAGAAAGAGCGGCTGCTTTATCTGACCGCCTCCGGCAGATACCACTCTGCAGAGGGCTTGGAGATCTGCTCATCCCAAAGCACATAGAAGGCTTCCGGCGAGATCTGCTCGCTGCCCTCAAAATACTGTACATCTTCCCCATCGCTGCAGGATCGGGCAAGCGGAACGGTATGCGGCTGACCATCCAGCACAGCATAGCCGAAGCCGCCGTCCGCAGCGCCGGAGGAGAAGCTGAAGGTGCCGTCGGTTTTCAGATCGTTCATGGCACGGTACACAAACTCGTAGCCGTACACATTGCTGCCAATAGCATCCAAAACCAGATAACCGTAGTATTCATCCGTGCCGATGGTCAGGGCGAGCACCAGCTCCCGTTCGCCGTCCCGATCCACATCCAAAAACGTGTAGCACGGGAATGTGACCGGCTGCCCGCCGTACAGCCGGGAAAGCTCATGCAAGGCCAGCTCGTCGCCCGATTGTGCATGCCGGAAGCTTTCCCCCGCATACAGCACCGCATGGAAGCGGGGCGCAACGCGGGACAGCTCAGGCGCAGGATAACCGTGGCGGATCGGCTGCTCCGCCCGATCCCCCATAAAGACCGTTTCGGAGGGAACATAGCCGCAGAAGTTATCGCTATACACATAGTACCAGCGATCTGCCGTTTCGCCCAGAATGAGAAGAGGGGTGCCTTCCGGCAGTTCATACCGCCAGTAAGCATCTTCGGCGGGCGCTGTACGAAACGGCACAGGGTCGGCTGATGTGGTGCAGGCATGGAACTGCACGATGGGTACTGTTTCCGGCGCAGTGCCGCAGTACACATAGCGGGACATCATATAGCCGCTCACCTGACCGATGGTCACATGCACCCACGGGGCTGTGGGGTCGGTATGGCAGACCAGCGGAACACCGGTAAAATACAGACCGAGGGAATCCGCATCCGCAGCGGGCGCAGCCCGCAGGTGTACCCGATCCGCATCGCCGCCGTTCACATAGCCGGTCAGCTCCGCCACCTCTGCAAAAGCTTGGGGAAGCATGGCGCACAGCAGCACAACCACGATCACCGGCAGAAGCATTCTTTTGTTCATACAGCAATACCTCCTTGGAATGGATAATGTCTCTGCGCATACAACGTTTCAAAGCAGAAAAAACATCCGGCTTCATTATAGCAGAAACAGTCCAGCCATGCAGCAGATGCAATATTTATGTGGTAAAACATGATCTGCCATGGTATAATTGACCATGATCAACAGCAGCGACTGATCTTTCATTCGCGTTTCAAATATCATCCGGCAATAAAGTTTTTGCATGGAGGCATACATGTATACCAAAGCACAGTTGGTAAAGTATCCGTACTTTGAGAAGCTGTTTTCTACAGAAAACACCGACAATGTGGTCGATTCCCTCACCGGGCTCGTTTCCCGCCGGTACATGATGGAGTTTATTCAGGATCTGATCGCGCGCAGTGTGCCCTTTACCTTGGCGATGCTGGATCTTGACAATTTCAAATTCATCAACGATACCTACGGGCACAAGACCGGCGACGGCGTGCTGGCGGGGCTTTCCGGCGATCTGGCGCGCTATTTGGGCGATTACGGCGTTGCCGGCAGGTTTGGCGGAGATGAGTTTCTGATCATCAACTTCCGGGATCTGGAATACGATGCCATCAAGGCCTTCTTAATCGGTCTCTATTCCGACTACAACGTGCTCAGAAAAAACATTCTTCTGGAGGACTGTGAACCCTTTGTGACCGGTACCATCGGCAGTGCCGTATTCCCCAAGGATGCGCAGGATTACACCACGCTGTTCGGCTTGATAGACAAGGCGCTGTACAGGGGCAAGACCAAGGGCAGAAACTGCCACATCATCTATGTGGAAGAAAAGCACAAGGATATCTCCATCCAGGAGCTGGCAGGCCGGGGGATGTACACGATCTTCCACGATCTTTCCTGCCGGTTCGACTCTCAGACCGCCCTGTCCGACAAACTGAAAGCGTTGCTGGACATCCTGTACGATGACATGCGGATCTCCGATCTCTACTATGCAGGGCACGACAACTGTTTCCGCAATGTGAGCGCAGGGGCATCTCTGGGCGAAGTGACCGATCTGGACAAGCTGATCAAAAACGATATCTATACCACAAACGAGATACAGAATATCGAAACCCTGTCGCCCAGCATGTATGCGCTGTGCCGGAGGCAGGAATTCGAAACGGTGCTGATCATCCGCGTGGGCATACAGGATGAGACCTTCGGCTATCTGGTCTGTGCCGAGCCGAAAAATCTCCGCATCTGGCAGGATGATGAGTATGCCATCATGTTCTTTATTGCCAGAATGCTGGCGGTGTACATGCAGGCTTCGGGAGAGAAGATCTGAGGGCTGCTGCGGACAAAAGCCTTGGGAAGAAGCGTTTTCCCAAGGCTTTTGTTATGGTTTGGGCAGGGGCTGATGGTTTGGGGGAAGAAAAAAACGCTCGATCACAATGGATCAAGCGTTCTGTGGTGGGATTAGTAGGGCTCGAACCTATGACCTCCACGATGTCAACGTGGCGCTCTAACCAACTGAGCTATAATCCCATGCCGTCGTTTCCGAAGCAGCTATATAAATATACTACACACCCGTCAAAATTGCAAGCCCTTTTTTCAACTTTTTCTGTGAAAGCGAAAAAAAGCCCGCATCGCCATGCACCGCATCAAAAACCGGGGTCTGTGCGCAGCGCACAAACCCCGGTAAAACCTTGTTCTGGCGTAACAGCCTTGGTAGGCTGCTCATCAGCCCTGCAGCGGCTGCATAACAAACTGCGTAAACATCGCCACACCGCCGGGCTTCTCCGTGGACTGTACAAACAGCCCGAAACGGTTGCCGGTGAAATGCTCCAGCCGGAAGAACATCTCATGGGGCTGCCCCAGCGGCTGCCAGCCCTCCGCCGTGGCATAGAAGAACTGCACCAGATCCTTCCCGGCAGAGAAATGCATCTCCGCCTTCAAGCGCACAGTGTTCTGCGTCCACGGCAGGGAAGCGCGCTCCACGCCCTCTTCCCCATCGCCGCTTTGGCGGCTGCGCAGCACAAGACGGTAAGCGCCCTGCTGCCGCTCCAGCCCGATCCACGCCCAGCAGAGCTGCATGGCACAAAGTCCCGCCCGGTCGCCATCCTGCATACCGGAGGTATCCAGCGTGATCTCGCCGGAGCAGGCCGGGTACAGGGTGCGCTGGGTGAGCATGTTCTGCACCTGGGTGAGCACCGGGGTGGTCTTGCCGGTACGGATGCGCAGCTCCCCGCCGCCCAATTGCACCAGCGAAAGATCCGGAATATGGTTCCACTCCCAGACCTCCTTGAGCGTATCGGTGGCAAAATCGTCACTGTCCCACAAGGGTTTGTACACATGGCCGGGGCGGGTGGTCAGATTGCATAGCTGCTGCGGGATTTTTCCATCCAGCCCGAGAACAGGCATATCGTTTTCCCAGCTCATGGGCATCAGCATGGGGATGCGCCCTACCGCTCCCACATCTTGGAACAGTATGGCGTACCAGCGCCCATCCGGCGTGTCGATAATGCCGCCCTGCGCAACGCCCGCATCAGTGCGGCCCATATCATCATCCATCACCACGCCGCCCCGGAACTCGCCCTCCAGACTGTCGCTGACAAGGCAGGTCTCCACACGCCGCCAACGATCCTTGCGGGAGTGGATGGCAAACAGATAATACTTGCCCCCGATCTTGTAGAGATGCGAGCCCTCGTAGCCCAGATAACGGCTCTCGCCGGAATCCGCAATGATGCGGCTGAGGCCGCCGGGCTTGGGGCCGGTCAGCTCCGCATTCAGCTCCAACAGATGGATGTGCCGCTGCCCATAGACCAGATAGACACGGTCATCATCATCAAAGAGCAGGGAACAGTCATGGTAGAAGCCTTCGATATAGCTCCTGCGCCAGGGGCCTTCGATGTTCTCTGCACGGTACAGGTAGGTTTTCTTGGTATCGTTGGCAACGAAGATCACATAGAAGGTGCCCTTGTGCCAGCGCAGCGTGGCTGCCCACATGCCAGCCCCGTAAGCATTGCCTTCCTCCAGCCGCTGGGCAGGGGTATCCTCCAGAATATCGTAAATGCGGGTGCAGTACTCCCAGTGGATCAGGTCGTAGGAGCGCAGGATCACACCGCCGGGCATGAAGTACATGGTGGTGGAGATCATATAGTAGGTATCCCCCACACGGATCATGTCCACATCAGGAAAATCCATGGAGGTAAGAGGGTTCTGCCCCTCCACCACCTCTGCGGCAGGATGAAAGCGCCACTCCAGCAGCTCCATGCCCTCGCCAATTGCGAAAGCCACCTTGCTGCCCGCTTCAACAGCAGCCGGTACCAGCAGGGTACGGGGGCTGGCGGCAGCAGGCAGCGTCCATGCGGCAAGCTCGTTGCCGTTCTCATCCACAAGGCGCACAGCGGCAGTCTCTGCGGCGGTATAGCGAAGGCTAACGCCGCCGGTATTCTCCCCTACACTGCCGCAGGGCAGCAGGTCATATCGGTTCATATTCGTCCGTCTCCTTTCCAAAGGCAGCAGCGCCGCACTTTTGTGGCCGTTCTCTTTAGGCAACACTATATCTTGCACCGGTTATCTTGTCAACCGCTGCATATAAGGTTCTGAGCAACAGCTTTTCCGCCAGTAAGCGTGATGGAAAGGATGGATTTATCCTTCCAGTAATATCATGGATGCGTCTCGTTTGTGGTGAATAATGACGGTTGTGACGAAAGGAAAAGGCTTCGTCATACCGCTCTTTTCATTGAGAAAGAAACTGCCGACATGAAGCATGGGCACGAAGCCAACCTGAGCTTGACAGACAATGGGTAAGGTGTATAATGATTTCATCATACGAAGGAGGTGAATGGTATGGTTGTTGTATTTGTCCGGAAGGGAGCGATCTGCCGTTCACGGGAGGCTGCATAAGGCAGCACAGCCTTCTGTGAAGGGAGAAATTCAGTATGCTCTTTTACCGGAGCATACTTTTTTTGTTGCCAAAAAGGAGAAAGCATATGGATAAGCTTATCAGAAAGTACGACGGTCAAACCTTTCAGACGGCATTCCGCGCATACATTATGGAGATGGGCATTCGGGTGAGCAACTGGGAGGGCTTGTTTACCCAGATGACGGATGAAGGTGTGGCCACCATCCTGCGGGAGGATGAAAATGAGCAGGTTGTGGGTTTCATCATGGTCAGCAGGATTGAAATGACCAGCTGGTTCTTTGAGGATCGGTATGGGTTCATCCAAGAGTTCTGGGTAGCACCGGAGAAACGTAGTTGCGGCATTGGTTCCGAGCTGCTGGCACAGGCAGAGGCGTTCTTCGCACGGCAGGGCATCCACAAGATGATCCTGACCAGTGATACGGCAGAGGGCTTCTATCGGAAACATGGCTACCGCAGGGATGAGGGCATTGTGGCAAAGAACAGGGGTCCTGTGCTTGTAAAAGGCTAAAAGGAAGGAGCGGCCAATGGGAATTCCTGCCGAAGTTGAGTGAGAGTGCTACCCTTCGTTACCAAACAAACTCCAATTGGTCGAACAGTCGCTTCCGCTTACTCACCATTGGTGAGGGCGCAATTATACGCACCGTTCCAGTGCATTGCGTTCATTGGGCTGCAAAAGCAAACGAGCATCCGTAATTCTCGACGGATGCTCGTTTGTTCGTTACAGGATCAATTGTTCCTTAAGAATCCTCCCCCCCAGCCGGAGGTGATTTGTTCACGCTTTGTTTTATTGCATTTTTTGCATTTTCGGGCTATACTAAAGTGCACATTAGTATGTACTGAGGAAGTGGACAGATGAAACTTGGTATCGTAGGTCTCCCCAATGTAGGCAAGAGCACTCTTTTCAACGCTATCACCAAGGCGGGCGCACAGGCCGCCAATTATCCCTTCTGCACCATCGAGCCCAACACGGGCATCGTACCCGTGCCCGACAGCCGTCTGGATGTGCTGGCACAGATGTATTCCCCCAAGAAAGTGACCCCTGCCACCGTTGAGTTCGTGGATATCGCCGGTCTGGTCAAGGGTGCCAGCCGTGGCGAAGGTCTTGGCAACAAGTTTCTCTCCCACATCCGCGAGGTGGATGCCATCGTGCATGTGGTTCGCTGCTTCGAAGATGAGAACATCATCCATGTGGATGGCTCCATCGACCCGGTGCGCGATATCGAGGTCATCCAGCTGGAGCTGATCCTTGCCGACCTTGAAACCGTGCAGAAGCGCACCGACAAGGCCCGTCACCTGTTCCGCGGCGGCGACAAGAAGATGGCTGCCGAAGCTGAGCTGGGCGAACGCCTGCAGGCCCATCTGGAGGCCGAAAAGCCCGCCCGCACCCTCTCCATGACCGACGATGAAAAAGCGATTGTCAACAGCTGGTTCCTGCTGACCGACAAGCCCGTCATCTACGCCGCCAATATTGCCGACAGCGATGTGGGCGAAGGCGAAAATGACCTGCCCTATGTGAAGGCCGTCAAGGAGCTGGCAGACAGCGAAGGCTCTCAGGTATTTATCGTCAGTGCGCAAATCGAAGAAGAGATCGCCCAGATGGATGCGGATGAAAAGGCCGAGTTCCTTACCGAGCTGGGGCTTGGCCAGAGCGGTCTGGATCGCCTCATTGCCGCCAGCTACGAGCTGCTGGGTCTCCAGTCCTTCCTGACCGCCGGTGCCGACGAGTGCCGCGCATGGACCATCACCCGCGGCACAAAGGCTCCTCAGGCTGCCGGTAAGATCCACACCGATTTCGAGCGCGGCTTCATCCGTGCAGAAGTGGTCTCCTACGACGACCTGACCACCCATGGCAGCATGAATGCCTGCAAGGAAAAGGGTCTGGTGCGCAGTGAGGGCAAGGAATATGTGATGCAGGACGGCGATATCGTGCTGTTCCGCTTCAATGTGTAAAGAGGGTTCAAAGCAATGAGCAGGCTTTCGTTCTTTTTCAAACGGTTGGTACGGATGGATTTCAAGGCTATGTGGAAAACCACGGGCATCCTCAGGGAACGCAGCGGCAAAAGCCGCCTGTGGCTGCTTTGCGATATGCTCCGCTGCGCCCTCAAGTACAACGCGGGCTATGTGGACTACAAGATCGCCCAGATGTACCGCCTGAACGACGAACAGAAAAAGACCCAGATCACACGCGGGCTGAGCAATACCATCGTGCGCCGGATGAACGACAAGGCATACTGGTACCTGTTCGACGACAAAGCCACCTTCAACAACCTTTTCAAGGACGAGGTTGGCCGCAACTGGATGAAGGTGGACGACCAGACCACCGTGGAGACGCTCTCCGCCTTTCTGGCAGAGAATGGCGACCTGATCGCCAAACCCCTGGAGGGCAGCAGCGGCGTGGGCATCGAGCGCTTTACCCGCGACCACTGGGAGGGCCGCGAGGCCGACTTCCTTGCGGAGCTGCGGCAGAAGCAGATCGGCATCATCGAGGAGCGGGTCATCCAGCACCCGGAAATGATGCGCATGTGCCCCACCTCCGTCAACACCATCCGCATCGCCACCCTGCTGGGCGACAAGAAGCAGGGCATCGTGTATGCCTTCCTGCGCATCGGCAACGGCAACGTGATGGATAACGTGGATCAAGGCGGCATGGCTGCCCGGGTGGATCTGGCCACCGGCACCCTGCTCACCGTGGGTGCCGACAAACAGGGCAACACCTTTACTCAGCACCCCATCACCGGTACCGATATCATCGGCTTTACGGTGCCCTTCTTTGAAGAAGCCAAAGCCATGTGTCTCAACGCTGCCCAGAAAGTGCCTCAGATGCGCTTTGTGGCATGGGACGTTGCCATCACCGAGAAGGGACCTGTATTCATCGAGGGCAACAGCTTCCCCAGCCATGCGGTGCCTCAGTTTGCAGCCCACTACCCGGACGGTATCGGCATAATGCGCGAGTTCCGGGAGTTTATCGACATCTGATCTCCTGCGGCGCTGCCGCTTGAAGATGCCTTTTTTCCAAAAGAACAGCCGAAGGGGGTATCCGACCCATGAAAAAATGGCTCAGTTTGATCCTTTGCCTCTGCCTGATGCTGGCACCCTTTACCGCCGGCGAGGCCGCCAACGACACCTTTACGCTGATGATCTACCTTTGCGGTACCGATCTGGAATCCAGAGCCGGTATGGCTACCTCCGACCTGACTGAGATGGTCAAGAGCGGTGTTGTCAAGAACGGCGATGTGACTGTCTACATCCAGACCGGCGGCACCTCCAAGTGGCAGACCAGCGGCATTGCCAACCGCAAGGCCGAGCGCTGGACACTCAGCAAAAACGGTCTGAAGCAGCTGGAAAGCTTGGGCAGCGTCAACATGGGCGATGATGCCTCCCTCCAGAGCTTTCTGGAATACGGCTTTGAAAACTTCCCCGCAGACCGCTATGGCCTCATCATGTGGGACCATGGCTCCGGCGCTACCGGTGGCCTGTGCCACGACGAGATCACCGGCGACAGCCTGTACTACCCGGAGATCTACAGCGCCCTCAAAAACGCCACCAAGGGCATGCGCGGCACGCCCTTCGCCTTCGTGGGCTTTGATGCCTGCCTGATGGGCAGCTACGAAATGGCACTGCACCTCGCGCCCTTTGCCGAGTACATGATCGCCAGTGAGGAGCTGGAACCCGGTACCGGCTGGGCCTACAACGGCTGGCTGCCCGCGCTGGTCAGCAACCCCGGTATTTCTGTGGAAAAGCTGGGCAAGACCATTGTAGACAGCTTCGTAAACGGTATTCAGCAGTACAGCCGCAGCGAGTACGCCACCCTTTCTGTGATCGATCTTTCCCGGATGGATCAGCTGCAGGATGCGGTGGAGGATATGGCCGTGTCGCTGAACAAGCAGCTGGAGAGCGATTTCAGCACCCTCTCCCGCCTGCGCCAGAACATGCGCTCCTTTGGCGAGATCTCCAACGCCGCCTCCGACATGGTGGATATGACCACCTACGCTGAGGTGTTCTCCCGCTTCGACGCTTCCGCTGCTGCCAACATCAAGGAAGCACTGGAGGACGTGGTGGTCTACTCCCGCCACACCAGCAACCTTTCCGGCGTGACGGGTCTGAGCATTCTGGTGCCCTTCTCCACCCGCTACAACGCTTCCACCTACATGAAGCAGTACGATACCCAGAACCTGACCCCCAAGCATACTGCTTTTGTGGAGGCTTTTATCGGCAAGATCGGCTCCGGCTCCTCAGGCGGCTATGGTCTGGCCGACCTGTTCGGTTTTGGCTCCCCCACCGTTTCCTCCCAGAGCGTGCAGTCTGCCGAGATCGACTGGTTCTCCCAATACGCCAGCGATGCGGACAGCTACTCTCAGAACGCCAGCGACCTGTGGGGCAGCCTGTACGGCTCCGGCTATCAGGAGAGCAACAGTTCCGACTTCTCGCTGGATTCCTTCCTGGGCATGCTGCTGGGCGGCAGCACCGGCTCCGGCTACAACAGCTCCTATGACAGCTACTCCTCCAGCCTTTGGGGCGATATGAGCGGCTACAGCGACAGCAGCTTCGCCACCGACAGCGGCTACAGCAACGATTTCTGGAGCGATATTCTGGGCGGTGGCACCACCGGCAGCAATACCGGCAGCAGCTCTTCCGGTACGGGCAGTTCCTCCGGCTCTGCACTTGATTTCTGGGGCTTCACCACCGCCACCGAGGCACCTCAGCCCACCGCCACCCCCGCCGCAGGCAACCTGCTGGACTTCTGGGGGCTCGTTTCCGCTACCGAAGCACCTCAGCCCACCGCCACGCCCAACAACAGCCTGCTGGATTTCTGGGGCCTTACCGGCAATACCACCGCACCTGCCCAGAGCAGCGCACAGGTGACTGTGCAGACCGACGAAGGCGAAGTAACGCTGAATAACCCCTTTGCGGGCAGCGACAGTGAATATGCCTATACCATGGAGCTGACCCCCGAACAGCTTGAGGTGCTTGGCAAGGTAGAGGCCAACCTGATGATGGACATCAGCGACCCCGACTTTGAGTGCTATGTGGAGCTGGGCTATGTGCAGGACGTGATCGTTGACTGGAACCGCGGTAAGATCTACGGCCTGTTTGACGGCACGTGGGGTCATCTGGATGGTCAGATGGTCTGCATGTACGATCAGGTGGCCCACGACCGCTACGTGCGTTCCCTGATCCCCATCACGCTCAACGGCGAGGCCACCTATCTGCTCATCACCTTCGATGAGGAAAACCCCAACGGCACCGTGCTGGGCACCACCGAGGGCTGGACAGAAAACGGCATGCCCGCCCGCGGCGTTACCAAGCTGAAGAAGGGCGATGTGGTCATTCCCCAGTACGAGCTCATCTACTGGGATGCCGATGGCAACCAGTGTGTGGAACCCTTCGAGGGCGATCCCATCACCGTTGGCTCCAGCCTGACCATTCCCTTTGCCTTTGAGCAGGTGGAAGGCGATGTGGACTATGTCTACGGCTTCTGCCTGACCGATATTTACGGCGACGAAGTACTCTCCGACTTTATGACCCTGTCCTATTGATTCTGCGACATACCAAGGAGGCGAGCGCCATGACCCCCTGGGAAACCATCATTGACGAACTGTTTTTTGCCGGGCGCAGAAGAGTAACTGCCGAAACCGCCGAGAAGCCTGTCACTGCGGAAGCTCCTGCCGTGGAAGCTCCTGCCGCCAAGGAGGCCGCTCCTGCGGTAAAAGCCGCCCCCAAGCCCATGAGCCTGTGGGATTCTGTGGTGGATGAGATCTTCTTCGGCGGACGGGAGACGGCTGCGCTGGCTGCTGCTATGGCTGCAGAAGAACCCGCTGCAGCAGAGGAAGTTGCAGAAGTCGAGCCCACTATCGAAACAACAGAGGAGACCCCTGCCGAAGCTGCCGCGGAAGCTCCTGCCGCCAAGGAAGCCGCTCCTGCGGTAAAAGCCGCCCCCAAGCCCATGAGCCTGTGGGATTCTGTGGTGGATGAGATCTTCTTCGGTGGGCGGGAGACGGCTGCGCTGGCTGCTGCTATGGCTGCGGAAGAACCCGCTGCAGCAGAGGAAGTTGCAGAAGTCGAGCCCATGATCGAGACGGCAGAAGAGAGCTCTGCCAATGCCGCTGTGGACACCGCCGCCAATGAAAACGGCGAGCCCTCCCCCGCTGCCCCGGAAGCTTTCGATTTCAGTGCTGCTGAAGAGACGATGATGGCACTGCAGCAGAAGCTGAAGGAGTTGAAGATCCCCATGGTGATCGTTCTGGAAGGCTGGCAGGCCTCCGGCAAGGGCACCATCGCCGGGGAGCTGCTGGAAGGGTTGGATCCCCGCGGATACGATGTATGCGTTCGTGAGCGCTTCCCCGAAGAGGAAAACTGCTACCCGGCGCTGCACCGCTACTGGATCCATATGCCCAGGCAGGGCAAGATCTCGCTGTTTATCGGCAGCTGGTACCATGATCTATGCGCCATGCTGGTAAAGGGCAAGCATCCCCGCCGGGCTGCCCGCCGGCAGGAGCAGATCCGCATGATGGAGCAGATGCTCCTGCGGGACGGTGCTGTGATCGAGAAATTTTTCCTTGATGTACCTGCCAAAGTGCAGAAAAAGCGCCTGAAGGAGATGGACAGCCGCAAGGCGACCCGCAGCACGCTTACCAAGGCAGACTGGGCACAGAACCGCCATTACGACCGTTGGCAGCAGGCATACCGCAGGCTGCTGGAGGAGACCAACCTGCCCGGCAGCGAATGGCATCTGCTGAACGGTGAGGATAAAAAGGCCTGCAAGCGGGCACTGTACGAGACCCTGATCTCCTCTATGGAAAAGGCTATCGCGCAGCGGCAGGCAGGCGACCGCAGCTGGGATACCGAGACCATTACCGACCATGACCCCATCCCCACGGAGCCTATCCCGGAGCTGGAGCTGTATGAAACAGAATTGGTGCTGGATCGGGAATACAAGGCTGCTCTCAGCGCATTGCAAAAGAAGCTGCACAAGCTGCAATATGAGCTGTACAGCCGGGGCATTCCGGTCGTGATCGCCTTTGAGGGCTGGGATGCAGCAGGCAAGGGCGGCAGCATCCGCCGTCTGACCAGCGGTCTGGATCCTCGCGGCTTTGCGGTGATACCCGTGGCCTCCCCCACCGCTGAGGAGAAGGAGCACCATCACCTGTGGCGCTTCTGGAAAGACCTGCCCAAGAACGGTGATATCCGCATTTTCGACCGCACCTGGTACGGCCGGGTGATGGTGGAGCGGCTGGAGGGCTTCTGCACCGAAGCCCAGTGGAAGCGCAGCTACGAGGAAATGAATCTGTTTGAGCAGGAGCTGACCGATGCGGGCGCTGTGGTATGCAAGTTCTGGCTGCACATCAGCCCCGATGAGCAGCTGAAGCGCTTCAACAGCCGCGCCTCCAATCCGGATAAGCAGTGGAAGATCACAGACGAGGACTGGCGCAACCGCGAAAAGTGGTCTCTCTATGAGGAAGCCGTCAACGACATGCTCCAGAAAACCAATACCGCCTATGCGCCATGGACTGTGGTGGAAGCAGACAGCAAGCACTTTGCCCGCGTTAAGGTGCTGGAGACTGTTGTGGCTGCCATTGAAAAGCGGCTGAAAGCGGAATGATCATCGTAAGCCGGTTGCCTTGCCTTTTCCGGTGCTTTGTGCTATGATGACTGCACTGCCACCGGGTAGGAATGCAACAAGCATTCGTACACGCATCGTTAGGTCTTTGAAGATGCGTGTGCGGATGCTTTTTTATTGGAGGTACGGCGTTATGAGATCCGGCTATTTTACCACCGGCGAAAAGCTTCTGTGGGGTATATCTGTTGCGGCAGTGCTGCTGTCGTTTCTGCTGTTCGGGGGTGGCGGCTGGCTTACGCTGGCAGCCTCGCTGATCGGTGTTACCTCGCTGATCTACAACGCCAAGGGCAATCCCTTCGGGCAGCTGCTGATGGTGCTCTTCAGCCTGATGTACGGAGTCATTTCGTGGCAGGAGCGCTACTACGGAGAAATGATCACCTATCTGGGCATGACCATGCCCATGGCGGTATTTGCGCTTGTTTCATGGCTGCGGCATCCCTTTGAGGGCAAGCGCTCCGAAGTGACGGTCAACCGCATCGCCCGGGGCGAGTGGCTGCTTTTGGGCGCACTGACCCTTCTGGTAACACTGCTGTTTTTTTGGATCCTGCGATCTTTCAATACACAGCAGCTGTTTTTCAGCACCCTGTCGGTGACAACCAGCTTTCTGGCGGTGTACCTGACGTGGCGGCGCAGCCCGCTCTTTGCGTTGGCCTATGCCGCAAACGATGTGGTGCTGATCATTCTCTGGTGTCTGGCAGCGGTGCAGGATTGCTCCTGCCTGTCGGTGGTGGTTTGCTTTGTGGCTTTCCTTGCCAACGATATTTATGGCTACCTGAGCTGGCGGCGCATGGCACACCGGCAGGCAGCCCTGCGGGACGATCTGACCGTATGGCCAGATCGCTGAACCCCAAAAGAAGCGGTTGCAGACTTGCTCTGCAACCGCTTCATAAATCGTTCTTTTCAGCCCTCTCTGAGCAGCGTCAGATAACCGCTGAGCTGCTTCAGTGCCGCACGGCGCTGCTTTGCATCCGGCAGATAACGCTGGGTATGGGCATGGAAATCCGGGGAATGGTTCATATGCCGCATGTGGGACAGCTCATGCACGATCACATAATCGATAAGCGAAGGTGGGCAGTGCATCAGCGCCACATTCAAGCGTAGGGAGCCATCGGTTTTCATGCTGCCCCACCGGGTTCTGGGGTTGGCAAGGGTCAGCGTGGAGGGCTTCAGCTGCATGATCTCCGCCCAGTATGCGACCCGCTGCGGCAGGTAGCTCTCTGCCTGCCGTGCCAGCCAACGAAGGGCATGCCGCCTCGGCTCTCCACTTTGCGGCAGAAACAGGATGCCGTCTTTTTCCACAGGGGTGCGCACCTTGTCTGTTTGCAGGCGCAGGTTCCCGCCCAGATAGGGCAGGCTGCCCCCAACCGCAAATGCCGGTACCGCATCCCGCTTTTCCTGCTGGCGCTGCACCGCCTGACGGATCCACGCCTGCTTTTGCTCCACAAAACTGCGTATTTCCGCTTCCGGCGTTTTCAGCGGCGCACGAACAGTCACTGCTCCGTCTCTGCCAACAGTGATAGAAATGGTGCGCCGGTCAGAGCGCACCATTTGATAATCGCAGATCTTATTCTCAATCATAATTCATACCCGGATAGAAGCAGATGCGACGCACAGGGCCGGCCTTGCAGCTACGGGCAAGCGCCATCTGCGGAGCATTGCGGCGCATCACTTCCGCTTCCACGTTGGTAACACCCCGGCTGGCAAGGATCTGCATACCGGTGGCGATAAGGCTCTTGGCGAGACCAAGCCTGCGGTAGTTGGGCACAACATACAGACCGATCAGCTGCGCATTGGGGCCGTGACCGGTAAAGGCGATCTCGCCTACGATCTCGCTGCCGCGCCGCATGTAGATGGCGAAGAAATGCGGCAGGCTCATGTAGCGCTGCATCATAGCAGGATTGATGGCATTGAGCCGATAGGTGTTCATCCGGTCGATGAAGCCCGTCAGCTCCGCTTGATTGTTGATGGGTACATAGTTCATATCGTAGCCCATGGGAGCAGCGGCACGGGCATCGGGCATGCTGAGCCGGAACACATCCAGTGCATCATCGGAAACAAAGCCGTTCTCAAGGTAGAAAGCCATCCCCTGCGCATCCTGCGGGCCGACCTGCGTATACACACGCACAGGCATATTGGCACACTGCTCGCGCATCTGGCGCACGCGCGCCAGCAGCGCACCCATCAGCATGTCTTTGCCCGGACCCTGCGAGCGGATGCTCAAGTACAGGTTTACAGGGCGCTCCGGGAACAGCTGGGGCCGGAAAAGGGGAATAATAAAGCCTTCTGCAACAGTCTGATTGGCACTGTCGGCAATATAGAACACATTCTCCGTCGGCAGGCCGTATACCGATTGCGGCGGGTGAAAAATATGCATCAGTGCAGCTCTCCTTTCGGGCAGATGCTTTCACAATGGGTATTGTACCGCAATTCGTCAAGATATGCAAGCAGCAGGCAGGGACAGCGGCACATTTTCGGAAGGTTTTGCCATCTGTTTACACGTATGTACCCGTTTCTTCCGGGCATACAAACAGCCCCTGTCCCCCTTGCGGGGAACAGGGGCCGGGGTCTTATCCGCTACGCACGGGAGCCGTTACGGCTCGTGCGGGGTGTAAGATCAGTATACGTCGGTGCCGTTTACAACAACGTTCAGCTTGTCGGAGCCCATGCTGTTCTTGTTGGACCACAGGGTGGTGCCGGTAACAATGCCGTTGGGGTTCTCAGCAAAGCCGTTCACGTCAACGTTGGTCAGCTTCAGCTCGTAGGTCTTGCCGTAGTCGTTGCCGATCTCAACAGCAGTTTTCTTTTGTTCAAGAGCATCGCTGTCGTTGAACACGCTGTTGCTGATGGACAGCTTGGTGTTGGCGGTGCCGTAAAGCAGCACAGCCTTGCCATCGCAGTTGAAGGTGCAGTGATCCATGGTCACGCTGGGAGCGCCCCAAGTCCACAGGTTGTACTTATCGCCGGTGATATCGAAGGTGCAGTAATCGAACTTGGAAGTGCCATAGCAGGTGTACTGACCCTTGAAGACGCAATCCTTATAGGTACCGTTCAGACGGCCATAGCCGGGGTAGGTGCCGGTATTCTTGGAAGAATCGAAGGTGATGCCGTAGAACTCAACGGTAGCGCCGTCGAAGTCGTAATCAACACCATCCTCGCCCTCGTTGGTGTAATACAGAACCACATTCTTGGACTCACCGTAAAGCTTGAGCGTCCTGCCGTTCAGGGCATTCATGTTGGCGTTGTACTCACCATCGGCCAGCAGGATCTCGGTGGCGCCATTCTTCACAGCAGCTTCCAGCTCAGCAGGCGTGGTAACACGGGTGATACCGGCGGGAGCTTCAAAGGTCACATTGTCGTTATCGCCATTGGTGCTCTCGGTGGGGATGGTCTCATCCTCCCACTGAGCGTGGTAGGCTTCGTAGGCTTCTCCAACAGTGTAGAAGCCCTCGGTCTGCACGGCGTAACCGGAGACGATCACATCCAGTTCGGACAGGTCCTCGCCGATGGGGGTAGCAACGCCGTTCTCAACAACAACGAACTCACCGTTCTGGTAGTCTACAGCGCCGGACAGGGTAACGGAATCCAGCAGCTTGCCGGTTTCTTCGCCGGCAGCCAGAGCCTCGTCTACATACACGGTGTAGACCATGTACTCGTTGCCGTCGTCGCCGATCATCTTATCGGGTTCGTCGTCGGGCTGCACGCCGTCGGCCCAGTTCAGCTGCAGGTAGGGATCCACATTGGCAGGCACAGCCACGGTCATCCACACCCAGGCGGAGGTAGCGCCGGTGTTGATGATCTGCGCATCCTTGTTAACGGTAGCGCCGGGGGCCAGCGGACTGTTCTGCTCGAAGTTTTCATCCACGATGATGTCCACATTGCCCACGGTGAAGGTGTTCACCTTGGTGTCGGTATCGGTCAGGTAAGCGAGGGTGCTGCCCAGACCAACCACCAGCGTAACCACGATGCACAGGCACAGGAGAAGGGTTTTCTTGCTCATGGGTTTCAGGTCCTTTCTGAAATATTCTTTGACCAATCGCAGTAAAACCGTCCCGCCGCAGCCGGTGTACGGCTCTGGGGCGTGCGTTCCCGTGCATGGTCATATTCAAACGCCGGAGCGTCTGAATGCAGTTTTGATAGAGCGCAATGCACTTATCTATGTATAGTACATCGCAGCTGTCCGTTTACCAATTATATACAAAGCAGCAGCAAATTGCAATAGGCAGCGTTATTTATTCCTTGTAATTTTTTTCCCGTCGTGCGGCTGCATTTGCTCTGTGCACCGCCGGGGGCCGCACAGCAAAGCCCCGCCCTCTGCACACTTGGCAGAAAGCGGGGCTGTATGGCAAAAAGACAGGCTCAGGCTTCTTCCTTCTGGATGCGGCTCAGCGCCCATGCTGCGGCGGCACCAAGCAGGAACGCGGCAGCGTAGATCATCAGATCGCTCAGGCCGGTGGCAAAGGTATAGCCCGGCTCGATGAGCACCTTCACCGGCGGCAGAATGACGATGGTGGAGGCGATGACGATGCCGATGACCGCATGCATAAAGATGCTGTACTGCTTCTTGAGGCAGTAGTCGATGCCTTTGGACAGCGCCAGCACCGTTGCCAGCAGAGCAATGCCCATGGGCAGGATCACGCTGAGATCCAGATCGCCGATGGCGGCATACATGGGGGCCTGCAGCCCAAAGAAGAAGATGATGTTGGAGGGGCTCATGCCGGGCACCACGATGCCAAGGCCCCACAGCACGCCGCAGATGATCCACCACAGAAGGGAGGGCTGCACATTGGTGTTGCCCTTGAGAGACATGGGGATCATCCATGCCAGCATGGCGAACAGTGCAATGACCAGCGACGCATGGCTGCCTTTGGTAACGCCCTGCTGGCGTGCCTCCTTGAACAAACCGGGCATGGAGCCAACGATCAGGCCGATGAACAGGAACAGCGCTGCGGCTTCGTTGGCTTCGAGGAACTTGTCGATCACCTTTGCGCCCAGCAAAACGCCGATCACAAACCCGATGCCAATAAAAATGAAAAACTTCCACTGCTTTTTGATCTCCTGAAAGGGATGGCAGAGCAGTGCCATGATGCGCTTGTAGATGCCGAGGATGACGCACAGTGCGCCGCCGCTGATGCCCGGCAGCAATGCGCCGATGGAAATGAGCGCACCCTTCAGGATGCCCAGAAGGCGCTCGCTCCAGCTTTCGTTTGCAGCGTTCTGCGGAACCTGCTTGTTATCATTCTGCATGGTGTACACCTCTCGTTGTTACTGGCAGCCAAGGACTGCTTTCGTGGCTATTATACCCAAAGAAGGGCTGCTTGTCCACCGGGGGAGCGCTTCAGCCCCGGAGCATGGCGACCCGGTGCTCCTCCCACAATTCACTGCCCCGCCCCAGTGCCAGCACACGCCGGTAGCCGGTGCGGCACAGCAGCTTCATGGCGGTGTCGAAGCCATAGGACAGAAATTCGGCGTTGTGGCAGTCCGAAGTGATGGTCACTTCGCCGCCCATCTCCCGCCAAGCGCCCAACAGCTCCGCCGTGGGATAGGGCGCATCCATATAGCCCCGTGCCATTGCGCCGGTGTTTACCTCCAGCACGCCCACACCCCGGATGCTTTCCAGCGCCTCCAGCGCAAGGCGGCGGTAGGCCGGCGAGTTTTCGTCAAACAGCTGCGCTTTGACTGCATTTTTGCGGATCAGGTCAAAATGACCGATGATATCCACCTTCCGCTCCCGGAGCCCGGCGCAGAACACATCGTAGTAGTGCTTTGCCATGGCAAGGCCGTCGCCGTCCATGCAGAGATCCACATATTTGCGCAGCAGCGCAGAGCTGCCGTCGATGGGTACAAACTCCCCATCCAGCACAGCGGGCATGCCGTCTGCGCCCCGCACATAATGGCTGGATGAGAGCACATAATCCAGCTGCTTGCGGTGGCGTGCCTTTACCAGCTCCGGCGCAGCCACATCTTCCTCCACGCCCACCCAGAGGCGAAGCTCCTTTTCCTGCATTTGCAGGGTGCGCAGCTCCTCCCCATAGGCAAGCTCCCGCCCGTCATCCATGGCATAGCCGGAATCGAACCCCTGCTCGCCATGACCCGAAAAGCCAAGGCTGGTGAAACCCAGCGCCTTGGCTTTTTCGATCATCTCCCGGGCGGTGCTTTTACCGTCGCAGTAGGTGGTATGGGTATGTGCGTTGGACAGGAACCTCATTGCATACGCTCCTGCTTTACTTTCTTGTCGATCACGTGACGGCGGGCCAGCTCGCGGGTAACATCCTCCAGGGAGATGCCCATGTGGATCATCAGCACCATGGCGTGGTAGACCAGATCGCCGATCTCGTAGATGGTCTCTTCCTTGTCTTCCTTGGCACCGGCGATGAGCACCTCGGTGCACTCCTCGCCCACCTTCTTAAGGATCTTGTCCCGACCCTTTTCGAACAGGTAAGTGGTGTAGCTGCCCTCCACAGGGTTGGTCTTGCGGCCCTCGATCACCTTCATCAGATCGGCAAGGGAGAAGGGACGGTTGTTCTCGTCCTCGTAGCCTTCGTTGAAGAAGCAGCTCTCCGCACCGGTATGGCAGGCGGGGCCGGCTTTCTTTACCTGCACCACCAGCGCATCGTTATCGCAATCAGAGGTGATGGAGATGATCTCCTGTACATTGCCGCTGCTTTCGCCCTTGCGCCACAGGCACTTGCGGCTGCGGCTCCAGAAGCAGGTACGCTTTTCGCTGAGGCTGATGCGCAGGCTTTCTTCGTTCATATAAGCAAGGGTGAGCACCTCGTGGGTGGTGTAATCCTGCACGATGGCGGGAATAAGGCCGTTATCGTCGAATTTCAAAGTGGCGATCCACTGGTTGATCTGTTCGTTCATGTTGGGTTTCCTCCTTCTGTTTTGCGGCTCAGATCCGCATGGGCACGCCCTGCTCCTTCAGGTAGGCTTTCAGGGCATTGATCTCCACCTCCTGCGAATGGAAGATGGAGGCAGCCAGACCGGCATCCACACAGGGCAGTTGGAAGAGGGTCACAAAGTCCTCCATGCAGCCTGCGCCACCGGAAGCGATGATGGGCAGGCGCACCACATCGCCGATGGCCTGCAGCATCTCCAGATCGAAGCCCTTGCGCACACCATCGGTATCGATAGAGTTGAGCACGATCTCACCTGCGCCGTGATCCTCGCCGAACTTGGCCCATTCGATGGCATCCCGCCCGGTATCCTCACGGCCGCCGCGGGCGAACACATGGAAGGTGCCGTCCACACGCTTCACGTCCATGCTCAGTACCACGCACTGGTCGCCATACCGCTTGGCAGCGTTCTCGATCAAGCTGGGATCCCGCAGGGCGCCGGAGTTGACGCTCACTTTATCGGCACCGCATTTCAGCACCCGGTCGAAATCATCCACGGTGTTGATGCTGCCGCCCACGGTAAGGGGAATAAAGACCTCGGCAGCAACAGCACGCAGCGCATCCGCAAACAGGGGGCGACCCTCTGCGGAGGCAGTGATATCGTAGAACACAAGCTCGTCTGCGCCCGCCTGATTATAGAAGCGGGCCAGCGTGACGGGATCGCTCACATCCCGCAGGCCTTCAAAATTAACGCCCTTGACCACACGCCCGTTGCGCACGTCAAGACAGGGAATGATGCGTTTGGGCAGCATCCTTCCACCTCACCTCTGGCAACCTTCAGCGCCCGGGTCAGATCCAGCCGGCCTGCATAGAGCGCTTTGCCAAGGATCGCACCATATGCGCCCATAGCACTGAGGGCAGCGATCTCCTTTTCAGCGGTCACGCCGCCGGAGGCGATCACCTGCAGACCTTCGATACGGCACAGCTCTTCATAGACCGCCAGATTGGTGCCGGAAAGCTCGCCATCCTTGCTGATGTCGGTATAAATGACGGTCTTTACGCCCATATCCCGCAATTCCTTGCAGAAATCCACACCGGCAACATTGCTGGTCTCCAGCCAGCCGTGGGTGGCCACATAACCGTCCTTGGTATCCACACCCACGGCGATCTTTGCGCCGTAGGCATCCACCAGCTCCTTGAGCAGGGGGCGATCCTTGATGGCCATGGTGCCAACGATGATGCGCTCGACACCCAGCGCCAGCGTATCCTCAACGTTTTGGCGGGTACGCATGCCGCCGCCCACCTCCACATGGAGACCGGTCTTGCACAGCTGGGCGATCACGCCCCGGTTCATGGGGCTGCCGTCCTTGGCACCATCCAGATCCACCACATGCAGCTGGGTGGCACCGGCGGCCAGAAAGCCCTCCGCCACCTTGCAGGGATCATCGCCGTAAACCGTCATGCGGTCGTAGTCGCCCTGCCGGAGACGAACCACCTGTCCGCCCCGCAGATCAATGGCAGGCAAAATCAGCATACGGTATCCTCCTTTGCAAACGAAGCCAGCATCTGTAGCCCGATGCCGCCGCTCTTTTCCGGATGGAACTGGGTGCCGCACACATTGCCGCAGCGTACTGCGCCGGGCACGGTCACACCGCCGTATTCGGAGGTGGCCACCCATGCGGCCTCACATTCGGTGGCGTAGAAGGAGTGCACATAGTACACATGCGCCCCCTCGCCGATGCCGGAAAGCAGCACATCCTCCGGCTTGTGGAAGGTAAGGCTGTTCCAGCCCATGTGGGGCACCTTCATGCCCTCGGGCAGCACAGGGGCAAGGGGCATCACCTTACCGGGGATCAGCCCCAGACCCTGATGGCAGCCGTATTCATGGCTTTCATCAAACAGCAGCTGCATACCAAGGCAGATCCCCATCAGAGGCTTACCGGCAGCTGCCAGCTCCTTGAGAAGGGTATCCAGCCCCAGTTCCCGCAGCTTGGCGGCAGCATCGCCAAAAGCACCCACACCGGGCAGAATGATCTTGTCTGCGGCACGAAGCACATTTTCATCTCTGGTAACGATGCTCTCGGCACCAATGTGCCGGAGGGAGCAGTTGAGGGAATACAGATTGCCTACACCGTAGTCTACCACTGCGATCATGCGTTGTTTCCTCCCAGCGTGCCCTTGGTGGAGGGGATCTCCCCGGCAAAATCGGGATCGATGGCTACTGCCTGCCGCATGGCGCGGCCGAAGCCCTTGAAGATAGCCTCAATGATGTGGTGGGTGTTCTCCCCCGCCAGCACCTTGATGTGCAGGGTGATCTGGGCGGCGCGGACGAAGCCGAGGAAAAATTCCTTTACCAGCTCCGTATCAAAGGTGCCGACTTTTTCGGTGGGCATGGCGGCATCAAAGCCGAGGCAGCCGCGCCCGCTCAGATCAACGGCGATCAGCGCCAGAGACTCGTCCATGGGCAGGAGCCACTGTCCATAGCGGCATACGCCCCGCTTGTCGCCCAGCGCCTTTCGGAAGGCCTCGCCCAGTGCGATGCCGATATCCTCCACGGTGTGGTGGTCGTCCACATAGGTATCACCCTTGCAGGCAACGGTCAGATCCAGCCTGCCGTGTCGGCTGAACAACGCCAGCATATGGTCAAGGAAACCGCAGCCGGTGTTTACTTCATACTTGCCGGTGCCATCCACATTCAGGGTGAGGGCGATATCCGTCTCAGAGGTTTTGCGCTCGATGGCTGCCTCTCTCATGGGTTTGCCTCCTTCAAAATCTCTTGGGTCTTTTGCAGGAACACATCCATCTCCTCATCGGAACCGATGGTAATGCGCACATAGGGGCTCAGCCGTTCGCCGCCGAAGTAGCGCACCAGCACGCCCCGATCCTTCAGTTGCTCGTAATACTCCCTGCCGCTCAGGCGTGGCGGGGCGGCAAAGAGAAAGTTGGTGGAGCTCTCGGTCATGGTAAAGCCCATATCCTTCAAAGCAGCCGCCGTGCGCTGCCGGGTCGCCATGATCCGTTTGCAGCAGCTTTTAAAATAGGCGGTATCCTTCATGGCCTCCACGCCTGCCAGCATGCTCAGCCGGTTGATGTTGTAGGGGTGGAAGCTGTTGCGCACCCGCTCCAGATCGTCGATCAAAGCGGGCTGGGCCAATGCATAGCCGATGCGGGCACCCGCCAGCGAACGGCTCTTGCTGAAGGTGCGAACCACCAGCAGGTTGGGGTAGCGATGGATGAGCGACAGCGCCGACTCACCGCCGAAATCCACATAGGCTTCGTCCACCAGCACAACATGCTCCGGGTTGGAGGCAACGATCCTCTCCACCTCCGAAAGCGGCAGCGCAATGGCTGTGGGCGCATTGGGGTTGGCGAAAACCACCATGGAGCCTGCTCCGCAGAATTTTTCCACCGGCAGGGTGAAATCTTCCCGGAGGGGGATCACCTTGGGGGATACCTGAAACAGCTGGGCAAACACTTTGTAGAAGCCGTAGCTGATATCCGGAATGGTGACTGGGTGCTCTGCATCGGCAAAGGCAAGGAACGAAAAGCCCAGTGTTTCGTCGGAACCGTTGGTAACGAACACGTTTTCCGGCTGCAGCCTGTACTGATCGGCAATGGCCTGCTTCAGCGGGCCGATGGTGGGATCGGAGTACAGCTTCAGCTGGCTGACCGCCTCCCGGGTGATGGCTTCCATCACCCCGGGAGCGGGCGGGTAGGGATTCTCATTGGTATTGAGCTTGATGTAGCTCTTATCCTGCGGCTGCTCGCCCGGCACATAGGGATCAAGGGCGGAAAGCGCAGGTCTCAGAAACTGGCTCATGGTTCTTACTCCTTCACGCGGACGCGGACAGCATTGGCATGTGCGCCCAGACCCTCGCGCTCGGCAAAGCGCATCACATCCTCCGCCACATCCTGCAGGGCCTCGCGGGTGTAGTAAATGTAGCTGGAGCGGCGGCAGAAATCATCTACGCCGAGAGGAGAGGAATAGCGGGCAGTGCCGCTGGTGGGCAGAGTGTGGTTGGGGCCGGCCAGATAATCGCCCAGCGGTTCGGGGCAGTTGCGGCCCAGGAAGATGCTGCCTGCGTGGTTGAGCAGGGGCAGCAGACCGAAGGGATCATCCACACACACCTCAAGGTGCTCGGGGGCGATCTCGTCGGCGACCTTGGCGGCATCCTCCAGCGTATCCACGATGATGATGCGTCCGTTTTCCTTGATGGAGGTACGGGCGATCTCCTCGCGGGGCAGCTGGCTCAGCTGCTTTTCCACCTCCGCCTGCACGGCGAAGGCCAGCTTTTCGCTGGTGGTGGCCAGCCATGCAGAGGCCAGCTTGTCGTGCTCAGCCTGAGAGAGCAGATCGGCAGCCACGTGCACGGGGTTGCTCTTTTCATCGGCAATGACCATGATCTCGCTGGGGCCTGCCACCATATCCACATCGATAAGACCCTGCGCATAGCACAGCTGCTTGGCGGTGGCAACGAAGATGTTGCCGGGGCCCACGATCTTGTCCACCTTGGGTACGGACTCGGTGCCGTAAGCCAGCGCTGCAACCGCCTGCGCACCGCCCAGCTTGACGATGGTGCGCACACCGGCGATCTTGGCTGCCGCAAGGATAACGGCGGGCACATTGCCCTCCTTGTCGGGGGGCGTGGTCATAACGATATTTTCAACACCGGCGATCTTGGCGGGGATGGCATCCATCAGCACGGAGCTGGGGTAGCGGGCCGTGCCGCCGGGCACATACAGACCCACGCTCTTGAGGGGCAGCACACGCTGACCCACCACAACGCCCGCCTTGGGAGTATCCACAAAACCGGTGCGCTTCTGCTGCAGGTGGAAGCGCTCAATGTTGGCAGCCGCCAGCTCCATGGTGGCGATCAGCTCAGGCTCCACGGCGTTGTAGGCAGCTTCCACCTCCGCATCGGTCACAAGCAGAGTCTGGGGGCGTACACCGTCGAACTTTTCACAATAGTCCAGCACGGCCTTGTCGCCGCCCTTGCGGATGGTTTCAAGGATCTCGCTGACGATGGCGGTAACATCCTTTTTGGTTTCCTCGGCGCGGTTGAGCAGCTCATCTGCGCGCTGACCGCTGTATTTCATGATCTTCATCATTTCTTTTCACCTGCTTTTTCCGTAATCACTGCCGCCAGTTTTTCCTGGATCTCCCGGATCTGAGCCTCCTTGAACTTCATGGAGGCCTTGTTGGCGATAAACCTTGCGCTGATGGGAAGGATCTCCCGGCGCACATCCAGCCCGTTCTGCTTGAGGGTGGTGCCGGTCTCCACAATATCCACGATCACATCGCTGAGGCCCAGAATGGGCGCCAGCTCGATGGAGCCGTTCAGCTTGATGACCTCGATCTCCCGGCTGATGCCTGCATAAAACTTCTTGGCAATGCGGGGGTACTTGGTCGCCACCCGTAGGGGGCGCTGCCGGTTCTCCTGAAAATCCACCGGGGCTGCTTCTGCCATGCGGCACTTGCCAAAGCCCAGATCCAGCAGCTCATACACATCGTTGCCGCCTTCCAGCAGCACATCCTTGCCCACAACGCCGATATCGGCTGCGCCGTGCTCCACATAGATGGCCACATCGGAGGGCTTTACCAGCAGGTAGCTCACCTCGCCATCCGGATCGCGCAAAACCAGCTTGCGGTCGCCGTCCTCCATGGCACGGCAGTCGTAGCCGATCTCCTTGAAAAGATTGTATACCTTATCGCCCAGTCTTCCCTTGGGCAGAGCCACATTCAGCATCTTACTCCACCTCCACAAAGCGTTCGCCGTCGAAACGGTACCGGCGGTAGGCCTCCACATCCGCGTTCTCGCTGGAGGTGACATACACCCGCAGCTTGAAATCCCGCAGATGCTTTGCGGCTGCCAGCACCTTGGCTGCATCATCCTCAGGGGAATAGGTGGCCAGAATATCCACCGGATCCTTGTGGGGCAGCATGAACAGGCTGTTGAGCTCATCCAGATAAAGGGCAAAACCGAAGCCGTCCGCATCCTTGCCCATCTTGGTCATGAGCCGGTCGTAGCGGCCGCCGCTGAGCACGGCTCTGGGGGAACCCTGCACATAGCCGCGGAATACGATGCCGTTGTAGTACTCCAGATCGCTGGTGATGGAGAAATCGAACCGGATCCGGTTCTGCAGATCCAGCGCCTTCAGATCGCCGTACAGCTGAACCAGCTCCCCGGCAGCCCGGCGGCTTTCCTCGTTGCAGGCCAGCTCTGCTGCGGCCTGCAGCACTTTTTCCGACGAGCCGGAGAGGGTGAGCAGCTTTTCAAAACGCTGCGCGTTCTCTTCGCCGACTCCCTTGCCCAGCAGCAGCTTGCGCAGTTCGTGCACATTCTTCTGGCTGATATGGTGGAAGGCCTCGCGCCGGGTCTCTTCATCCAGCCCGCATTCGTTCATCATGCCGGCGATCACGCCCATATGGCTGATATCCAGCACATACTCCCGGTGGCAGAAGCTCAGGCTTTCCAGCGCCAGCCACAGCACCTCGCCGGTGGCGTAGCGGTCCACATTACCCAGATATTCCACGCCGATCTGCTGGATCTCCTTGAACTCGTGATCGGTGGGAGAGGCGCGGTACACGCTTTCAATATAGTAAAGCTTCTCAACGCCTTCCCGGCCCTGACCGGCGTGCTTGACGATGGACAGGGTCACGTCCGGCTTGAGGGCCATCAGCTTGCCGCTGCCGTCGGTAAAGCTCAGCACCCGCTTGCTGGTGAGGAAGCTCTTGTTTTCCAGATAGAGATCGTACTCCTCAAACCGACGCATGGGGAAACGCACGCAGCCATGACCCTGATACAGCTCCCGAAGGGCCAGCACCAGTTTTTCCTGTGCGCTGAGAAAAGTCATCATACTCATTCCACATCCTCCTTACGGCCTGCCCCGTGCAGGCATGGGGTGATCTTAGCACACTTTACCGCTTTAGTCAAGTAAATCGCTAAAATACCGATGATTTCATCTTGCATTTTTGCCACGATATACTATAATACAGAAGGAATCCCAAATCAACCATAGTACAGCGGAAAGGCAGGGACTTTTTCCAATGAAGAAACTCATCAACGAATTCAAGGCCTTCTGTGCCAAGGGCAACATCCTTGAGCTTGCCACCGGTATGATGATCGGTAGCGCGTTTACCACCATCGTCAACTCTCTGGTAAACGATGTGCTGATGCCCGTGATCGGTATCCTGACCGGTGGTCTGGATATGAGCGGTCTGTTTATCCCGCTGGACTTCCAGTTCGGCCAGTATGCCAACATCGATGCCGCCAAGGCCGCCGGTGTGGGCACGCTGAACTACGGTGCCTTCCTGCAGGCCATCATCAATTTCCTGATCATTGCCTTCTGCATCTTCATGCTGGTAAAGGCCATGTCCAAGCTGCTGCCCAAGAAGGAAGAGGCTCCCAAGAAGGAAGACCGTACCTGCCCCTACTGCAAGATGGTGGTACACGACGAAGCCACCAAGTGCCCCCATTGCGCCAGCGAGCTGCCCGCTCAGGCCGAATAAGCCAAAGGCAAACCATAACGAACAGACCGTATCCGCTGCATGCGGATACGGGCTGTCATTTTTACTCTGCGATCTTTACGAAGTTTTCCATTACATAGGCGCAGAGGCCGTCTGCCTCCACCAGCGCCCAGCCGCCACCGGTGGAAAGCACCGTTACCTCGGTGCCGGTGGGCAGCACTGCCGCTTTGGCGCTGTTGCGGTCAGGAGCATTGCGCAGATTCACGCTCTCGCTGCCGTCCGCTTCCTCTCCGCGGGTAAGGATGCCGCTTGCAGGCCGATCGGGGTTCTTCTGCCCTTCGGCGACGATGAGCACCTCCGCTGCTCCATCCTCCTCTGGCTGTGCTTTCTCGCCATCAGGGGCGGTTTCCATGTCCTTGCCGGTGGCGCTGACAATACCCTTGCCGGTGATGCGCAGGTAGCGAAGGCAATCCAGCCGCAACCAGCCCTCCTGCCCGGCAGCATTGACCCGGGCGTATTCATCTCCGATCTCCAGCACCGCCACCAGCTGCCCTGCCTTCAGCTGCGTGATCACCTTCGCCTCTTTGGAAGGCTCTGCGCGGAGACCGGCCTGTCCGGTGCGGGGCGCATGCAGATAGCCGACCTTGCGTTCATCGGTGGGGTCATCGCCAAAAGTAAGCTCTGCGGTGGGCACCTCCACCATTCCTTCATCGGTCTCGATCAGGCAGGTAACAACGCCCACACGGGCTACCAGTACATTTTCGGAGCCGCCGTCGGGCAGCTCCCGAATGGCAGCGAAGGGAGCTGCTTTTTCCTCCTTGCTGCCTTTCTCGCTGCCGGTCTCTTCTTCATCAGGCTCGGCTGTAGCATCGGGAGCGGTGTCGGTTTCGCTGTCGGGGGCTTCCGCTTCTCCGGCAGCACCGTCTGTATCGTTTGCATCGTCTGATCCGGCGGTGTTTTCCGCACCATCTGCGTCGGCTTCGGTATCCTCTGAGTCGGTATCACCTTCGGTTTCTTCTGCCTCGGTATCATCCTCGGCATCAACAGCGCTGTCTGCGCCATCTGTGTCCTCGGCACCGTCTGCATCATCGCCGCCTTCGCTCCCGCCGGTAACGGTGCTGTCCCCCGCCTCCTCCGCAGGTGGATCCGTCACGACCGGCGTAAGGGTATTGGGCTGCGCCACTTCTCCGGTTGCGCCCCCGGCTGCGGGAGGCTCCTCGCTCAGATCCTCCGTTACCACCCAGCCGGATACAGCGCCAAAATGCACATAGGTGCGGCCCTCCTCCACGCCATTGGTCACGGTAAGGCGGGCTCCGTTGGCCACTCTGCCGATCAAGCTCCCTTCAGCATCGTACAGGGCAACATAACCGCTTTCGTTGCTTGCATAACGGTAGCCGGTCACGATATACGCATCTTCGCCAATCTGCTGCGCAAAGGCTGCGGGTAGAACCGCAGCAAACACCAGCGCTGCCAGCAGCAGGCTGCCAAGCCGTCGAATCTTTGTTTTCATCATTATCTCCTCCTTGAAACGAATTTGTAATCATTTCTTAACAATTACATTCTCATTATACAAATCCGGCTGCGGGAGGGTCAAGACAGCACATGTAAACAAAAGCACCGCAAAGCTTATTTGTTATTCTTGTAAACACAGCAAGCAAAAAGCGCTCTCTGCGGCAGTGCCTGGCCGCAGAGAGCGCTGTAGAGAATAACTTACTTTGCTGCTTCGAAGGCTTCAAAGAAACCGGGACAGCTCCAGCTGCCGCAGGCGCTGATCACATCATCGCCCACCAGAAGCTGCAGCACCAGACCATTGGTAAGGCCGATCTGCAGCGAACCGGTACCGGTGCTGGCGGTGCTGCAAAAATCCGCATCCTCCAGCAGCACCTTCATCAGCTTACGGGCAGCCTTACCGGAGACAGTGGAGCCGTTGAGCAGGATCCAATCCACATCGTCCGGGTCGCAGAGGGTATCGCCCAGCGTTTCGTTGCCGATGGTGGCAGTGCCGGAATAGCTGATGCGCTGGAACACCCGCAGGCTGCCGTCCACACGGGCGGCGACCATTGCACCCTCCATGCCTTCGATGGCGAATACGGGCTCGCCTGGGCCTGCCGCATTGGAAACGATGTTGCCACTGCCCAGTGCAGGCTCCAGATTATACTCGTTGACCAGCCCCAGCTCGCCGCCCAGCAGCGAGGATGAGATGCCGTCCGGGTAGGTAAGCATGCGATAGGTGGCACCATTAACCATGATCAGCGGGAAGCTGTTGCCCTGACCGGTGGCAAACAGGGTGTCTCCGCTGCGCTTGCCTGCGCCGCTCATGGTGATGCTGTTGCCCGGCAGATCGCTCAGGGCAGGGGGGGCTTCTGTCACCTTGGCGGTACCGGCGGCGTGGGAATCCAGCAGACTGTGCTGCGTATTGATGAGCATGGGACTGTTGCCGGTATCGGTCGCCCAAAGCACGCCACCCACGCAAAGCACCAGCGCGCAGCAAATGGCTGTTGCCACCTGCCAGCGGGGGGCGGTGTGGTAGCTCTGGTGCTTCCCTTCGGCTGCGTTGATGCGGATCCGTGCCAGCAGGCGGGTATCCGCCTCCAGACCGCCCAGCTGGCGGTCTGCGATCTCCGGCAGTTGATTGAGCGCTTTCATGATGCAAGTCCTCCTTCGGTCAGTATCTGTTCCAGCTTCTTTCGTGCACGGGAAAGGCGGCTGGAGATCGTGCCTTCCGGCAGATCGAGCATCTCTGCGATCTCGCTGATGCCGTACCCCTGATAATAATATAGCAATATCACCTCGCGGAAGGTGGCGGGCAGCTTGTGGATGGCTACCATCATAGCCTCTTCGTCCTCCCGTCGCTGGTGCTCATCCGGCGCGGGGATCAATTCGAATACCGGGCTGCCAAGCACCACCCGCTTCACCCATGCACCGCGCCACAGATCCCGGCAGCGGTTGAGGGCCACCTTCAGCAGCCATGCTTTTTCGCGCCCTTCTTCCAGATCCGGTGCATTGGTCAGCAGGCGCACAAAAACATCCTGACAGACATCCTCCGCCCGTTGGCGGTCGCCCAGATAGAAGTAGCTGACGCGAAGCACATCGGTTGCATACTTCTCGTAGAGTTCTTCAAAGTTCGTCATTCCCGAACCTCCGTATACCGCAAGGCTGCGTACTTTTTGTGCCATTCAGCAGCCCGCTCAAACACTTAACGAAGCAGCGTTTCTTTTTCTTGCACCAAAAACCATTTTTTCTGAAAACTTTTTTGCGCCATTTGCGCACACAGCAATGATAGCACGTACGCCCCTGCTTTGGAAGCGGTACTTTTTACAAAGTGTTCACCATCCCCATAGGCAATTGTGCTATAATAGGCGGGAAAAAAACAACCACCGGAAGGGAGGCTGGCCCCCAGTGATCAAGCTGGAAAAGATCACCAAGCGCTACGGCAGTGTGCAGGCGCTCAAGGGGATCGACCTGGAGGTAAAAAAGGGCGAGGTGCTGGGGCTGCTGGGGCAGAACGGCGCTGGCAAGACCACGCTCCTCAATGTACTGACCGGCTACCTGGCGCCAACCACCGGCAGGGCGCTCATCGACGGGTACGATACTTTGCTGGAAGCCCGGGAGGCCAAGCGCCGGCTTGGTTATCTGCCGGAGCATCCGCCCCTGTATGATGAGATGACCGTGCGGGAATACCTGTTTTTTGCCGCAGAGCTGAAGGGTGTTGTGCGCAAAGCCATCCCCGCCCATGTGGACGAGGTGATGGAGCTGACCGGCCTTACCGGTATGCGCAGCCGCCTGCTGGGGCACCTGAGCAAGGGCTACCGCCAGCGTGCAGGGTTTGCCCAAGCCATCTGCGGCGACCCGGACGTGCTGGTGCTGGACGAGCCCACCGTAGGGCTTGACCCCAAGCAGATCACGGAGATACGGCAGTTGATCCTGTCGCTGGCCAAAGGGCGCACCATCGTGTTTTCCTCCCACATCCTCAGCGAGGTGCAGCAGCTGTGCAGCCATGTGGTGATTCTGCAAAACGGCCTTGTACGGCTGGACAGCCCCATGGATCAGCTGGGCAAGGGCAGCGAGATCACCCTCCGGCTCCGGGCCGGGGTAGCCCAGAACCAACTGCTGAGCAAGATACGTCAGCTGGACGGCGTATGCCGTACAGAGACCCAATTCACGGACCGGCAGGAGGAATGTGAGCTGCTGATCACCTTTCGGGACGTGGCCGAGCCGGAACGTCGCCTCTTTGCGCTCCTGAGCCATCTGGGTGCGCCAATCCTGCATCTTTCCCGGCAGGGCGACAGCCTGGAGACCATCTTTCTGGAGACCATCTCCGGCGACGAGCACTGGCTGCGCCGCCCATAGGAGGTACCGACATGCTTACCATTTTCCGGCGGGATTTTCTCGCCTATTACCGAACACCCGTGGGCTATGTGTTTGCCGGGGCATTTCTGGCCCTTTCCGGGTTGATCTTCTACCTTTATAATCTGCAGACCCTCTCCGGCGATCTGCTGGGTTTTCTTTCCCAGATGACGCTGATGAGCATGCTGCTCTGCCCCCTGCTGAGCATGCGCCTGTTTTGTGAGGAGCGGCAGAAGGGCACCGAGCAGCTGCCCTTCACCTCGCCGGTCTCTCTTGGCAGGGTGGTGCTGGGCAAGTATCTGGCAGCGGCCTGCGTGATGCTCATCACCATCGGGCTGACGAATGTCTACACCTTCATCATCGCTCTCTACGGCAGGGTTTATTTTGGTGAGTGGCTGGTGGGCTATCTGGGGTTCGCACTGCAGAGCCTGAGCTTTCTGGCGCTGGATATGCTGGTGAGCTGCTTTGCCAAAAACCAGATGACCGGTGCTATTGCGGGCTTTGCCGCCAACTTCCTCCTCTGGATGATCGACCTGCTGGCTACCCATATACCCTATGCATGGCTCAGCACTGCACTGAGTTTTCTGAGCCTGTACGACCGCTACGAGCCCTTCCTGCTGGGGCAGCTGAGCCCGGCGTGCATCGTATTCTTTCTCAGCTTTATCGGCGTATGCCTGATGGGCGCTGCCCGGGCGCTGGATGCCCGTCGTTTTTCGGAAGGAGGCGGCGCATGAAAAAGCTGTTTTCCGCTCTCGTGTGCAGGCTGCGCCAGCCCAAATGGCGGCATGGAAAGCTGGGCACGCTGCTGGTGGTATTGGCAGCAGCTGTTGCCGTGCTGCTGAACATTGCCGTGCAAAAAGCTGAGGATACCTATGCCCTCCGGCAGGATATGAGCTTTAACCAATACGCTACCACAGGCGATGAGACCCGTGCCGTTGTTCAAAAGCTGGAAAACGATGCGGAACTGTACCTGCTCTACCAGAGCGGCGAGGCCAATTCCCAGCTGATGCAGGTGCTCTCTCACTACGCCACGCTCTCGGAGCGCATCACTGTGCTGCCGACGGACATCAACCGCAACCCGGGTCTGCTGACCCGTTTCTCCGGCGATCCAGACACGGTGCTGGAAGCCGACAGTGTGGTGGTCAACTGCCCAGCCACCGGGCGCTACCGGGTGCTGGACTACGGCGATTTCTACACGCAGGGCTACGACATTGAACTGGGCGATTTTGTGGTGGAGGGCATCAGCTACGAAAAAGAGCTGACCGAAGCGCTGCTCTATGTTACCCAGACACAGGTGCCCACCGTTGGCTTTCTGAAGGGGCATGGCGAATACACGCCGGAGAATTTCTCCTCGCTGACAGAGCTGCTGGAAAGCAACCACTACGGCGTGTGCGAGATCAATCTGCTGGCAGGCGACAGGCTGGATGGCATCCATGTGCTGCTGCTGGGCTGCCCGGTAAACGATCTGGATGATACCGAGATCGAAGCCATCATGGCCTTTGCACAAAACGGCGGTAATCTCTTCGTGGTACGGGACTACACCGACCCTGTGGAGAACATGCCCAACTACCTGTCCCTTCTGCGCAGCTACGGCGTTACGCCCCTGCCGGGCGTGGCGGTAGCCGCCGAGGAGGATGTGGGCAGCTACTACGGCGAGCCGCTGTATCTGCTGCCCTACATGGCAGAGATCGACCTGACGCTGCCGCTGATCTCCGGCGGGATGGATGTGCTGATGATGCCCGCCGCCTGCGCCTTTGAGGTGCCGCCGGAGCCCGGTACCGGCGACCTGAGCCTGAGCGTGGGCACGGTGCTGAAAACCGGCCCCAACGCCTATCTGCGCAACGTGAGCGATGGGCTGGATACCATCGAGAAGCAGGCGGGAGACCGCACCGGCGAATTGCCGCTGGCGCTGTTTGCCCACCGGATGCACTACAACGGCAATGTGAGCAGACTGTTTGCCATCGGCAACAGCACGCTGCTGATGGATCCCTACATCTACCAACGCACCTTCTGCGAGCAGTTCGTGATCGCCGTGATGAACGAGCTGCTGCCGGAAAACACCATTTCACTGGATGTGATGGCTGCCCCCGCCTTCCGTCCGGCACTTACGGCGGGCAGCCAGCATGTGGGCATTGCGCTGATCATTGCCCTGCCGCTCCTCTGCATCGCGGCAGCCCTTGCGGTGCTGCTGCCCCGGAAAAATCGCTGATGCACAAAGGAGAATGCATATGCAGCATCCCCTCAAAACAAAGCAACGAAAACCCCTGCCCCGCATCTGGCTGCTGGTGCTGCTGATCGCCGCAGCCCTTCTGATGCTGGCGGTGGTACTGCTCTGGCCCAAGCTCTTCCCTGCTCCGGTCTCCAAACTATATCCGGATCCGGTGGCAGTGCTGCCCTACGAGACCCTGCAGGACAACCCGCAGGAGCAGCTGGTCTCCATCACAGTGAGCCACCGGGATGGAGAAAGCTATACCCTGCGTGCAGCAGACGGCTCTCTGCTGCTGGAGCGGGGGGACGGGCTCCGGGATATCAATGACAGCCTCTGTGCAGAATTTCTGAAAGCCGCCGCCACCATTGCCGTGGAAAACGTGGTAACAAGAGATGCCACTGAGGTCGAGGAACATCTGGCAGACATGGGGCTTAAGCCGCCGCTGATCACCGTTCGCATCTGCTATACCGACGGGCGGGAGAACCTGCTTTCCATCGGCAGCGGCGTGCCCAACACCACCTACAGCTACTTCCGCTGGTCGGGCGACAACGGCGTGTACATGTGCGATTCGGGCATTACCGATCTTTTCTCCAACACCGCCAATCAGCTGCTGCCCATAACCCAGCCCAAGCTGACCCCCAGTCTTGTGGATCGGCTGACCATCGCCAATGCCGCAGGAGAGCTGGAGCTTTCCCTTACCAGAGATGCTTCCGGTGAAACTGCCGGGCAGCTGCACTCGCCGCTCCGTTACCCCATGGACGGCGATGCCGCCGCAGCCATGTACACAGCGCTGGAAAATTTCCGGCTGGGCACGCTGCTGGGCGATGCCGTCACCCTCAAAGCGGAGCTGGGCTTCGATGACCCGGTCTGCACGCTGGATATCCACCAGCAGGAGGGGCTTTTCACCCGCATCAGCGATACAGGCGAGTTGGTGGTGGAGACAGCCCCCGCCCAGCAGCAACGCTTTGTGATCGGGCGTGCGGAGGGCGACTATTTCTATACCTGCGCCTACGAGGGCAACGCCTATCTGGTGAGCCGTTTTCTGGTGGAGACACTGGTCGCTGCCACACCTGCCAAGCTGGTAACGGCGCACCCTGCCGATCTGGGCGGCTGGCCTGCGCAGATCACCGTGGAAACAGGCAGCGGTTCGCTGACCGTTACCGTGCGGCAGGAGCTGCGCATGCAGGAAAACGGCGAACCGGAGGAAAACGAGGATGGCGAATGGATCTACGATACCATTGCCACGCTGAACAGCGAACCTTTGCCTGCCCAGCAGGCCGAAGGACTGGTACAGCGGCTCCGGGCGCTCAGCTTTGCCGGAAACCTGCCCGACGGCTGGTCGGCAGGCGATGCCGCGCCCCGCTGGCGCATGATCCTGACTGATGCCGAAGGCAACACCCGTACCCTGACCGCCTATCGGATGGATGCGTTTTCCGATGCGGTGGCGGTGGACGGCGTGGCGCTCCACTACTGCTATGTGGAGGCGCTGGCGGCTGCGCTGGGCGAAATGATGCCATAACTGAAACAGGAGAGCATCCGGCACAAAAGTCGGATGCTCTTCTGTTTATTACCGGGCGCAGCGCCACAGAAAGGCTGCTCCCCTCAGTTTTTCTCTTGATATCCGCCCGTTACAAACGAATACATCCGATAGATCTTTTTCGCAAATGCACCCGCAAACAGCTTGCGGAAAACCGCCGCTTCCCAGCCCTTCAGTTGCCGGATCATCTCTTCGGGAGCCATGTCGTGCTCCCGGACAAATACGATCCCGGCATCCCGTGCCAGCGCAGCCGGATCATCGATGCCGTAGGTCTCGGTCACGCCCACGGTGTTGATAGGGTTCTTGTAGCGGCTCGCCTTTGCGCCGAAGGTGGTATAGCAGTCCATCAGCACACGGATATGGTCAAAGTGGCTGTTGACCGCTGCAAGCAGCTGCCTCAGCTTCTGCTCGGGCAGGTACATGCTCAGCCCCTCCAAAACCACAATGCCGGTATGCCCCTGAGGGATCCGGTCAAGCCAGATGGGATCCGACGCATCCCCTGCAAGCATATGATCGTTTTCCGTCTCGATATAGTAGCGGCGGCGCTCCCGGATCACATCCGGCAGATCGATATCGTACCAGCTGCCATGGTTCCCGATGCGACGGATGCGGCTATCCAGCCCACAGCCAATGTGCAGCACAGTGGCGTGGGGTTCCTGATCCAGCTGTTCCCGTACCCAGCTGTCGAAAACCGCTGCCCGCATGGACATGGAATAGGCCAGCCACTTGGACTTGGCCTTGCCCTTCAGGGGAAATGCCTCCCCTGCCCAGATCTTCTCCGCATCGGGGTCATTGAGAATCACACCCTTGCGGCTGACCAGCGCCTTGCCGTAAAGGGGAATGTACAGTGTCTTGCTTATGTTGTTCATGTTGCCTCCATGCAGTCGTAATGGTTCTGTTGCTCCGGCAGAACCATCATAGCACAAAGAGGAATACCTTGCCAGCACCCGCTGCATCAAAAGCGGCATCCGCACACCGGCACACCTATTCCCCCACCTGCCGCAGTACGGCCCGGAGCACGCTCATCAGCACCGGGCCGCCCAGCAGCCCCAGCACCCCGAAAAGCCGGAAGCCCGCATACATCGCCGCCATAGTCACCAACGGATGCAGCCCCAGCTGCCTGCCCACGATGCGGGGCTCCAGCACCTGACGGATGACCACCGTACCAATATAGGCAGCCGCCATCAGGATCCCATTGGCGGAATTGCCGCCGATAAAGGACAGGATGCTCCATGGCACCAAAAACAGGCCTGCCCCCAGCACAGGCAGGCTGTCCATCAGACCGATGGCAAGCCCTGCCACCAGCCCGTAGGGCAACCGGAACAGCCAGAACAGCAGCACCAGAAAGAGCATGATCACCAGCGATACGATCAGCTGGCCCTTCAGCTGCCCGTAAATGCTCCGAAGCACATCCTGCCGGATGCGGCCTGCCTGCCGCAGCAGCCCCTGAGGCATCAGGCGGCGAAAAAAGCGCAGGATGCGCTCCCGGTCGGCTGCGAAATAATAGGTGCCCATCAGCACCAACACCAGCGCCAGCAGCACATGGGGAATCCCCAGTGCCGTGCTCCATGCGCCGGTGGTCAGCCAGCCGGAAAGGGTAGCCGCCCAGCCCACAGCCTGCTGTGCCAGTGATGCCACAGCATTGCTGATCAATTCCGGCACATAGGCGGGCATCAGTGCCAGATAGCGGTCGTAAAGCGCACGCAGGTTGGGCAGCGCCGTTCCTGTGACCCAGCCCACCAGCTGGGGCAGTACCCGCACCATGGCACCCAGCTCCTGCCCGATCCGCCCCAGCAGCAAACCCGCCAACGTGCCCGCCACCCCAAAGAGCAGCAGCATGCCCAGCAGCGTTGCCGTTTTGCGGCCAAGGCGCAAACGATGCAGCATCAACCCCACGCGCTTTACAAAGGGCTCCAGCGCCCGGGCGCAGCAAAGCGCCAGTGCAAAAGGCCACACATACGGCAGCACAGCAAAAAGAACCGCCGCCAGCCCGATCACCGAAGCGATCCACAGCCCCTTCTGGGGCAAACGGCTGAAGCGGCGGTTCCATTGTCTGATCCGTTGGGTAAGCTCCATTCTATCCCTCCGCAGGGCTGCGGCAGAAGCAGCAGGCTTCATGGTCGTTTACCAGACCAATGGCCTGCAGATAGCTGTACACCGTCACCGAGCCCATATACTTCATGCCGCGTCTGCGAAGGTCCGCAGAGAGGCGGTCGCTGAGAGGGGAGGTGGTAACGGCGGGGCCGTGGTTGATCACCGGCTGCCCATCCGGGGTAAAGGAGTAGAGATAATCCGCAAAGGTGCCCCACTCCCGGCAGATCTCCAGATACACCTTTGCATTCTGCACAGCCCCCTCGATCTTGCGGCGGCAGCGCACAATGCCCGCATCCTCCATCAGCGCATCGATCTTAGGTTGCCCGTAGGCTGCGATTCGATGCGCATCAAAGCCGTCAAATGCACGGCGGAAGTTTTCCCGCTTGCTGAGAATCACATGCCAGCTGAGCCCTGCCTGAAAGGCTTCCAAAAGCAGCAGCTCATACAAAAGCCGTTCATCCCGGGTAGGGATGCCCCACTCCTGGTCGTGGTAGCGGATAAGCAAAGACCCCCGTGCCCACGAGCACCGGGGTCTGTTGTCTGCGGGGCGCATCAGAAACGCCCGCCGCCACCGCCGTGGCTGGAACCGCTGGAGCCAATATGCACACCGCTGCCGCCGCCACCGCCGAAGCCGCCGCCACTGGAGCGGGGAGGTTCGGGCTTGCGCACCCGGGTGGTGGTGGTATGGGTGTAGGTATCCTCGGTATCGGTCATGGTAAGGGTGCTGTTCTCGGCCACCTTGTAGCTGTAGGTGCTGCCCTTGAGCTTGTAGGAGCCGTGCACGCTGCCGTAGAAGATGGCTGCCACCACCACACCGATAACGGCACACACAAGGATCTCGCCGCCGGTGAGTGCCTTGTGGCGGGCGGTGAGCACCTGCCCGGTAAGCACATCGTACTGGTACTGACCCTCCGGGATGCCGGAGCGGTAGTAGCGCTCCACCGTATCGATCATATGGAGAACACCGGCAGCATACTGGGCGGAGCTCAGGTAGCGGGTGTTGCTGTCGATGGCGCTGTCGATGCGTTCATCGGTCATATAGTCGATCATTTTACCGGTGGTGGAGATATAATGGTAGCGCTCGTACATATCGATCAGATAACCGATACCGCTGTTTTCCTCGTCCAGACCATAGCCGCCGTAATCGTAGAAATCGTCTGCAAGCTGTTGGGCACTGATGCCGTCGTGGGAACGGTTGGCGGTCATGACCACGAAATCGCAGCCGGTATTCTTCTGGAACTGGGCAATGCGCTGGGCGATCTGCGTTTCCTCCTCGGCAGTGAACAGATCGGCATCATCACGGATGCGGGAGGTATCGGCAGAGGCATCGGGCAGCACCGCAGGTGCGGGCACAGCCGTTGTAGTGACGCTCTCCTGCTGCACATAGACCGGCTCGTCCTCTTCGGGCGCTTCTTCTTCGTCATCTTCGGTATCGATCAGACTGATGCCGCTGTTCTGCGTGGTATCCTCATCGCCAAAAATATCGGACCAATCCAGAGAAATGGCCTGCGCCGCCACCGGGAGCGCCATCAGCAGCGCAAGCAGCAGGGCGGAAAAGCGGATCAAAGCTTTCTTCATGGGGTTCAACTCCTTCATCAAACGGATGGCGTGCCAGAGCCTGTCAGAACAGGAAATAGCTTGCCACGCAGGCTACTGCAAAGACCAGTGCGCCAATGAGCAGCGCCTTGCGGAGCAGCTTGCCCTTATCGATGGGCAGCTTGCCGCACACCTCGCCGGTGCAGCCGTTCATGGAGAAATAGTAGGGATCATCCTTGTTCTCCGGGTTGGGGTAGGTGAGCACCCATGTGGGCAGGAGCACATACTCGCTCTTGGTCTGCCGGATGGCGGTGTTTGTGGAGCCGCGGCAGCTCTGGTAGCCATGGTTGGCAGTGAGCAGGGACTGCACATAGCCGGTCACTTCGCTCTGCACATCGCGCTGCACATCGGCTGCTTCGATATCGCGGCGCTCCGCCACAAAGCCGGAAAGGTAGGCATCATCAAACTTTTTGGCGTTACCCAGCGGAAAGGGATGGATGCCGTCGGACAGCTTGCGGTTGGCCTTCTGGAGCGCCGGGCGCATCACATTGCTGAAACGGATCCGTCCCTCGCGGCGCACACGGAAGTGGTGCGTATTGGTGATGATGTAATCGCCCCGGGTGTGGGTCTCGCTGCGGGTACCCTCGCCGGCAAAAGCGCCGTCCAGCGTGCACTCGGTAACAAAGTGCGGGTAATACACGCCGTTCATCTTTTCCACCTCAGCCTGGCGGAAGAAGCCGCTGGGGATGTACTTCTTGCTCTTGGCCCAGTTCATAAAGGCATCCACAGCCTTTTCCTTGCCGACGGAGAAGGGCAGTACCTTATCGGGGCGCAGATCGGCGGTCAGCTTGCCCTGCAGCACAACGGGGCTGTGGCAGTAATAGCAGCTGGTGGCAACCGTGGTCTCGTCGGTCATGATCTCGCTGCCGCAGTTCTGGCAGCGGTACACCACCTGCGAGCCGGTGCCCTGCTGCTCCTGCGCAGCAGCCTGCTCCTCAGCGGCCTGCTGGGCATCTTCCGGCTGGGCGGCAGCATCGCCAATGACCGCATCATCGGCAAAGACAGAGCTGCAAAAGGGACACTTCCACTTTTGGGAGTCGGGATCAAAATTCAGATATGCACCGCAGCTTGGGCATTTATAGGTAACGCCTGCCATGCTTTCACCTCATCCATTCCTGCAGAATGTTCCGCCAACGCGGAACCATGGTTGGAATAATTATACCATGAGTTGATGCAAAACACAATTGCTGTATACAGCGCGCAGCAGCAGGTACAAAAAAACGGGATCCGCCGCCCGTTGGGCGACAGATCCCGTCCTATTTGCCTTTATTGCTGCATTGACAGGCGTTTGCCGATCAATACATGCCGCCCATGCCGGGGTTGGCGGGAGCAGCGGGTTCGGGAGCGGGGATATCCGCAACCAGAGACTCAGTGGTGAGCACCAGAGCGGAAACGCTGGCGGCGTTCTGCAGAGCGGAGCGAGTCACCTTGGTGGGGTCGATGATGCCGCGCTCGATCATATCCACATACTCGCCCTTGAGAGCGTCGTAGCCATAGCCGGACTTACCGCTGGTCTTAACGTTCTCAACGATCACGCTGCCGTCGATGCCGGCATTCTTGCTGATCTGGCGCAGGGGCTCCTCCAGAGAGCGCAGGATGATCTGCACGCCGGTCTTGGCATCGCCGGTGTACTCATCCAGCAGCGCCTTGACGGAGGGGATCACGTTCATCAGAGCGATGCCGCCGCCGGGCACGATGCCCTCTTCCACAGCAGCACGGGTAGCAGCCAGAGCATCTTCGATGCGCAGCTTGCGCTCCTTCATTTCCACTTCGGTAGCAGCGCCGACCTGCACAACAGCCACACCGCCGGCCAGCTTGGCCAGACGCTCCTGCAGCTTTTCGCGGTCGTAATCGCTGGTGGTCTCTTCGATCTGGGCGCGGATGCTGGCAACGCGGGCCTGAATGGCTTCGGTGGCGCCGGCGCCTTCCACGATGGTGGTGTTTTCCTTATCCACCTTGACCTGACGGGCGGTACCCAGCATGTCGATGGTGGTCTCCTTCAGATCCAGACCCAGCTCGTCGCTGATAACTTCGCCGCCGGTGAGGATGGCGATGTCGCGGAGCATTTCCTTGCGGCGGTCGCCAAAGCCGGGAGCCTTGACAGCAACGCAGGTGAAGGTGCCGCGCAGCTTGTTGACCACCAGCGTGGCCAGCGCTTCGCCTTCGATATCCTCAGCGATGATGAGCAGCTTGCGGCCGGACTGCACCACCTGCTCCAGCACAGGCAGGATCTCCTGAATGTTGGTGATCTTCTTGTCGGTGATCAGGATGAAGGGATTATCCAGAACAGCCTCCATCTTGTCGGTATCAGTGACCATGTAGGCGCTGGCGTAGCCGCGGTCGAACTGCATGCCCTCAACGGTGGTCAGCTCGGTTTTCATGGTCTTGCTCTCTTCAACGGTGATAACGCCGTCATTGCCCACGGTCTCCATGGCCTCGGAGATCAGCTTGCCGATCTCTTCATCACCGGCGGAAATGCTGGCGACCTGAGCGATGCTCTGCTTACCGCTGATGGGCTGGCTCAGCTTCTGCAGGCCTTCCACAGCAGCAGCCACACCAGCTTCGATGCCCTTCTTGCGCACCATGGGGTTGGCACCGGCAGCCAGGTTGCGCAGACCCTCGCGGATGATGGCCTGAGCCAGCAGGGTGGCGGTGGTGGTGCCGTCGCCGGCAACATCGTTGGTCTTGGTGGAAACTTCCTTCACCAGCTGAGCGCCCATGTTCTCGAAGGGATCTTCCAGCTCGATCTCCTTGGCGATGGTAACGCCGTCGTTGGTGATGAGGGGAGCGCCGAACTTCTTGTCCAGCACAACATTGCGGCCCTTGGGGCCAAGGGTGATCTTAACGGTATCAGCCAGAGCGTTAACGCCCTTTTCCAGTGCGCGGCGGGCATCCTCGCCGTACTTGATCTGCTTAGCCATAATCCATCTTCCTCCTTGAAGCTGCTATCTAAAAAAGATTGGGGGGAACGCTTATTCCACGGTGGCCAGAATATCGTTCTGGCGAACGATGATCAGTTCCTGACCATCGATCTTTACTTCGGTGCCGGCGTACTTGGAATAGATGACCTTGTCGCCCACCTTCACGTTCATGGTAATCTCCTTGCCATCCACCATGCCACCGGGGCCGACAGCCAGCACTTCGGCCATCTGGGGCTTTTCCTTGGCGGCGCCGGTAAGCAAAATGCCGCTCTTGGTGGTTTCTTCGATCTCCACATTCTTGATGACCACGCGGTCGCCCAAAGGCTTGACGTTCATAATACGGTGTCCTCCTTGATATATGATACGTTTCTCCGGTTTGTTAGCACTCGGAATGGTCGAGTGCTAACAACCTTTGTTAGTTTACGTTATTTCTGCCACCGGTGCAAGAGGAAAAACCGTTAAATTTATGTAAATTTCCGATTTTCAAATGCAAAAATCTTTCGTATGCCCTATTTTTCTGTTTTTATTCCTTTATTACTCTTTTTTTTGAACATTTTCTTTGTTTTTTGTTTTCGATGGAGGTATACTGGCGCAAGCCCTGCTCCTGTGGTACAATGCAACCCGAAAGGAAGGATACTGCCCATGACCAAAACACCCTCTGCCCTGCTGCTGAACTGGTACGATGCAGTAAAGCGCGATCTGCCGTGGCGGCGCAGCCGGGATCCGTACCATATCTGGCTGAGCGAGATCATGCTCCAGCAGACCCGGGTGGAGACCGTAAAGGGCTACTACGCCCGTTTTCTGGAGCGCTGCCCCACGGTGCAGGCACTGGCGCAGGCCCCTGAGGAAACCGTTCTCAAGCTCTGGGAGGGGCTGGGTTATTACAGCCGTGCCCGCAATCTGCAAAAAGCCGCAAAGACCATCACAGAGGAGTTTGGCGACGTTTTTCCCTCCGATTACGAAGATATCCTCCGGCTTTCCGGCATCGGCCCCTACACAGCGGGAGCCATTGCCAGTATCGCTTTCGGGCAGGCAGTACCAGCTGTTGACGGCAATGTGTACCGTGTGGCCTCCCGCTTTTTCGGCATCCGGGAGGATGTGGGCAGCCCGGCTGTGCAAAAACAGATCCGTCAGCTGGTCAGGGAGAGCATTCCGCCGGAGCGCCCGGGAGACTACAATCAGGCGCTGATGGAGCTGGGTGCGACCCTTTGCAGCCCCCAGCGCCCCCGCTGCGACCTGTGCCCGTGGCAGCACCTGTGCGATGCCTGCCGGGAGGGCGATCAGGACAGCCTGCCCATCCACGAAAAGAAACAAGCCCCCAAGGCCGTAGAGGTAGCCGTATGCCTGCTCACCTACAAGGGGCGGGTGCTGGTACTGCCCCGGCAGGAGCGTATGCTCAAGGGGCTGTATGTATTCTGGCTGACCGAAGAAGAAACAGCGCCGGAACGGGTTCTGGAGCTGCTGCGGGAGGATGGGCTCCGCTGCACCTTCCGGGCGCATCTGGGAGAAGCGAAGCATGTATTTACCCATCGGGTATGGAACATGCAGCTTTTGCACTGCCCGCTGGATGCCATGCCGGGCGAAGGCTGGCTTGCGGAGCGGAAAGCGAAGCTGGTGGATGCGGCAGAGCTTGCCGCCCTGCCGCTGCCCACGGCGGTAAAGGCTGCAAGAAAGGCTGCTATGGAGCTGCTGGGTGCCGGTTGCTGTCCACAGGCAAAGCAAAGCAAACGGCAGCAGGAAAAATACAGACCCCCCCGGGGGGGCCGCCCCCCCCCCAAAGGTTTTATTCTGCAATGGGAACCATGGGCAGCAGCGTGACCGCTGCCGCTCATGGTTTGTTGGGAAGGCTCAATCGAAATAGTAGCCTTTGCCTCTGCACTTCCGGCATTCGCCCAACACGCACTCCTCGTTCGTGCAGATCCTCGTTACATCCACATATTCATATACGCCGGTGAGCGGGTTGAGCTGAACCACATGGACAACGATGGAACCATCGCCCTCACAGCGCCTGCACTTACCCTCGCCATAGCACAGCTCGCAAAGGGTGGAACCTGCAGGGATGGGCTTGAGGTGCAGGGTAGCCACGTTGGATTTTACCGTATTGCCTGCCTGATCGGTCACAACACAGTACACCTGCCGTCCATCGGCATACTCACCCATCACGGTGGAATAGCTGGGACCGTTATCCAGCGCCTTCTTGAACTGGCTCTCACCGGCATTTTTGTAATACCACTGATACGTCAGGTCGAGACCCTCGGCGCTCAGGCCCACAGCGATGGGGCGGGTGGCAAAGGCATAGGCATCCTTGGGCTGCGAGGTGATGGAGACCGGGCCGCGAATGATAAGCGTGACCGTGTTGGAGGTAATCGTCCGGCCGGACTTATCGGTAATGGCGCAGTAGACCTTGCGGCCGGAATAGGCTGCAGCCGGTGTGGTAACGTAGGTGGTGCCGGTCGCAGCGGACTTTTTGAAGCCGCTGGTGTTGGGATTCTGGTAATACCACTGGTACTTCAGGCCAACACCCTCAGCGGCGATCTTCAAGGTGATCGTTTCGCCTTCGCAAACCTCAGGCGGCGTATTCAGCCACTGGGTGATCCCGAATGCAGGCAGAGAGAGCATGGCTATATCGCTGTTTCGATAAGTACCGTGCCGGTCTTCGACCTTGCAATAGATGCCTGCATTCACCATATCCGCCGTCATCTGGAAGGTGCATTCCGGGCCATCGGCGCTGATGCACCAATAGCTGGTATCATCATCGCGCAGACAATACCAATAGTAAGACAGTCCATCACCGGAAGCCTCGACCGTCAGGGTGACAGTATCACCAATACTGGCCTTCGTGTTCTGCGGCTGTTTTGTGATGGTCACATCCTGTATGCCCAGCCGTGCCGTCCGGGTGCGTACCGTGTTGCCGTAAGCATCCGTAATGACGCAGTAGTACAGCTGATCCTTCAGGCTCTTGTGGTGATAGAAAGAGTAGGAGGAGTCCCGGTCATTGGCATCTGTAAGGGGCGTGAAGGTGGGAGAATCAACGTATGCACTGTACCACAGGTAGGTAAGGCTGTCGCCCTCAGCTGCCACAGAGACTTTCAGAAGGGCTCTGCCGGTAAAATCCGGCGAAGCATACATGTCCTGCGGCTGTCTGGTAATGGTAATGGGGCCGGAAGACAGGTTGGCACCGGCCGTGGACGAAATGACAGATCTGCCATATTGATCCGATACCTTGCAATAAACGCTCCGCGCCGAGGTGCCCGCAGACATCTTGAAGGAATAGGTGGCGGAAGTCGCACCGGCTGCAGGCGTGTATTCCCACTCCACGCTGTTTGCGTTCTGGTAATACCACTGATAGGTAAGCCCATCACCCTGAGCGCCAATGCTGAAAGTAGCGGTGCCGCCGCTGGCCACGCTCACATCCTGCGGCTGCTTGGTCAGCTTCAGATCGGGCGGAGTGACCATGCTCAGCGTGACGGTATCGGTGGTGAGGCTGTTGCCGTACCGGTCGCTGACGATGCAGTAGACCCGATAGCCGTCGTTGTCAAAGTTCATGGTGACGGCATAGCTGGATGCGGTAACATCGGATTTGGTGAAGGAATAAACCTTCGGGGGCGCATAGTACCATTCGTAGGTGAGGCCGTCGCCCACAGCGGCAACAGAAGCGGTCGCTGCCTTGCCGTACTTCACCGTTACATTGGCAGGCTGACCGACGATCTCCAGCTTCGTTTGCGGGATCATATTCAGAGTGACCACATCGGTGGCCGCTTCGTTGCCGTCCTGATCCATGATCAAGCAGCAGACCTGTACGCCATCCCAGCCGCTGTCCATGAGAACAGAAAACGTTGCGGAAGTCGTGGTGCTCTTGTGGTAGCGGGTAGTGCCCGCAAATGCGTAGTACCACTGGTACGCCAAGCCCTTGCCCTGTGCCTTTACCGTTGCTTTGGCATACTCACCTTCGGCAACCGTCACGCTTTCGGGCTGGGTAATGATGTACAGCACATCCGCAGGCGGCAGCTCCTGCTGCGGCTCCATATTCAGCGTAGCGGTGCTCGAAGTTACCTTGTTGCCGTACTTGTCGCTGACAACACAGCGCACCTGACGGCCTGCGCGGGCTGCAGTCATCTTGACGGAGTAGCTTGCACCCTTGAAGGTGCTGGTATATTTGAAGGAAGAAGCGCCCAGATCCTTATAGTACCACTTGTAGGTAAGACCATCGCCGGTGGCGCTGAGAGTGACCTTTGCCGTCTCTCCCTCGGCAACCATTACGCTCTCCGGCTGCTGGGTGATCTTGACTTTGGTAGCCATATTCAGGGTGGCAGTATCCGAAGTCACCTTGTTGCCGTATTTATCGGTAACAACGCAGCGCACCTGACGGCCCGCACGGGCTGCGGTCATCTTGACGGAGTAGCTTGCGCCCTTGAAGGTGCTTGTGTACTTGAAAGAAGAGGAACCCTTGTCCTTGTAGTACCACTTATAAGTAAGGCCGTCGCCGGTGGCGGTAAGTGTCACCTTTGCGGTTTTGCCCTTGGCAACGCTCACACTTACCGGCTGTTTGGTGATCTTCGCCTTGTTGCCCATGCTCAGGGTAGCGGTGCTTGAGGTCACTTTGTTGCCGTACTTGTCGGTAACGACGCAGCGCACCTGACGGCCTGCACGGGCTGCGGTCATCTTGACAGAATAGCTTGCGCCCTTGAAGGTGCTTGTGTACTTGAAAGAAGAAGAACCCTTGTCTTTGTAGTACCACTTATAGGTAAGGCCGTCGCCTGCGGCGGTAAGGGTCACTTTTGCGGTTTTGCCCTTGGCAACCATCACGCTTGCCGGCTGCTTGGTGATCTTCAGCGCAGTGGGCTTCATTTTCAGGGTGACGGTGTTGGATGTCACCTTATTGCCATACTTGTCGGTAACGACACAGCGCACCTGACGGTTCGCACGGGCTTCGGTCATCTTGACAGAATAGCTTGCGCCCTTGAAGGTGCTGGTATAAGCAAAGGCCGAAGCGCCCTTATCCTTGAAATACCATTTGTAGGTAAGGCCATCGCCGGTGGCTGTAAGGGTCACTTTCGCCGTTTTTCCCTTGGCAACGGTCACACCCACCGGCTGCTTGGTGATCTTTACCCCGGCACGCTGTGCGCCCGGCAGAATCCCATCCTCAACAATACTACTGCCGTTCTTATGGCTGAAGCTGAACGCCAAAGACTCTGCCGCAGCGGTGATCATCGGCAGCAAAAGCACTGCAACGACCAGTAAACATATGCAGGAGAGAAAACGATGTTTGGAATGCTCCTTCATACTCTATTCTCCTTTCCAATTTTTAGGGACTGCTTTTATTATACTTGGACACGATCATTTCCGTCAACTGATAAAACTCAATTTTCCACAATCACATATCACCGGCTGCCGGACAGCGGGTATGCCGTTATCCACCCGAAGGGAATGGCATAACAGCGCCACCTTACGCCTCCTCGCCGTACAAAAGCCCGCTGGAGCCGGTGCCCAGATAGAAGCGGCCAAACACCCGCTTGTCCCCATCAATAGAATGCACCCGCCCGAACATCTGCCGGTCGGTATTGATGCGCTGGATCGTCCGGCACTCGTCAAAGCTGCGCCAGAAGCCGTACACACCACCGATCCAGCCGCTGAAGTACAGCGCTTTGGGCTCTTCGGCATAGCTGCCGCCGGGGCGGCCCAGACCCAGCCCCATACAGGAGACCCGGTCGCCCGGTGCCGTGAGCCGTCTGCCGGTAAAGCGATCCGCTGCGGGATCGTAGCACAGCTTCCACAGCCCACCCTCGCCGGTGGCGATGTACAGCACGCCCGGCTCACCTGCGGCAGCCCGGATCTCGCTCCGGTCGGCGCAATCCACCAGACCGAACTCAGCCTCGGGGAAGCCCTCCGGCGCCGGGCGCTGGCGGAAGGTATCGCCGCCGTCGATGGATACATAAAGCTGCCCGGCTTCGCCAAAGCCGTAGAACACATGGGGCAGCACCCGGTCTGCGATGGGTTTCATACGTCCTTGTGCTTCTGTGCCGTCTGCCAGGAGCACACGGCTGCGCACAAAGGTCTTACCGGCATCATGCGAAGCGATCACGTTGCGGGCATGGAGCCAAATGCGCTCCGCCACCGCCCACACATAGCTTTTGCCATCGGCAGAGACCGCTGCCCAACCGGCGTTGGTATTCACGCCGGAGATCTTTCCGAGCAGGGCATCCAGCTCCGGAGAAAGCCCCATGGGCATATCCAGCCACGTCCAGCTCCGGGCACCGTCACGGCTGACGATGAGCCCGCCCTTGGTACGCCCCGTCCAGTTGCCGCGGGCAGTAACGAGGATGTGATCCGGGTCGCTGTCCGGCCATGCACAGCTGAGACAGGTGATGTAGCGATTGCCCTCCGCATCGTCAAAGGAGTTTTCGCAGTGGCTGTCCACATCGGTGAAGGCAAAGCCGCCCAGATCGCCGATCATATCCAGCAGGACGACCCTGCCGGATGCAGGGGCGTGCACATTAATGTGCACCGTCTCCTCCATGCCGTCGCACCAGTCCTGCCAGATGACTGTATCCGCCAGCAGATTTTGGGTGCGGAAGGTACCCGTGCCCGTATTGAACCATGCAGTGCCCGGGCGGTGGGGATCCAGCTTCACATCCGTCAGCCAGTGGATGAGATTGTTGCCGCCGTTGTAGCAGGGCTTCATATAGGAAAGGCGGAAATCCATGCGCCCGGTATGTAGCCCGTGCAGCACCTTTTTCCAGCTGATGCCCCGATCCTGTGAGAGATACACCGCATCCCCATCCTGCCGGTGGATGGTGGCCGTCACCAGCAGCCCGGCCTTGACATCGGCAGCTGAAAAACCCCAGTTGCCCTTTTCGGGGGTGATATCCTCCGGTGCGCCCAAACCGCCGTCGAGGAGTGCATAGCGGGCAAAGCGCCCGCAGGAGCAGTCCCCGCAGTCGCAGGTATAGCCACGCTCCACATTCTGGCTGCGGGGGCCATTGGCAGAGAAGGATACATACAAATATGCATCATCAAATGTGCAGCGCTGCGCCACCAGACCGTGCAGCCTGCTGCCCTCAACCGTTTCGTAGGCGGGCTGTGGCACCGGCGCGAAGGAAGCGCCGCCATCGAAGGAAGCATAGAGGCTGTTGCCCCGCTGGTCGCCGCTGCGCTGCCGGGTACCCTCGGTGCCGACGAGCAGCATATTGCCGCGGCTTGCCACAAAGGTGCAGGCATCCTCCGGGAAGATGCTCACCTGCGCCCATGTGCAACCCTCATCCCGGGAGACCCACAGGCCGTCCGCCTGCGTGGCAAACCACAGGGTGGCGGTATCATTGGCATCCACCATGAGCCGCTCCCCTGCGCCCCGCCCGTGCAGGTTGCCGTGGGCGAACACCGGCAGCTCCACCTTGCGGAAGGTGGCTCCGCGATCGTCCGAGATCGTCAAAAGTGCTTTGCTGTCCGGCGCATACATGCCGCCCACCACATACAGCCGCCCCGGGCGTGCGGGATCCAGCGCCGCAGAAATGGGGCAGGTTTCCCGAAGATCCTCCGGGGATACGTGATCGATCAGGCTGACCCACTGCTGGCAGGCATAGTCGAAGCGGTACATGCCGCCGATATCCGTGCGGCAGTACATGGTTTCCGGGTCGGTGGGGTGAAAGAAAAAGCCTGTCACATACCCGCCGCCGCCAATGGGCATATGCTTGTAGAGATACGGTACAGTATGCATAAATACACCTTTCCTGTTGTGCTGTTTCATAGGATTGGGGATGATTATAGCACAAGCGGCATGCAGGCGGAAGGGGTAAGCACAAATAAAGAAAGTTATTTATTCTCCGCCGCACGGGGTGCAAAAAACCGCTGCAGCCCGCAGACTGCAACGGTTTTTTTCTACGCCCGGCGCACCATTTGCAGGCACGTCCACTTTTCACCCATACAGGTATCCACCCGCTGCGGCTTGCCTTCGTCCGGCAGAAAGCCACAGGCCTTGTAGCATGCAATAGCAGCAGGATTGTTCTCGTATACTGCCAGATGCTGGCTGTGCGCCTTCATGCGGCTGCGGGCATCGTGCAGGGCACAGGCGATCATCCGCTTGCCCAGCCCCCCGCCCCGCAGGGCAGGATCCAGCAGCACATACCCGAAACGGATGCCATGCTCTGCATCCGGCTGAGGGTAGAGATGCACGAACCCAGCGGGGCTGCCCTCCCAGTACCACACCAGCGTAGAGCAGACAGGATAACAAGCGAGCCTTTTGTTCAGTGCTCCGGCTGCAAGGGGCCAGCTGCCCAGCGAACCCGCCGACCAGCGCCAGTAGGTGAGCTCATCCGCAGCCCAGCGCAGCACCTGCGCTTCATCCTCCGGGCGGTAGGGGCGCAGCACGCCCAGCAGCACTTCCCTCGCACTGCGGGAAAGGCTTGCCACCGCCTGATCGTAGCTGTGGTGCAGCATTTGGAGCAGCACGCCGTCTGGCACAGTGCCATCCATGGTGACGGTATTGTTGTAGGGCTGCTGCACCGGCGGGCAGTGCCAGCCCCGGCGCACCGTGCCCGGATACTGCTGCCGCCAGTCCATGCCCCGGCTTCGGTCGCACTTGAAGCTGACCCAACCCTGCATGGGCATAAAAGAAGCAAAGATGCGCCCATGCTCCCCCAGCCGCACACAGATGCTCTCCGGCCCGAAGGGGCTTTCGGCTACGGCAGCGGGCAGGGTAAGGGCGGTCTCCATCAGGTCGGCAAGTGTCATAGCATATCTCCTGGCAGGGGCAGGCGCGCCACGCCGCTTTCCACTGCGGCTTTGGCAACAGCTTTGGCAACCGCCTTGCCCACACGCTCGTCAAAAGCCTTGGGGATGATGTACTCGGCGCTCAGTTCCTCATCGGAGACAAGGGAGGCGATGGCCAGCGAAGCAGCCACCTTCATCTCGTCGTTGATATCCCGGGCGCGTACATCCAGCGCACCGCGGAAGATGCCGGGGAACGCCAGCACATTGTTGATCTGGTTGGGATAGTCGCTGCGCCCGGTACCCACCACCGCAGCACCGGCGGAAAGAGCCTCATCGGGCATGATCTCCGGCACGGGATTAGCCATGGGCAGCACGATGGGCTTTTCTGCCATGGAGGCGATCATCTCCGGCTTCAGCACGCCGGGGGCGCTGACGCCCACGAACACATCTGCACCGGCAACAGCCTCCGCCAGCCCGCCGGACAGACCGCGCTTATTGGTGATGCGGCTCATCTCCTCCTGCGCAGGGGTCATACCGGCGGTACCCTCCGCAATGATGCCGTGGCGGTCCACCAGAATGATATCGCCCATGCCGAAGCGCAGCAGATGGTTGGCGATGGCGATGCCCGCAGAGCCTGCGCCGTTGATCACACAGGTGATCTCCTCCGGCTTCTTGCCCACCAGCCGAAGCGCATTGAGCAGCGCAGCCGCCACCACCACAGCCGTGCCGTGCTGGTCGTCGTGGAAAACGGGAATATCGCAGATCTCCTTCAGCCTGCGTTCGATCTCAAAGCAGCGGGGTGCGGCGATATCCTCCAGATTGATGCCGCCGAAGCTGCCGCTGAGCAGGTATACCGTGCGGACGATCTCATCCACATCCTTGCTTTTGATGCACAGGGGGATGGCATCCACACCACCGAACTCCTTAAACAACACGCACTTGCCCTCCATCACGGGCATGCCGGCCTCGGGGCCGATATCGCCAAGCCCCAGCACGGCGGTACCATCGGTGACAACAGCCACCAGATTGTGGCGGCGGGTAAGCTCGTAGGATTTTTCCACATCCTGATGGATGACCATGCAGGGCTCGGCCACACCGGGCGTATAGGCCAGTGAAAGGGAATGGCTGTCCTCCACGGGGGCGCGGGAGACCACCTCCAGCTTGCCTGCCCATTCGTAATGCTTCTGAAGCGATTCTTCGCGGATGTTCATCGTGGCTGCACTCCTTTGTGCCATAGCGTTTTTTCCGGTTTATTGTAGCACCAACCGCCCCGCTTCGCAACCGCGATACAGCTTTAGCACACTTGACAAACGGCGGGCTTCTGCTATCATCATCCCCGAATATACCAAAGGAGCGCCTGCTATGAATACCTTTTGGGCACGGCTCAGAAAAAATGCCGTGATCGACACGCTGTTCACCCTTGAAGGGAACGCCAAGCCCTGCCTGTATCTGGAGCCGCTGTGGGGCATCCCCTACAACCTGTATGCGCCGCTTGCCTCCGTCTACATGGCTGCGCTGGGGCTGAGCCCCACCCACATCGGCCTCATCTCCACCATTTTTCTGGCCTCCCAGATGTTCTGGGCGCTGCTCAGCGGCGTTCTGACCGACAAGCTGGGCCGCCGCACCTGTACCGCCATCTTTGACTGCGTCAGCTGGACCATCCCCGCTCTTTTGTGGACCTTTGCGCAGGATTTCCGCTGGTTTGCGGCAGCTGCGGTCTTTAACGGCGCATGGCGCGTTACCGAGACCTCATGGGATCTGCTGATGATCGAGGATGCCCCGGAAAACAGACTGGTGCACATGTACACCCTTACCTCCATCGCGGGGTTGCTGGCCGGCTTCGTATCCCCCATCGCCTATTTCTTTGTGCAGCGCTTCACCATCGTGCCCACCATGCGCTTCATCTATGGCTTCACCTGCGTGATGATGACCTCCAAGTTCGTAATCCTCTATTTTCTGAGCAAGGAGACCTCCGTAGGCAAGCGGCGCATGGAGGAATGCAGGGGCGTGAGCCTGACCGGCCGCCTGTGGGACAGCCGCAAGGTGCTGCAGCGTATGCTGCGCTCAAAGCGCATCCTGCTCACGGTGGCTTTTGTTGCCTGCTACAGCGGCATCTGCAATGTAAACGGCTCCTTCTGGCCTCTGCTCATCACCGATAAGCTGGGCATCCCCACGGAGGATCTTTCCATCTTCTTTACCATTAAAAACCTGTTTATGCTGGTGTGCTATTTCGTTGTAGCACCCCGGCTGGATGTGCGCCGCTTCCGCCACCCGGTGCTGCTTGGGCTGGGGCTGCTGATCGGCCAGCAGCTGCTGATGATGCTGATGCCCAGGGGCGTTTACTGGCCCGTGGTGCTGGCGGTGGTGCTGGAAGCGCTGGCGCTTTCCATCCTTGACCCCATGCGCGGCTCCCTGCAGATGATCAACATCGAGCGGGAGGAGCGGGCACGCATGCTCAGCTACTTCTATGCCCTGTGCATGCTCTCCACAGCACCGCTGAGCTGGCTGGCGGGTCTGGCTGCCGAGGCGGACAGGGCCTACCCCTTTGCCATGAATCTGGTGCTTACCCTCATTGCCTGCGCACTCATCTGCGTGCTCTGGAAGGAGCGCCGCACCGATCTGGATAACGAGCCCGTCTGACAGATCCCTCTCCCCTCTCTGCTCCGCTCGGTGACACAAGCACACAAAAATTTCTTTTTTCAGGTATCCGTCTGCGGAGGATGTCCTGCGCCCGAATGCCTCTATATACCGCAGCAGAAGCGCCCGGCAGGTGGTTACACAGCTGTGCAAGCATTTCTCCGCAGCTCTTGACGGAATTGGAAAACCCATGTAAAATAAAGGGACGAATACCGCTCTGATCCTGTGTATCACGACGCAAATGGAGGCGAAGACGGTGAACGCAATCACAACAGCATCCCGGAAACAGCAAAAACGGCTGGCGCTGCTGCTCGCGCTGCTGGTGCTTTCATCTGTAATGGTCTGTGCGCTGAATGCGGCAGCAGATATGTACCTGCCCCTTGCAACGGGCGAGGTCGTCTTTCAGGAAGGCGATCTGCTGATCGATGCAAGCCAGTGCAATCAGGGCTACCTGATGGCAAAGCACGAACCCAACAAAAAAGCTCTCAAGATCCGCCTTACCTGCGGCAAGGCTTCTTTGAGCTACGATTTTGCAGCCGACGGCGAGTACGAAATCTTCCCGCTGCAGCTCGGCAACGGCAAATACAAGGTAGAGGTATTCCAGCAGGCCTCCGGCAGAAAGTACAAGCCGCTGATGGATACCACCATCGAGGTGGAACTGGCCAGCGAAACGCTCCCCTATCTCTTCCCCAACCAGTATGTTGACTATAACGACGACTCCGATGCCGTTATCAAGTCCATCGAACTGTGCCACGGGCTGGAGAGCAACTGGGAAAAATATCAGGCCATTTACCGCTACATGGCCAACCACATGGTCTACGACTTCGACAAGGCCCGCAAGGTAAGCACCGGCTACCTGCCTGTGGTGGATGATGTGCTCTATGCGCAGAAGGGTATCTGCTTCGACCTTTCCGCACTGATGGCCACCATGCTGCGCACGCAGGGCATCCCCACCCAGCTGGTGATCGGCTATGCCGATAAGATCTACCATGCATGGAATCTTGTCTATCTGGACGGCGTATGGTACCGGTGCGACATCACATCCGACATCATGTGCATGAGCATCAAGCGCTATACCACCGAGCGTTACTACTGATCCCATCATTATAGAGGAGGAACCCGTATGAGCCGTAAACTGCGTTTGAGCCACGAAGAGCTGGCTGTTATGTGCGAACAGGTAGCGCTGGTGCTCCGTGCCGGTCTGCCTGTACACGACGGTGTAGAGGCGCTGTGCGAGAACTACAAGGGAACCCGTTTTGAAAAAGGTTTCAACGCCCTGAGCATCACCGTTATGGAAACCGGCAGCCTGACCGCCGGTTTCAAAGAGGCAGGGCTGTTCCCCGATTACCTGATCGCCATGAGCGAGATCGGCGAAAAAACCGGCGAGCTGGACAGCGTTATGGAAGAGCTGTCCCTGTACTACGACCGCGAAGCCGCCAACCGCCGCTCCATCAAGAGCGCTCTGTTCTACCCCCTGCTGCTGATCGTTATGATGGCGCTGATCATCGGCGTGCTGGTAACGCAGGTGCTGCCCATCTTTGAAAACGTATACGGCAGCTTCGATTCCGGCTCCAGCGCAGGCTGGATGAACGTGGCTGTATCCTTTGGCAAGGCCACGCTGATCGCCGCTGGCATTCTGCTGCTGCTGGTGATTATCCTGCTGGTGGTCATCAAGCTGGACAGCAGCCAGAAGGTGCTGCAGTGGCTGCAGAATGCCGTCAAGCCCCTGCGCAAGCTGGAGCAGAAGCTCTCTGCCGCCCGTTTTGCCTCCACGCTGGGCATGATGCTCCGCAGCGGTTTCCCGCTGGAGGAGAGCATGGAACTGATCGAAAACCTGTTCACCAACAAGCGGCTGCGTCAGCGCGTGAGCCAGTGCCGCCAGAAGATGGATGAGTTTGTCTCCTTCCCCGATGCTGTGGGCGAGACCGGCATCTTTGAGCCACTGCATTGCCGCATGATCTCCGTGGGCTTCCGTGCCGGCCAGACCGACCGGGTAATGAGCAAGCTGGCTGTGCTTTACGATGAGGATGTAAACACCCAGATCGGCCATCTGGTCTCCATTATCGAGCCCTCTCTGGTGGCTCTGATGTCTGTGATCATCGGCGCTATTCTGCTGTCGGTCATGCTGCCGCTGCTGAGTATTATGAGCAGCATTGGCTAAAGATTCAAGAAACCCCAATCCCAACGGGAAAGGAGGAAGGACCGTGCACGTTAAGAAACAAAGCATGTGGAAGGGCGCTGTTCTTACGCTGCTTGTTTTTGGACTGATGATCGGCGTGCTGGTATACGGCGTTTCCACCGTGAACGACGTAAACGACAGCGAGCAGATGGCAGAGCTGGAAAACTCGGTGCGCAGAGCCTCTATTCTCTGCTATGCCGTGGAAGGCCGCTACCCTGAAAACGCCGACAAGCTCCGCCAATACTACGGCCTTACCTACGACCAGAATAAATACATCGTACAGCTGGACAGCTTTGCCAGCAACCTTTTGCCGGATATCCGCATCCTTACGATCGGAGGTGAGGCAGAATGAGCAAGCCCGAAAAAAACGGTAATGCCATGACCAGCCACGCTGTGGGCGGTCTGTTCATCTTTTGCCTCATTGCCCTTTTTGCGGTGCTGGCTGTTACCCTTACCCTTACCGGCATGCGTGCCTACCAAAGCGTAAGCGAAGCCTCCGTGGGCAACAGCGAAGCGCAGATCGTGCTCAGCTACCTGCTCAACAAGACCCACGCCATGGATACCACCGGCGCTGTCTCCATCCGTGAGGAGAACGGCGTGCAATTCCTCTGTCTTGATGAGTACTGGGAGGATGAGGTATACCAGACCCGTATCTACGCCCTCGACGGCCAGATGCTGGAGTATTACTGCGGTGCCGAGGACGAGTTCAAGCCCGAGTTGGGCGATCCGCTGGCTGATGTGCAGAAGCTTACCTTTGCGATGGAATCCCCCCGGGTGATCACCGCATCCGTCGTACTCAACGACGGCACGGAGCAGCAGCTGCACATTGCGCTGCGTTCTCAGGAGGTGCTCCAATGAAAAGATATCAGGGCAACATCCTGCTGATCGAATTGCTGATCGTGATCCTGTTTTTCTCCTTGTCGCAGGTAGTGATGGTGCGCGTGTTTGCCTCCGCGCACGAAAAATCCCACACCAGCGTCCAGCTGCGCCATGCACTGATGGCCTGCCAGGATGTGGCGGAGCAGCTGAGCGTAAGCGAGAACCCCGACGCCCTTCTCCTGCGCCTTCGTTTCTCCGGCGAGGACGGCAGCTATTTCCGCTGCGAAGAAAAGGGCTTTGATATCTACGTGCACTGCCAGCAGGAAGAAACCGCTGCCGGCACGCTGCTTACCTCCACCGTGACCGCACAGAGGGACGACAAAGAGATCCTTTCGCTGCCGGTATCCCTCTATGTGCCAAAGGAGGGCTCGCTATGAAAAAGCAAGATTCCCAGCAGCGTGTAGGCGTTGGCGTATCCTCTGTGCTGATGATCCTCGTGGTGCTGGCTATGACGGCCCTTTCTCTGCTGGCCTTTGGCAGCGCCCGCTCCAACGAGAGCATGACCCGGCGCAATGCCGATGTGGGTACCGCCTACTATGTAGCCGCCGATCAGGCCCAGCGCACGCTGGCCGAGGTGGATGCGCTTCTCCTCACCGGCCGGCAGCAGGGTGCAGACCTTGCATGGTACGAGCAGGAAGCCCCCGAAAACATCACCTTCGAGGAGGGTGAGGAAGGCATCTGCTTCTCCTTTACCATTGATGCCGGCAACGATCTGGCGATCCTTGTGCGCGGTCTTCTGACCGAAGGCCCTCAGCGCTACCGCCTGCTGGAACACCGCGTGTTCGACAACAGCGACTACGGCTTCTTTGGCGATGATTATCTTGTGTTGATGGGAGATTGAGCATGGAAGACTTCGCAGAACTGAAATCAATGCTCCGGGAGACCCTGCTCAAGGGCGGCTCGGATATCTATATTATTCCCGGCTCCCCCATTACCACCAAGGTAAACGAGAAGTTTGTGCCTCTTACCGATGGCAAGCAGGGCACCGCAGAGTGCACCCGCTACATTCGGGAGATCTACCAGCTGGCCAACGGGCGCGACATCAAGCGCCTTTCCGAAGAGGGCGACGACGACTTTTCCTTCGGTCTGGCGCAGGTGGGCCGCTTCCGCTGCAATGCCTTTAAGCAAAGAGGCACATTCGCTGCCGTGCTTCGTGCCGTGCCCTTCGATCTGCCGAACCCCGCTTCACTGGGCATCCCTCAGGTGGTGCTGGATCTGAGCAGCCGCAGGCAGGGCATGGTGCTGGTCACAGGCCCCGCAGGCAGCGGCAAGAGCACCACCCTCAGCTGCATCATCGACCGGATCAATTCCGAGGCCAACGCGCACATCATCACGCTGGAGGATCCCATCGAGTTCATCCATCCCCATAAGAAGAGCATCGTAACCCAGCGCGAGATCATGAACGATACCCACAATTTTGCCCATGCCCTGCGCAGTGCGCTGCGTCAGGCTCCGGACGTGATCCTGCTGGGCGAAATGCGCGACTACGAAACCATCCAGACTGCACTTACCGCAGCCGAAACAGGCCATCTGCTGCTTTCCACCCTGCATACGGTGGGTGCCAGCAAGACCATCGACCGTATCGTGGACTCTTTCCCTGCCAGCCAGCAGGCACAGGTCCGCATGCAGCTTTCTCTGGTGCTGAAAGCCGTTATCAGCCAGCAGCTGATCCCCTCCAAGGACGGCGGTCTGGTGGCTGCTTTTGAGGTAATGCTGGTGGACAACGCCATCTCCAACATGATCCGCGAAGGCAAGGTACACCAGATGGATAACGTGATCTACGCCGGTTCGGCGCAGGGCATGTTCACCATGGATACCGACATTATGAAGCTGTACAAGGCAGGCAAGATCACCAAGGAAAACGCGCTGCTGTACTCCATCAATCAGGAACTGATGGCCAAGAAGCTTACCTGATACCCCGATCCATCCCACACCCCATATGCTGCGCAGCATGCCGTATAGCATATGGGGTGTTTTTCAAACCTCTGCCCAAAAAGGAGAATGACCATGCATCTGCTACCCAAACCAAAGAAACTGATACAGAAGGAAGGTACGCTCTGCCTGAGCTATACCACCCGGATCGTACTGATGCCCAGAGTCCGTCAGGCGATGACCGCTGCCCGCATGCTGCAGGAGGAGCTGGAGCGTTTTGCCGGTGTAACGGTTGAGATCATCTGCGGCGAGCCCGCGCCGGGCGACATTCTGCTGGATGCTGACGCTGGTTCCGGCGAAGGCTACTGGATCACCATCGACAGGGAGAGTGTCCGCATCTGCGGCTGCAGCGAAGCAGGACTTTTCTACGGCGTGCAGACCCTTCGGCAGATCGTGCGCCGGAGCGGAGCCGTGCTGCCCTACCTCAGCATAGAGGACGAACCGGTCTTTGCCCGCCGCGGCTTCTACCACGACTGTACCCGTGGCCGCACGCCCACGCTCTGCTGGCTGAAGCACCTTGCCGATGAGGCATGCTTTTACAAGCTGAACCAGCTGCAGCTGTATGTGGAGCATACCTACTGCTTTGAGGCCGCCACCGAGATGTGGAGCGCAGGCGAAGCGCTGACGGCACAGGAGATTATGGAGTTTGACGATTACTGCGCCCAGCGGCACATTGAGCTGGTACCCTCGCTGGCAAGCTTCGGGCATCTGTTTGAGCTGCTGAACACCAAAACATGGTGCCACCTGTGCGAGCTGCATGAGGCGGGTGAGATGGACTCCACCATGCCCTACCGCATGGCGCACCATACGCTGGATATCTCCAACCCCGAAGCCCTCAGCCTGATGGAGCGGCTTCTGAAGGAATTTATGGCGCTCTTCCGTTCCCGCCGCTTCAACATCTGCGCAGATGAAACCTTCGATCTGGGCAAGGGGCGCGGCAGGGAGGCCATGGAGGCCGTCGGTGAAGGGGCTTACTACATCGGCTTTGTGGAGAAGCTCTGCCGCATTATTTCGGATGCGGGTCGGCAGCCCATGTTCTGGGGCGATATCGTGGTCATGCATCCGGAGGCGCTCAGCCGTCTGCCCAAGGACAGCATCTGCCTGAACTGGGGCTATTCGCCAGATGTGGACGAAAAAGCATCCCGCCTGCTGGCAGAGGCCGGAGCCGTACAGTATGTGTGCCCCGGCGTAGGCGGCTGGAACCGCATTATGAACCGTTTGCCCGACAGCTATCAAAACATTTCCCGCATGGCTGCCTACGGACGCAGATACGGCGCTGTAGGCCTGCTCAACACCGACTGGGGCGACTACGGACACATCAACGATCCACGTTTCTCCCTGCCGGGTATGATCATGGGTGCACACTACAGCTGGAGTGCCGAAGAGTTCCCCTTTGAGGAATTCTGCAAAGCTGTTTCCCGCCTTGCCTATCTGGATGGCACCGGCAGCTGTGTTGGTCTGCTTGCAGAGCTGCAGGGCTGTGATATATGCAGCTGGTGGCATCTTGTACAGTACCGGGAGCATGTGCTTGGGCGTGCGGATGAAGGCCACGGCGACACCCTTGCAGGGCTGGACGGCTCTGCCATTCGGGCGGCCAACCGGCGTGCAGCCAACGTTTCGCAGAAGCTGGCTGCCCTCATCTCCGGCATGGATACCACCACCCGCAGCATGCTGCACCTGTGGCAGCTGGCCTGCGAAGGCATTCAGGTCTGGAACCTGACCGGCGAAGCTGTTTCGGCAAAGCGGCGGGATACAGAGCTTGCCCAGCGTCTGGAGCGCTGGCTGCGGCACTACGAGCAGCAGTGGCAGCAGGTGAGTAAGCCCTCCGAGCTTTGGCGCATCCGTGAAATGGTGCGCTGGTACGCCCGTCAGTTGCGCACGATCTGACGCTCCCCCATCATTCCGCAAACAGGAGGGATCCTATATGAACCCCACCCGGCTGGCTGCCCTCAAGCTGGAGGAGCTGGTCTCCGGCACACACCAATGCACCTGCGGACGGCTGCACAGCGTACCACTGCAATTCGTGCGTGTAGGGCGGAACGCAGTGGAGGCGCTTCCGGAGGCACTGCACACCATCGGCTGCCACAAGCCCTATGTGGTGGCGGACCCCAACACCAGCCGCGCCGCATGGGACAAGGTGCGCACTGTACTGGAGAAAAACGGTATCCCCTATGTTTTCTACTGCCTGCATGCCCCGCAGCCGGAGCCGGATGAACACACCGTCGGTGAGATCTGCATGCATTCCGATCCCTCCTGCGATGCTGTGCTTGCGCTGGGCTCCGGCGTGATCAACGACTGCTGCAAGGTATTTGCCCACGCAGCCGGCAAACCGCAGGTGATCGTGGGCACTGCCCCCTCCATGGACGGCTACGCCTCCAACTGTGCCTCCATGATCGTGGATCGCGTCAAGACAACGCTCTACAGCAGCTGTCCTGCGGCCATCATTGCCGATACCATGATCATGAAGGATACCCCCGAGCGTATGCTGCGGGCAGGGCTGGGCGATATGCTGGCAAAGCATATCGCGCTCTGTGAGTGGCGCATCGCCCATCTGATCACCGGCGAATACTACTGTGAGGAAATCGCAGCGTTGATGCGCAGCACGCTGGAGCGCATCATGGCGGCAGCGCCCCGATTGATGGAGCGGGATCCCGAAGTGATCGGCACCATCGCCGAGGGTTTGATCCTCTCCGGCATCGCCATTGCCTTTGCCGGTGTCTCCCGGCCCGCCTCCGGTCAGGAGCATTATTTCTCGCATGTGTGGGAGATGTTTGCGCTGGACAGGGGGCTGCCCAACGAGCTGCACGGTATTCAGGTGGGCGTTGGCACGCTTTTGTGCCTGCAGATCTACCGCCATCTTCGCCGGTATACCCCTGATGCCGCAGCAGCGCTGCAAGCGGTGGCTGCCTTCGATACAGCCCGCTGGGAGCAGGAGATGCGCCGCATCTACGGCGGTGCCGCCGAAAAACTGATCGAAGCCGAGTACACCCTCTGGCACAAAAACGATCCGGCGCTCCACAGGCAGCGGCTGAGCCGCATCGTTGACAGCTGGCCGCAGATCTGCGAGGCAATGGATACCCTGCCGGACGCGGACAACATCCGTGCGCTGATGCAGCACACCGGCATGCCCACCCTGCCCGGGGAAATCGGTCAAAGCCCGCAGGATGTGGCGGATGCACTCACAACAGCCCGCAACACCCGCGATAAGTACCTGACCGGTTCGCTTCTGTGGGATCTGGGCTTGCTGGAGACCTTTGCTGCCCAGCTGGCAGCCGCTGCAGATTGATGCGGAAAACAGCCTCAACCCTTATGCAGCAGGCGGTTTCGTCAAAAACCACCTGTTTTTTATTTGTCCCCTTTGTTCAAACAATGACCTGAATGGCGATTGTTCCCAGCGCAGGATTGATGGATAATGAAGGCGGGTGGAAACCTGTAAGGTTTTCGAGTATCAACGGAAGGAGATGAATGGTTGATATGAAGAACTTCGTTTTCATTTCCCCCAACTACCCCGAGAATTACTGGCAGTTCTGCCGTGCGCTGAAACAACGCGGTCTGCGGGTGCTCGGCATTGGCGATGTGGCACGGGAAAGCCTGCGCCATGAGCTGCAGGAGAGCCTGGACGGCTATGTTCAGGTAAGCTCCCTGCACAGCTACGAAGAGGTACACAAGGCAGTGGCAGGCTTTGCGGCTGAGTATGGCCCCATCGACTGGCTGGAGAGCAACAACGAATACTGGCTGGAGCAGGATGCCCGTCTGCGCAGCGAATTTGCCATCGAAACCGGCTTTACCACCGCAGACATGCCGCAGATCCGCAGAAAATCTCTGATGAAGGCCTGCTATCAGCGGGCAGGAGTGCCGGTGCCCCGTTGCCATCTGGTGGATAACCTCAAGGGCTGCACCGCCTTTGCCCGTGAGGTGGACTACCCGGTGATCATCAAGCCGGATAACGGACACGGTATCACCGATGCCTGCAAAGTAAAAAACGATGCAGAACTGGAAGCGTTTCTGGATACCTGCGACCCTGCCACCCCGTGGCTGATGGAGGAGTTTGTACGCGGCGAGGTCAACTCGTACGATGCTATCATCGATGAGTACGGCGAGCCGCTGTACGAGACAGGCATGGTCACACCCATGTCCATTATGGATATCGTCAGCAACAACGACAACGCCATCTACTACGTGGTGGATCAGCTGGCGCAGGATGTACGGGATGCCGGGCGGGCGGTGGCCAGAAGCTTCGGTGTACGAAGCCGCTTCGTACATTTTGAGTTTTTCCGCATCACGCAGGATCATCCCGGTCTGGGCAGCGAAGGGCAGATCGTAGCGCTGGAGGTGGGCATGTGCCCCTGCGGCGGCTACGCCCTTGACATGATGAACTACGCCGCCTCTGTGGATGTATACGCTATCTGGGCGGATATGATCTGCGGCAGCACGGCTGTCGTACAGGCCGCCACCCCGGCCTTCTGCGCTTTTGTGGGCCGTAAGGCGGGCAGACGCTTCCTGATCGGCCACGACAGGCTGGTGGGCAAGTACAGCCCGCACCTCAAGCTTGCCGAAGCCGGTGAAAGCAGCCGGTATATCGGGCTTTTTCCGAACGAGGAAGGCATGGATGCCTTCTACACCGATGCCCTCTGGTGCGAATGAGAGCAAAAAGTACAGCTTCTGTGGTATTTATTCACCGCAGAAGCTTTGTTTTTATTCTGTACAAGTCTTTCAATTTATGGTAATATAATGTATAGAAATACATGTGTTTTTCCATATTTGACCGGTAGCACGCCCCTATGGGTTTACAACCAAAGAAAAAATAGGTACAATATTGTCGAAGATGGGAAGAATTGATCCCAGCGATCCGTTTTGTACCATGTATACCCCTGCCGCGACAGGGTGCCACGAGGAAGGAGACCTCCACAATGAAACGATGGTTAGCAGCACTTATGGCTATGATGCTCTTTCTGCTGCCTGCCGTATCCATGGCAGCTGAATATGCAACGATCACAGGCGGCTGGCTGCGATTGCGCACCTATCCCTCCTATGATTCTCAAACGGTTGCAAGCTACTACACTGGAACAAAGGTGGAGGTACTGGGCACATCCGGCGACTGGTACCATGTGCGCCTCAGTGATGGCAACAGTGGTTATATGCACCGTGATTATCTCACGCTGTCCGAATCCTCTTCTGCCGGCAACGGCACAGAGAACGGCAGCACCGCCACAGAAGGCGCAAATGCCACAGTGGTCAGCAGCAATGGCTACGGCGTACGTTTGCGCATGGGCCCCGGCACCAGCTACCGGATCATTCGCAGCTTTCCCGTAGGTACCCCAGTGGCTGTTATCCAGCGCGGTACATACTGGTCCAAGGTAAAAGTCGGCAGCTACACCGGCTACATGATGAGCCAGTTCCTGTCCGTCAACAGCAGCACTTACACCGGTGATGCGGGAAATGCTTCCGGCGAGAGCGGAAGCAACAGCGATAATGGTCAAAACGGCAGTACAGACAACAGCAGTACAGATTCAGGCAGCAACAACGATCCCGTCACCTTTATCGGCGATGCCACCATCTGGTCCGGCAATGGCTGCGGCGTTCGTCTGCGCTCCGGCCCCGGCACCGAGTACAGCAAGATCGGCGTGTACAGCGTGGGCACCAAGGTAAAGCTTATCACCAAGGGTGCTGTGTGGGATTATGTGCAGGTCGGCAGCCGCCGCGGCTACATGATGAATGAATTTCTGCTCTACAACGACCACTATACCGTTACAGGCGTTTCCATCAACAATCTGAAGCCTGTGGTGGGCAATGTGCTGGCTGTACAGAGCATAACCCCCTCCAGCGCCACCGTCACCTACGAATGGCTGGTGCGGTCTGCCAGCGGCAAAGAGACCGTCAAGGGTACTTCTGCAGCCTATTTAGTCACCGATGAGGACGCAGGGGCAACCATCCGTCTGCGCATTACCGGTACAGGCAACTACAAGGGCACAGTCCACAGCAAATCCACAGAAGCGGTGGTCAAGACCGGCTCCGTGGATGATCTGACTCTCAACATCCTCAATCCCTATGTGGGCGATCTGCTCAAGCCCGTTATCACGCCTGCCGATGCCACCGTCACCTATTCATGGACGGTGGACGGCAAAGAAAAGAGCACCCGCTCCTCCTATACCGTGCACAAGAACGATCTGGGCAAGACCATCACCCTGACGGTAACGGGTCAGCATCCCTTCAACGGCGAACGTTCCGTTACCACTCAGCCTGTCAAGGCCATGGAAGCCCCAGTGGTGGAAACCACCGGTCTGCCCACCGGTCAGTTCCAGATGAGCTACACCACACAGCTTTCCGCCATTGGCGGCGGCGAGCTCAAGTGGAGCATCATCAAGGGTGCACTGCCCATAGGCCTTGCTCTGGATCAGCGGGGCATCATCAGCGGCACACCTACCGAATGCGGCACAAAAACCTTTACAGTACAGGTAAGCAACAGCGTCGGCAAAGATACCCGAGAGCTTCAGTTGACCATCAACGGGGTCATGGTTTCCATGCCCACCATCGACGGTGTAGTGGTTCCCACCGGCGGCGGACAAGCCGTTACTGCCATCACTCCTACCGAACAGTATACCGGCACCGTTACATGGATGCCCGAGCTGACGGATGGTGTATTTGCCCCCTCCACGGTCTATACCGCGGTCATCAGCCTTACCGCCAAGCCCAACTATACCTTTACAGGCCTCGCGCCAAACTATTTCAACGTCAGCGGCAGTAACGGCACAAGCTGCACCATTGGCAGCGACGGCAGCATCGCCACCGTTACCGCCACCTTCCCTGCCACCGCAGCAATGAGCGCTGCCAAGCTGGAAACACCCGTCATCACCGGTATCGTGATGCAGGATGATGCATGGGTCATCAACTGGACGAAAGTCGAAAACGCCAGCGGATACATGCTGCGCATCTGCGACCAGTACTGGATCGGTTGCTCCACCAACAGCTATATATTGGATGGGGTGCCCGCCAGCGGTACCTATCAGGTCTTTGCCACCGGCGACAACAAAAACTACGGCGACAGCGATATATCCGATTATGTATTCACGCTGCCGGTCGCTATTCCGCTCAATGCCCCCACCGGGGTCACGATCGGCCAGAGCGGCGATAGCTGGCTGCTGAGCTGGCAGCCTGTTGCCAACGCCGTCTCCTACCGGGTACGCAAGGTTGGCGATCCGGCAGGCTGGCAGAGCGTGAGCAAAACCGATTATGCATTGACAACCCAGCCCCAGAGCGGGGATCAGTTTGAAGTGATCGCCACAGGCGACGGCGTATTGTATGCCGACAGCCCCGCCACCACCTACACCTACACCGTACCGGTGGTCAAACTGGCTCCCCCTGCCGAGCTGACCATCACCGAGACAGATGGTGTCTGGAAGGCTGAGTGGAGCAGCGTGGCCAACGCCACCAGCTACCGCTTCGGCGACAGCCTCGGCAACTGGTATGCCTGCATGCAGCCCAGCTTCGTCTTTGCCGGCGAACCCGCAACTGGCATTTACCGCGTATACGCCGCAGGCGATGGCGTTGCCTATATCGACAGCGATGTATGCCAGTGCGTTTATGCCCAAGAAGGCTACCCTGAACCGAAGCAGCTGCCCGCCCCCACCAACCTTGGCATACAGGAGGAGGATGGCGTATGGATCGCTTCTTGGGATGAGGTACCCAATGCCGTGGGCTACCGCCTGCGCCAAAGCGATGAGCCTTGGGTCGAATGCCCGGAAAACCGCTACACCTTCTCTGAACGTCCCACAAAGACTGAATATTTCGTCTATGCCGTGGGCGATGGTCTGGACTTTATCAACAGCCCGGAGAGCAGCTTCGTTCTGAATGTACCCACTGCGCCGCAGCCGCTTCCCGCACCCGCAAGTCTGACCATTCAGGAGCAGAACGGCGAATGGATCGCCATCTGGCCCGCCGTGCCCAATGCCACCGGCTATTGCTTCCGTATCGGGACCGATCTGCAGGTCATCTGTGAGGATCCTTACTACTCCTTCCCATGGATACCCAACACGGCGCGCTATGAGGTCTGCGCCCTTGGCGACGAGATCTACTACACTGACAGCCCGTTTACCAGCCTCAGATACGCCGAGCCCGGCTTCGATATGGAGCTGGCGCCCAGTGTGACCGTAACAGAGCATCCCGCTACTGTTGAGGAATGAACCAACGCCCCCTCCGCACGCAGCATGCGGAGGG
>JAZQHO010000214.1:0-8458 GCA_045540635.1 Candidatus Limiplasma sp.
CATGGATTTACCCGAATACGGGTTGACAAAGAAAACAAAAGCTCCTATAATCAAGAAAAACCCGTATACGGGTAATTATAGGTGAAGCATATGTTGGCGTGTACATTTTTTGGACATCGGGATTGCTGTGCAAATATCAAACCGGCACTGAAAAGCGCAATTAAAGATTTGGCAAGCAAGGGTGTGACCATGTTTTATGTGGGAGACAGCGGTCAGTTTGACGTTCTTTGTCGTTCTGTTCTGAAGGAACTGGGGGTCAACTATGCCGTTGTCCTGTCCCGGTTGCCCGGCAACCCCACGGAGCATGAGGACGTTTCAGACACCATGCTCCCGGAAGGCATTGTAGAGGGAGGACCACCGCGCTTTGCCATTGAACGGCGCAACCGCTGGATGTTGGCGCAATCGGAGTTTGTAATTTGCTATTTGAAGCCGTGGGTAAATGGTGGAACTGCAAAATTTGTTGCTCTTGCGGAGCGAAAGGGAAAGACTGTGGTGAATTTGTATGAGGGTGCGTGAATGTCTGAGTTTTAGTTGTCGCTATCCCGAATTTGACAACACCCAGCGTTGGGCAAGGGTGCCTTCGAAGAGGCTTAGCGTTATGCTCGTTGAAGCCTTGAAAGATAATAATGGTGATGACATTGTAGTTATGACGGCGGCAATTATCTGCAACTAATCATTCCGGTTTTTGCATAGTAAACAAAAAGAGCTAACTGACCCACTCAAAATCAGTTAGCTCTTTATTTTTCGGAGAAACCGGGCAGAGGAGTCAGTCCTCGCTCTCCTTTCCGTTATAAGTTTAGAGTTATGAATTTGGCTTCGCCAAATGTTATGATATGATTGCCCGCAAAAAGCAACTTTGCCGACAGGCAAATCATAACACGGCGAAGCCGTTCATCACTCATAACTTGCCGCAAGGCAATCATAGTTGATTTTGCCTTACAAAATCACTCCCACTCAATCGTCCCCACAGGCTTCGGGGTCAGATCCATCAGCACTCTGTTGATCCCCTCCACCTCTTTGGTGATCCTGTCGGTGATCTTGTGCAGCACCGCATAGGGCACTTCTTCAACGGTGGCGGTCATGGCATCCACGGTGTTCACGGCGCGGATGATGGCGGGCCAGCCCATGTAGCGCTTGCCGTCCCGCACGCCCACGCTGGTAAGGTCGGGCACGGCGATAAAGTACTGCCACACCTTGCCGGCAAGGCCGCAGTTGTCAAACTCTTCACGGAGGATGGCATCGGCTTCACGCAGGGCGTTGAGACGGTCGCGGGTGATGGCGCCAAGGCAGCGCACGCCCAGACCGGGGCCGGGGAAAGGCTGACGGTAGACCATCTCGGCGGGTAGGCCGAGGGCAACGCCCACAACACGAACCTCGTCCTTGAAGAGCAGGGCCAGAGGCTCCACCAGCTGGAACTTGTCCTTCAGGTCGTCGGGCAGACCGCCCACGTTGTGGTGCGCCTTTACGCCGTTGCTCTCCAGAATGTCGGGGTAAATGGTACCCTGGGCCAGGAAAGCAATGCCTTCTTCCTTGCGGGCTTCCTCGGCAAATACGTTGATAAACTCATTGCCGATGATCTTGCGTTTCTCTTCCGGCTCGGCAACGCCCTCCAGCAGGGTGAGGAAACGGTCGGTGGCATCCACATAGATCAGGTTTGCGTCCATCTGGTTGCGGAAGACCTCCAGCACGTTCTCGCTTTCGCCCTTGCGCATCAGACCGTGGTTCACATGCACACATACCAGTTGTCTGCCGATGGCCTTGATCAGCAGCGCTGCTACAACAGAGCTGTCCACGCCGCCGCTCAGGGCCAGCAGTACCTTCTTGTCGCCGACCTGCTTGCGGATCAGGTCTACCTGTTCGTCGATAAATGCCTGAGCCAGCTCAGGTGTGGTAATACGCTGCATGCTCTCCGGACGCACGATGATCTCCATGGCTCCATCCTCCTGACATAATCGCAGAAATTGAGTATACGAAACAGCTATCCAAGTAGCAGGATACTCCAGTTGCCGCTCGGTGTCAACGTTTTTGATGGACGTTTTTTTACCACATTGTATAGCATTCGACCGTTCAGACGCCCTGCTGAAAAAACAGGGGAAAACCCGCTTCGAAACCTGCCGTGTCTTGACGGATGGTCGCCCTTCACGCTACAATGGATACGGTCTGTATGCGCAGAACAGCCTGTATTCCACTTTATCATTCGCCATCATTCCGGCGGCGCAGCGCCGCCAGCACCCCCGCCAAGCCTCTCTGCGCATCCGTTCAGAAAGGAAGGATACCTATGTTTGGATTTCGTCCCGAAGGCCGCCGCGTAAAGGATATTGACCCCATCGTGCAGATCACCCCCTACCTGATGCCCATGCGCTGCGATGCGCAGGTGTTCCTCGACCATGAGGTGGAGTACGAAAAGCTGATGCGCTACATCGCCCAGAAAGCACGGGAAGGCGTCAAGATCACCTTTATGGATATCATTATCGCCGCATTCGTGCGCGCGGTGTCACAGGTGCCGGAGGTAAACCGCTTTATTATGAACAAGCAGTTCTACAACCGTACCGAGCTTACTGTCAGCTTCACGCTGCTGCTCAACACCCCCGACGGCAGCATCAAGGAAAACGCTGTCAAGATCTTCTTCGATCCCTCCGATACCATCTTCGATGTCAACGCCCGCTGCCAGCACGCTATCCGGAATAACCGCGACCCCGAGGAGGGCAGCTTTGTCATCAAGCTGGCTTCCGCGCTGCTCAAAGTCCCCGGTCTTGCCACCACGGTGGTGGGTCTGGTCCGGCTGCTGGATCGCTATGGCCTGTGCCCCAAGGCCCTGCTGGACGAGCTCCCCTTCCACACCAGCATGTTCATTACCAATAACGCCTCCATCGGTTTGATGAAGGTGTACCACCATATCTACAACTTCGGCAATACCAGCCTGTTCTTCGGCATGGGCAAGCCCAACCGCTTCAATACGGTGGATGCACAGGGCAACCCCATCCGCAAGTGCACGCTGCCCATCGGCATCACGGCGGATGAGCGTGTCTGCGGCGGCGCTACCTACGCCCGGTTCTTTGCGGTGATGAATCAGCACCTGAAGAATCCTGAACTGCTGGAACTGCCGCCGGAGCAGGTGTTCTACAACAATGGTGTGGAATACCATGTGCCCAAGCCCGAGGGCGTTTTTGTACCCAAGACGGAAGCCGATACCGCTGTTGAGGCGTAACCGATAGGATCCAGAGCGGCTTCTGCACCGGCAGAAGCCGCTGGTTTTTCCCATTCTGTCAGCACGGAGGCGCAACTCCAATGAAGTTTATCGATACCCACGCCCATATTTACCCGGATGCCATCGCACTCAAGGCGGCGGCCTCCATCGGCACGTTCTACGACATCCCCTGCAACATGGACGGCACCCTTGCCGGGCTGCTGACCCATGGCGCAGCGGCGGGGGTGGAAAAATTTCTGGTACACAGCGTGGCCACCACACAGGAGCGGGTGCACTCCATCAACGACTATCTGATGCGCACCGCCGCAGAGCTGCCCGATAAGCTGATCGGCTTTGGCACCCTGCACCCGGATTATCCGGATGTGGAGGGCGAGGCGAAGCGTATCAAGGCAGGCGGCCTGCATGGCGTAAAGCTGCACCCGGATATCCAGCAGTTTCTCTCCGATGGCGAAAAAGCGGTGGAGATGTTCCGCATCCTTGCCGGTCACGGGCTGCCGGTGCTGGTGCATACCGGCGATATGCGCTACCCCTACAGCCAGCCGGAGCGCATCGCCCGTGTGCTGGATCAGGTGCCGGAGCTGAAGATCATCTGCGCCCATCTGGGCGGCTGGTCGGTGTGGACGGAGGCATGGAAGGTGCTGGCGGGGCGGCCCAATGTATGGGTGGATTCCTCCAGCAGCCTGTATGCGCTGGAGCCGGAGCAGGCGGCGGAGGTGATCCGCCACTACGGCGCAGACCGGGTGTTCTTCGGCACCGATTATCCCATGTGGAAGCCGGAAGATGAGGTACGCCGCTTTATGGCGCTGCCGCTCAGCGAACGGGAGCAGGAAATGATCGCCCACGAAAACTTCGAAGCCTTTTTGGCAGGGCTGGAATAACAAGGCGCGAACTGCGCAGCTGCTGTGTACAAGAGAAAACCGGTTCAAGCCGGGGGAGGGGAATGGTATGAAACGCTTCCTGTGCCTTTTGGCGGCACTCCTGCTGCTGCCCCTGTCTGCCTTTGCCCAGCAGGCGGAGGAGATCGACCCCACCGATGCCGCCTTTGATAAGCTGTTTGGACGTTATAAGGCCACCGGTGCGGTGATCGTTGTGGCGAAGGACGGCCAGATCGTCTATCAGCGCAACTATGGCTACGCCCACAAGCGCAGCAAGGAGCCTGTCACCGATGAGACCTATTTCCGCATTGCATCGGTCTCCAAGCTGGTCTCCGCCATCCATGTAATGCAGCTGGTGGAGCAGGAAAAGCTCTCGCTGGATGCGGATATCTCCGATTACTTCGGTTATGCGATCCGCCATCCCAAGTACAGGGATGTGCCCATCACCCTCAGAATGCTGATGAGCCACACCGCCTCCATCGATTCCTCTGGCAGCTATGCCACCAACCGCAAGGCATCTGTGTTCGATATGCTCTCGCTGGAGAAGCGTCGCAGCAGCAATTATCTGGACTACCAGCCCGGAAAAAAGTATACCTACTCCAATCTGGGTGCAGGCCTGCTGGGCTGCCTCATCGAACTGGCCACCGACAGGAATGTGAATGATTCCATCACTGAGGATCTGTTTGCTCCTCTGGGCATCGATGCGGCGTACCACCCTACGCTGCTGGCGGCACCGGAGAAGATCACCTATCTGTATTCCGATACCGGAAAGCTGGTCAAAGGCCGGGAAAAGAACCTGACCTCCGAGTGGGATCCGGGCGTGGATCCGGAGAAGCATTACCGCTCTGTACCCGGCAGCGTGTGGATCCACGGGTCGGATCTGTGCCGTCTGGGCATCCTGCTGTGCGATGGCGGTACGCTGGAGGGGCAGACCATCCTGCAGCCGGAGACGGTGGCTGCCATGCAGGAAAGCCAGAAGGATAAGGGCGGCATCACCTGCGACTCGCCCTACGGCCTCTGTGTATACCGGGACAGCAAGCTGCTCAAGCAGCGGCGGGTCTACGGGCATCAGGGCATGAGCGATGGGCTGGTGGCAGGGCTGTTCTACGAGCCGGAGAGCCGGTTTGTGGTGGCCATCATCACCAATGGCTCCGATTCCCGGCAGGATAACCGCATCACCATCATCAACCGCAAGCTGTTCGGTCTGGCGTGGGAGACCTTCGGCGAGGCGGGCGTGGAATAAGGCGTTTTGGACGCACTTGCCCCGGAAATACAACAGGAGCAGCCGCTTGCGGATCAATGATGCAAGCGGCTGCTCCTGTTTGTATTGCTGTTCCTGTGGAGGCAGACAGCGGAAAGGCTGCACAGAAGCCATATGCTCAGGCAATCTGCTCCGCAGCTTTGCGTTGGAGCCACAGGGCGTAGGCCACGGGGATGATCACCAGCAGTACTGCGGTGATGATGTTGAGCAGTGTTCCGGCATCACGCCCGAAGGCACTCATGCCGTTGATGACGCAGTGAGCAATGATGCAGGGCACAATGCTGCCGCTTTTGAGAAAAATGATAATGAACAGATAGCCGATGGCGGTGGCGTAAGCGATCTGCAGAAGGGTCTCCGGCACAGGTGCGCCACTGAGCAGATTGACGATATGCCCCATGCCGAAGGTAAGGCTGCCCACGATGACAGCCGCCTTCTGATCATTCCGGCTCATGGCCTTGAAGAGCAGGCCGCGGAAGATCAGCTCCTCCAGAATGCCGGCCATGGACAGGGTCACGATGGAGGGCAGGGCTTTGAGCAGGTTATCGGGCATAGACAGACCGCCCCACAGATTGCAGGTGGAGATCAGGATCAGCGGCAGGAAGTACAGGTAGCCTTTCAGGCTGCCGCGCACCCGGCACAGGCCGTAGTATTTTGTCAGACCGTTTTTGCCGATGAAGCCGATCAGCACGGCGGCCATGGCAAAGCCGAGAAACAGGGTGTACAGCTTGGGGATACCCGTGGCTTCGGACAGACCGTCTGCAAGGCTGAACAGCACCACATAGGCTACGATCCACAGGATGGCAAAGGTCAGTTCGTTTTTCTGGTAGAGCTTTTTCATGGTTGATCCTCTCTGATGGCAGTCTCTGCTGCACATGCGCCGCGAAAGGCGCTGCCGAGCAGCAGAACAGCTTCGTTTTCGTTGTAGGGCATGGGATTGTTGGCCAGTAGGCTGGCATAGCCATGGCTGGTGAGGAACAGCTGCAGAAAGATCCGGCGTGCGGCCTCCGGTGTCACGCCTGCGGCTTGCCGGAGCATATCCAGCATGGGGGAAAGAACGGGAGCGTCTATCAGCTCCATCACATTGCCGCTGCTCAGACCGCTGGATTGGAAGAGAAAGCGGAACAGCCGTCCTTCCTCTGCCGCAAAGCGGATGTAGTTCAGCCCCAGCCGGAGCATAGGCATCTCGCTTTCCTCCAGCCCCTGCATGATGTACTCCGAGTGGAATTTGTCCGCATGGGCATAGACGGCTCTGCGCACTTCCTCTACGGTGGCGAACTGGTACAGTACCGGTTGGGTGGAGCAGCCCAGCCGCTGTGCAACGGTGCGGGCGTTGAGGGCATCGGCTCCGTTTTCCCGTACGATGGCAAACCCTGCCTGAACGATCATCTCCCGTGTGATCCGTGCTTTGGGCGGCATACGAAGCTCCTTTTATGACTGGTGTAATATAACATAGATTATAATATATGCTATGTTGATGAATGTCAAGTATCAGCTGCCCTCCACGGCACGCAAGAACCTCCCACCTCGGGTAAGACCCGTCCTTCCCCCCCCGGCAACATCTCCCAACGTCCCAACGAAAAAACCCACCCCCTGCGCCGTGTAAACGGCGCAGAGAGCGGGTTTCCAAAGGGTCTCAGACCCTTTGGCGGGGCGCAGGGGCAGCGCCCCTGCCCATTATTCTCCGTTTGTCGTATAGGCCTCATTGATCCTTTTGATCTCCGTTACCCGTAACGGTGGATTGCAATAGGGGCATACGCCCAAATCCGAAAAAGGTTTGTTATCCAGCTCACCATAGGTGAATTGCGTCAAAGGCAGGTACTCGTCTCTTACGCCATAACATTTTGCTGCGCAATGGTAATTCTCTCCGCCGTCCGGGTTATAGTAGAGGATCAGTTTGTTGTCGGGGATCGAAAGCTGCCGTCCCTGCCAGTCCTCCCAAATCACGATTCTCGTTCCCATCTGCCCCTTCAGTGCATTCCACAGCCACCGCATATTGATGCCGTTTGGAGTACGTTTGCGCTGCACACGTATACAGCCGTGGCTCGCTCTGCTGCCCAGCTTGGGCTCCGTGGTCTCATAGTTCTTCCCGTATGAGTTTACGATATGCGGCACCTCGTGGATCAGATCACCGTCATTGTAACGAATCCCATAATTGCATATCAACTTTTCGGAGGGGAATGCGCCGGAGCGGGTGTTCAGCAGGTATTCACCCGACCGGGTCTCGTTCCAAGGGTGTTCTTCATCTGCAAGGCCTGTCGAAACCAGCAGTACATCCAGTAATTCCCCTTCGTGGAAAAGATAAAGGCGCTGTGTCAATTTGTCCACGACAAGCCCGTACTTGGTTTTTACACTGCGCTCCTTCAGCAGATCGCTCGGGAGATAGCCGGTGATCAGCTTGTTATATGCTTCAACCTCGCTTCCCTTGAACGAGCTGGAATAGCATTCGATCTTTGCCCAGCCGGCAGCCAGAACTTCGATCACATGGACACCTTGAGAATCGCATGTCACTTCGCCGATGATCCTGGAATCCTTATCCGGCTTTTCGTATATGGGAGATTGAGAACGTGGGTCTCCCCGAACGATCGTCATCGGTTGGCTCAGCATCTCCCATACGCTTTCTTCATCTGCTATATACATTGGTGTTTCCCAAAAACAATTTGGGCTTCCGCATACTTCTTGCCCCGGGGTATAGCATTCCCCGCGGGCTGTATCCATTGCAAAGAGTGCAAAACAGCACAGTACGAACAAGAAAAAGCGTTTCAATCCCTTTCACCCCGGCTGTAGATATTGTTGTTCGGCGTGCAGACCCATGGTGAGGCCTGCTTATCGAAAATCTTACCATACCGGTTGCAGCTGTTACCAGTGTCCACTTGTAAATCTTTTGTCTGGGTCGTGCGGAGTGGTATATACGCCATACCTCCAAGCCACATCCGTACCGGCAGCACCCTCAGTCTGCCCTCCACGGTATGCAAGAACCTCCTACCGTGGGTAAGACCCGCTATCTCCCCCGGCAACACCTCCCAACGTCTCAACGAAAAAACCCACCCCCAGCGCCGTGAAAACGGCGCAGAGAGCGGGTTTTCAAAGGGTGTCAGACCCTTTGGCGGGGAGCAG
>JAZQHO010000215.1:0-29103 GCA_045540635.1 Candidatus Limiplasma sp.
TATCCCGTTTCTGCCGTTGCCATGAATGACCGCAAAGAGGATATGAGCGTGATCGAGGTTTCCAGTTTTCAGCTGGAAAGCATCGAAACCTTTCATCCGCGCGTTGCAGCGCTGCTGAATATCACAGAAGATCATCTCAACCGCCACGGCACCATGGCGCAGTATATCAAGCTGAAGCAGCGCCTGTTTGAGAACCAGAAGCCTACCGATGTGGCTGTGCTGAATATGGATGACCCCATCCTTGTCAAAATGGCCTCCAAACTGAAGGGCAGGGTCGCGTTTTTCAGCCGCACCCAGAAGGTGCCCAACGGCGCTTATGTGGAGAACGGCAAGATCATCTGGCTGTGGGATGGCGTCAGCAAGCCTGTCTGCGATGTGGATCAGATCCTGATCCCGGGCCCGCACAATCTGGAGAACGCACTGGCAGCAACGGCGATGGCCTGCGCCATGGGGATTCCCACCCCCATCATCCGCCATACGCTGGCTTCCTTTACCGGTGTTGAGCACCGCATCGAGAAGGTGCGTGTGCTTCAGAGTGTAACCTACATCAACGACAGCAAGGGTACCAACGTGGATAGCACCATCAAGGCCGTGCAGAGCATGAGGGTGCCCACCGTGCTCATTCTGGGCGGCTACGACAAGCATACCGACTTTATGCCCCTTTGCCGGGAGATCGTATCCAGTGGGAAGATCTCTCAGATCATCACCATTGGCCAGACCGCCGGGCAGATCCGTGCCCAGCTTCAGGAGGCGGGGTATACCGCCGTTGAGCATGCCGAAACGCTGGAGATGGCTGTAAACAGAGCGCGTGCTCTGGCTGTGACCGGAGGCAATGTGCTGCTGTCTCCTGCCTGCGCCAGCTTTGATATGTTCAAGGACTTTGAGCACCGCGGCGAGGTGTTCAAGCAGCTGGTAAACGCTTTACAATGATGAAACCCCTTCCTGCGATTGGAAGAGATGTGTACGAAAGCTGACATCTTTATCTTTTCGTAGGGAGGGATTTTCTCTTATGATTTCTCAGAGGGAAGTGATCAACCGCCGATATCTAAAAAAACCCGTCAGACCTGTGGACGGTCTGCTGGTGACGGTACTGCTCCTGTTGCTGATGGGCGGCATTCTCATCCTTTTCAGCGCCACCTATTATCAGGCGCTGCACAAGGGTGATGCGCTGCTGGAGGTAAAGCGGCAGCTGATCGGCGTCGGCCTCGGGGCGGTATTGATGCTGATCACCAGCCGGATCCCCTATACCTTTTGGCGCACGCCCACGGTGGTCGTGGCAGGGCTTGTGGTCAGCCTTGTGCTTCTGGTGCTGGTCATTATCCCGGGCATCGGGGTCTTTCTCAATGGCTCCCGCCGCTGGCTCAACATTGCAGGGCTCAGCTTTCAGCCATCTGAGCTCGCCAAGATCGCATCCATCCTGTACCTTGCCTCCACGCTCAGCTATCGTGGCGGTCAACTGAACAGACTGTTTACGGGCGTTCTCCCGTTGCTGGTGGTTCCGGGCATCTTTTTCCTGCTCATTCTGGAGCAGCCCAATCTGTCCACGGCGGGCAGCATCGTCATTGCAGCGGTGCTTATGCTTTTGATCGCAGGTGTCAAATGGCGGCATCTGTCCCTGTTGGGCATCTGCGGACTCTGTATCGGTGCTGTGTATGCGTGGATCGAGCCTTACCGCCGGGATCGCCTTCTGTCCTTTCGGGATCCTTTTGCACAGATGAGCGATGAAGGCTATCAGCTTGCTCAGTCTCTCATCGCCATCGGATCCGGAGGGCTGTTCGGCAGGGGACTGGGGCAGGGCAGGCAGAAATTCTCCTATCTGCCTTACCCGGAAAGCGACTTTATCTTTGCCATCGTTGGCGAGGATTTCGGGCTGCTGGGCTGTACGGTGGTCATCCTTCTGTTTGTAGCTTTCGCTTTTGCGGGCATGCGTATCGCCGTCAACTGTCCGGATCGCTATGGCAGCCTGTTGGCTGCAGGACTGACGGCAATGATCACGCTGCAGGCGGCGCTGAACATCGCCGTTGTGATCGGGGCTATGCCCACCACCGGTCTGCCGCTGCCCTTCTTCAGTGCCGGCGGCACCTCCGTAAGCTTATTGATGGCATCGGTAGGCATCATTCTCAACGTTTCCCGCACTCACGGCTGATTCCCTTTTTCACACATTCCGGCAGCAGGCATAGGATGGTGCATGCAATGCTTACCGGAGGTGAAGGGATGGACGTTTTGCGCATCCGCGGGGGCAGAAGGCTCACCGGAGACTGGACGGTACATACAGCCAAGAATGCGGTTTTGCCCATCATGGCAGCAGCGGTGCTTACGTCAGAAAAGACATTCTTGGAGGATTGTCCCTTTCTGAGCGATGTGGCGCATATGGCAGATATTCTTCGTACATTGGGCTGCCATGTGCAAAGGCAAGCACGCACACTGGAGATCGACACGCAGGGAATGAACAGCTATGAAATGCCGGATGGGTTGGCAAAAAAGATCCGCTCTTCCATCTTTCTGCTGGGGCCGATCCTGACACGCTTCCGTAAGGCGACGGTCACGTTTCCCGGTGGCTGCGAGATCGGGCTGCGGCCTATCGACCTTCATTTGAGCGGTCTGCGTCAGCTGGGTGTGGAGATCCGCGAGGAGGGCGGCGTTATCAGGTGCGATGGCAAGCATATGTGTGCTGGCAGTGTCCACTTCGATTATCCCAGCGTGGGTGCCACCGAGAATGTGATGATGGCGGCAGTGCTCCTGCCCGGGCAAACGGTGCTGAACAACGTGGCGCGGGAGCCGGAGATCGTAGATCTGGAACGCTTCCTCAACGGGATGGGTGCAAAGGTACAGGGTGCCGGCTCCCATACCATTGTGGTGGAGGGCGTGCGCAGGCTGCACGGCATCTCATACCGCCCCATGGCAGACCGCATCGTAGCCGGTACCATGCTGGCGGCAGCGGCCATCACCGGCGGCATGATCCGTCTCAGCCGGGTCCCGGTAGAGGACCTGCATGCGGTGTTCTCCAAGCTGCGGGAGATGGATTGTGTGCTCGGTCTCAAAGGCGATACCGTCACCCTGCATGCGCCGGAACGGCTCAAGGCCTTTGCACAGCTGCAGACACAGCCCCATCCCGGGTTTCCCACAGACATGCAGGCACAGCTTCTGGCAATGGCTGCGCTGGCCTCGGGAACCTCTGTGCTGGTGGAGAATGTGTTTGAAAACCGCTATGGGCATGCAGGCGATCTGAACCGTATGGGTGCCGATGTGCTCATTAACGGCAGAACGGCTGTGGTGCGAGGCGTAAAGGAACTTTACGGCGCGCGGGTAACGGCACGGGACCTGCGGGGCGGAGCAGCCTTGGCGCTGGCTGGGCTTCGTGCAAGCGGCGAAACGGTGCTTGAGCAAGCGCAGCTGATCGACCGCGGATATGAAAATTTTGAACATGCGCTTGCTTCTCTTGGCGCAGAGATCAGGCGTGAGTATAGCAACAACGAATGCACTTAAGAAAGGAAAGTGATGTACTATGACGAGCCGCAACGGGAAGAACAACCGGAATGTGCACGAGGAGTATGAAGCATACGGTAAGTTTGGCTACAGCTATACCGGAGAAGAAAACCAGCAGCAGACCGGTGCATCTCCGCAGAGCGATGCACGGCAACAGAGTGAACCTTCTGCCAAAAAGTCCCGCGCACGCAAGGCCGACAGCATCTTCTTCCGCGTGTTTTTGCTGTTCGCCCTGCTTGCGGTGGGCATCGTGGTGCTGCTGCAGACGGTCTTCTGTCTGGAGTCTGTCAGAGTCTACGGCCATGTGACCCGCAGCGCCCGTGAAATCGTCAACTTGAGCGGCCTTACCTATGGGCAGAACATCTTCACCGTAGATCCTGAAGAGGTACGCGCCCGGCTGGAGAAGGATCACACCCTTATTCTGAAGGATGTTCAGGTCAAGCATCCCAACCTTGTGTATCTTCAGGTAGAGGAGCGCCATCCTGTCTCCATCATGCAGTGGCTCGGTGTTTACTATGTGCTGGACAAGGATGGTCTGGTCATGGATGAATCCACCGGTACCGAGCTGGTGGGCACCCTGCCGCTGGTCACGGGCTTCCGGGTGTCCTATGCACACACGGGACAGTTTCTCAATGTGAAGAGCCAACTGCAGCTGGAGGCTTACAGCAAGCTGATCCAGGAGTTGAATATGCAGAAATATGCCAAGCATATTACGGAGATCCGTCTTTCCGATCCTGAGAATATCTATGTAGTCACCAGCGAGGGCATCAGTGTGCGCATCGGACGCCCGGAGGATCTGAAGCGGAAGGTGCAGGCAATGCGCACCGCCATGTCCTACCTTCGTGCACTGGAAGAGACCAAGGGCGTGCTGGATGTAAACGTGCCGACCAACGTAAAATATCGCTCCGGTGACTGAAAAAGAGCAAAAATGTTGTAACAATTTCCGATTCATCAAGAAAAAATGAAAAAATGCATGGAATATGCTTGCGAATTCCTGCTAAAACGGTTACAATAAATTGTGGTACTTTAGGTACTTGTTTCGGTGTGCCGTTCGCATGCCGGACGGCAGAACTTTTTTCAGCTGCAGGCACTGCCTGCATTGACTCCTGATGAACGGGGAATGCTTGATATGAAATCTACCATTGCGGCAATTGACTTTGGCACATCCAAGATTGTTACTCTTGTGGCAGAGATCAGCGGCGGCCAGCGGTGCGATATTATCGGCGCGGGCAGCACGCCCTATCATGGCTTTACGGAGGGCGAATGGAACGATCCCGCTGCGCTCAACGAGGCCATTATGGCTACCATTACCAGTGCAGAGCAGCAATCAAAACGTAAGATCCGCGAGATCAATGTTGGTGTACCCGGCGAGTTTACCCGCGTATATGCCGTTGAAACCAGCGTGATCAACGAAAAAATGGATCAAACCATCGATGCGAAGCATGTGGAGAAGATCTTCGCTCAAGCGGACGAGCATCTTTCTCCGGTGCGAGGCATCGTTATCCACCGCAGCCCTGCATGGTTTATGGTGGATGGCGGCAAGAAGGTGCTGGAGCCTGTCGGCATGAAGGGCTCCGAGCTCAAGGCGCTGGTCAGCTTTGTTGTGGCTGATGCTTTTTTCCTTGATGATATTCTGGCTCGTATGCGCGAGCAGAACATCACCGTCAGCGGTTTCTTTTCCAGCTCCACCGGTGAAGCGATGCTTTATCTGCCGCAGGAGGAGAGAGACCGTACCGCAATCCTCATCGATGTGGGCTACCTTTGCACCGATGTGATGGCAGTGGAAGGTGATGCAGTCATTTTCCAGAAAACATTGCCTGTAGGCGGCGGTCATATCACAGTGGATGTGGCGAGCGGACTGCAGATCAACATGGAGCAGGCCGAGCAGATCAAGCGCGAGTATGTGTACGGCATCTCTGCCATTTCTCAGACCTACACCGCCAAGACCAGCGATACCGCCAAGAGCCAGACCTTCTCGCAGGATGAGGTCGCCAATGTGTTGGAGCCCCGCGTGGACGAGATCGCCGAAATGATCGACCAGTGCATCGAAGACAGCGGTATCAAGCTGGGCAACTGGTCCAATATCTATCTCACCGGTGGCGGCCTCTGCCTCAACCGCGGCGGCAGGGATTACCTCTCTGCCAAGCTGAACCGCCCCGTACGGGATACGGTCAAGCGGACGGTCAAGCTTTCCAGCCCCGTCTACGCAAGCGCCATGGGGCTTCTGGATCTGATCGCCGACACCATCGAAGCACATTCGTCTCCGGCCGGAGGTATCGGCAACGGCGTAAAGGAGTTTTTCAAGAGCCTGCTGGGCGGCTGATCGCTGCCGCTTTTCTATACAGCTGCTTAATGTAACAAGGAGGATGCAACCATGCTGGAATTTCAGATCGAGGATCAGCAGAGTTTTGCTACCATTAAAGTTATCGGCTGCGGCGGTGCCGGCAACAACGCCGTGAACCGTATGGTCGATGCCGGTTTGAAGGGCGTTGAGTTCATCGCCGTCAATACCGATCGTCAGGCTCTTGCCATGAGCAAGGCCAGCACGACCATCCAGATCGGCGAGAAGCTGACCAAGGGTCTCGGTGCAGGCGCTGTGCCCGATGTGGGTCGCCGTGCTGCCGAGGAAAGCCGCGAGGAGATCGCTCAGGCCATCAAGGGGGCCGACCTTGTATTCGTTACCGCCGGTATGGGCGGTGGCACCGGTACCGGCGCTGCGCCGGTGGTTGCCGAGATCGCCCGCGATATGAATTGCCTTACCATTGCAGTAGTCACCAAGCCCTTCCTGTTTGAAGGCAAACAGCGTATGAAGAACGCCGAGATGGGCGTTATGGATCTGAAGCAGCGCGTGGATACGCTGGTGGTTATTCCCAACGACCGTCTGCTGTCTGTGGTCAGCAAGACCACCTCCATGCTGGAAGCCTTCCGCATCGCAGACGATGTGCTTCGTCAGGGCATTCAGGGCATCAGTGATTTGATCGCCGTGCCCGCCCTCATCAATCTGGACTTTGCCGATGTTAAGACGGTTATGGAAAGCGGCGGTCTGGCTCATATGGGCATCGGTGTGGGCAAAGGCGAGACCCGTATGGTCGATGCTGCCAAGAATGCCATCCAGAGCCCGTTGCTGGAGACCAACATCGACGGTGCCCGCGCCGTGCTGATCAACACCACCGGCGGCGAGGATATGAGCATTGTCGATATCAACGAAGCTGCCAATCTGGTCATGCAGGCCGCCGATAGCGAGGCCAACATCATCTTCGGTGCCGGTATCGATGATACGCTCGAGGATGAGGTACGTATCACGGTCATTGCCACCGGTTTTGAGAAAACGCCGTTCCCCAAGAAGGAAGAACCCCGTCGCACCAATGCCGCTGCTGCTGCTGCCGGCCGCGACTGGATGCAGTCCTTCGGCTCGCCGGAACCCCGCAGCAGCTATAGCTCTTCTTTTTCCAGCTCTCCCATGATCCATCAGGAATACCCCTCTTCTGCATACGACGACATGAGCTTCAATATGCCCATGGAAGACGATAACTTGCACAATGATTTTGGCAGCTACATGGGCGGCGTTGCCTCCACTCCGGCTATGCCCAACATGATGCAGCAGGGTATGCCCATGTTCCAGCAGCGCGGCTATCAGCAGGGCTTCCAGCCCCAGCAGTCCTACGGCACGCTGAACGATTTCGGTATGCAGCCCCAGCAGGGCATGCAGTATGGTGCTATGCAGGCCAATCTGCAGCAGCCCATGCAGCAAATGGAGTATGGTCAGCAGTACCAGCCCGCCACTCCCCAGCCCATGGCTCAGGAGCCGCAGCCCGCAGCACAGCCTATGGAACAGCCTGCCGCTCCTGTTCAACCTTCTGCTGTAGAAAAGGACGAGCTTGGTGTGCCTGCCTTCCTGCGCAGACCCACCCGTAAGTGATCCATCACAGTTTTCAGGACAGCCCTTGCGATGCGCAGGGGCTGTCTTTCATTTGTTGATAAAGAACAGACGGTCATTGAGATCAATACGGTTAACAACTGGCTGGTGCATTAGTCTATTCTGCCTCTTTGAACCATACATTGTCCCATGCGGTATGGAAGAGGTGGAATTATGGAGCCCTGTATGCAATATGCAGTCATGTTTCTTGGGTCTGTCATCGGCGCAGGTTTTGCCTCGGGGCGGGAAGTAGTCAGCTTCTTTTCTGGCTATGGCAGTTTGTCGTGGGGGCTCATCCTGCTTTCATCAGGTACGATGGCGGCGCTGTGCTGCCTGTGTCTGAAAAGGGCGGACAGCGCCGGGGTTTACCGCTGGTGCTGTCTCTACCGGAAGCCCCGCGCCCGTAAGGCTGCGGAGATCTGCGTGCTGCTGCTGCAGGCATTTATGGGCGGCTCCATGCTCTCGGCTGCCGGGCATATTGCTGCACTCTGCCTGCCGTTGTACAGTGCATACACTGTGGGCGTACTGGTCACAATAGTGTTGGCGGTCGTGCTCGGCAACATCGGCCTTCGCCCCATGACGCTTTTGAGTGGCTTGCTGACTGCGGGCTTCGTCGTTTCTGTGCTTGCCGTTCTCGTTTTTGACCGTGGTGAGCGTATCGTTGCTCTGGCAGCGCAGCCCGGTGCAGTGAAAGCGGGGGAAGGGGCGCTGAGAGCCATCGCTTACGCAGCTCTTAACATGGCGGTATCCATTGGTATGGTCTGCCGGTGCGGGGGTCGCGGCTGCCGTGTTTCCTGCCGTTGCTCCGTTCTCTTCGGACTGGTACTGACAGGACTTTTGTTTGTGAGCAATTTTCTTTATCTGAAGCATCCGGAATTGAAGCAAAACACTTTTCCTATGGTGACGCTGCTGGCCCGGTTTGGCAAGCTGGGGTATTGGGTCAGTCTTTTGATGATGTATCTGGCGATCCTGACCACGCTTTCGGCGGGACTCTATGCCCTGCGCACAGGTCTGGAGACTCGTATACCACACCGTGCCGCAAGGGTGATAACTGTGCTGCTGCCACTGGCAGTATCCTGCGCAGGCTTTGAAAATATGGTGGATAGCTGGTACGCACCGGTAGGCCTTCTGTGCTTGCTTACAGTGTTTGCACCGTTGTGCAGTTTTCAGCGAAAAATTTCGTAAATTTTTCTTGACAACTGCGCCACAATCCTGTACCATCATAATACAAACGATTGCACAAGAAAGGGGAATATGGCATGAGCTATCAGATCCATCCTTGGAAGGTCGTGGAGACCTCTCTTGATAAAAAACATATGCGTCTCTCCGAGAGCCTTACCTCCACCGGCAACGGTTATATGGGCATGCGCGGCAATTTTGAAGAGGATTACAGTGGCGATACCCACCTTGGTACCTACATTGGCGGTGTGTGGTTCCCGGATAAGACCCGTGTTGGTTGGTGGAAGAACGGCTATCCCCGTTATTTCGGCAAGGCCATCAACTGTGTGCGCATGAACGGCATCCACGTGGAGATCAACGATCAACCGCTGGATCTGGCCAAGGCGGATGTGGTGGATTATTACCGGGAACTGGATATGCAGACCGGCATTTTCCTGCGGCGCTTCACCGTCTGGACGCCCGATGGCAAGGTAACTGTCGAGGCGGAGCGCTTTGTATCCCTTGCACAGAAGGAACTGCTTGCCATCTCTTATTCCGTCACTCCGGAAAACGATGCCAAAGTGGTTCTGCGCCCCTATCTGGATGCCAATGTAAAGAATCTGGACAGCAACTACGAAGAGACCTTCTGGGAGATGCTGCAGGAAGAGGGTACCGAAGATGCCCTGGGCTTGCTCACCCGTACCAAGCCCAACCCCTTTGATGCGCCCCGCTTTACCGTAGCCGCTGCCATGAGCTGCTGGGCGGACGGTCTGGAAATGATGGATCGCCGTCTGGAGGAAGGCTATGTAGAGAAAACGTACGGCGGCATGGTGCCTGCCGGCGAAAAGGTCACGCTGGAAAAGTATGTGCTTGTTTTTACCGATCGCGATTGGGAGGACAACCTGATCATCACCATGGCGCTGAAGGCAGCCTCCCGCGCCCGTGAAGTTGGCTATGCCGATCTGCGCGAGGAGCACACCCAGACGTGGAAGCAGCGCTGGGCTTCCTGTGATGTTACCGTCAAAGGCGACGATGCTGCCCAGCAAGGCATCCGTTTCAATCTGTTCCAGCTTTTGAGCACCTTTACCGGCGAGGATGCCCGCCTCAATATCGGCCCCAAGGGCTTCACCGGCGAAAAATACGGCGGTGCCACCTATTGGGATACCGAAGCTTATTGCCTTTCTGTATACATGGCAGTAGCCGGACAGGATGTTGCCCGTCAGTTGCTGATGTACCGCTATCTGCAGCTGGATGGTGCGTATTTCAACGCACAACAGCAGGGCTTGAAGGGCGCACTGTACCCTATGGTTACTTTCACAGGCATCGAGTGCCATAACGAGTGGGAGATCACCTTTGAGGAGATCCATCGTAACGGTGCTATCGCCCATGCGATCTTCAACTACACCACCTACACCGGAGATGAGAGCTACATCCGCAACGAAGGTTTGGATGTGCTATGCGGTATTGCCCGCTTCTACACCGACCGCACCCATTTCTCCAAGCGCAAGGGTCAGTACATGATCCATGGTGTGACCGGCCCCAACGAATACGAAAACAATGTCAACAACAATTGGTACACCAACCGTATCGCGGCATGGAGCATCGGTTATTTCTGCGACTGGGCAGAAAAGGTGGATGCGGAGCGCAGGGAAAAGCTTGGCATCACCGCCGAGGAGCTGGCTCATATGCGCGATGTGGTAGCCAATATGTATTACCCCACTGACGAGGAACTGGGCATCTTTGTCCAGCACGATACCTTCCTCGACAAGGAATTGATGAGCGCCGCCGATCTGCCCAAGGATCAGCGCCCCATCAACCAGCACTGGTCGTGGGATCACATTCTGCGCAGCTGTTTCATCAAGCAGGCGGATGTACTGCAGGGTCTCTATTTCCTCAACCATCTCTACAGTGAGGATGAGATCCGGCGCAACTTCGATTTCTATGAGCCCATGACCGTGCACGAGAGCAGCCTGTCTCCTTGTGTGCACAGTATTTTGGCGGCTCAGCTGGGCTACCACGACAAGGCCGTTGAGATGTATCAGCGCACGGCGCGTCTGGATCTTGACAACATCAATAACGATACCGAAGATGGTCTCCACATTACCAGTATGGCTGGCAGCTGGCTGGCAATGGCGCACGGTTTTGCAGGTATGCGCACGGTGGATGGTCTGTCTCTGGCACCGTTCCTGCCGGAAGCGTGGCAGGGCTATGGTTTCCAGTTCAACTATCGTGGCCGCATCCTGCGCCTTGATGTGGAGCGGGAGCAGGCTTGCGTCAAGCTGCTTTCCGGAGAACCGCTGGAGCTGACGCTGTGCGGCGAAAAGCTCACCCTTTCCGACCAGATCGTTCACCGCTTCTAATTTCATAACGAACCTTCGGGCACCTCCCGCATAGGATGCTTCAACGGCATCGTGCGGGAGGTGTTTTGGTTGAAACTTGCACTGGTAAACAGCGATGCAAGGATGGAACTGGCGGGCAGACTGCTGGCAGGAGAGGGTCACGCTGTAACAACACTGGCAGATTCCTGCGCTCCGGATTGGCAGAGCGAAATCAGCCACGCGGAGGGGCTGCTGCTTCCTTATCCGTATTCGCTGAAGGAAGGAAAGGTACCCGGCTGGCAGGATGGGGGAGTAGAGCCGCTGCTGGAGCGCTTGCCTTCGGGGGCACTGGTCATGGCAGGCATGGGGCTCAGCAACTCCTGTGCAGCGCAAATAGCAGATGCCCGCGGGCTGCGCATTGCATTCTATTCCGATGATCCTGTCTTTGCAGCGCGGAATGCTGCGATCTCTGCCGAAGCGGCTGTCTGTGCCGCCATGCAGCGCAGCGGCTGCATGCTGGATGAGCAGCGGGTGCTGCTTTTGGGCTATGGTCTGTTCGGTAAAGCCATCGCATGGCGCATCAGAGCCTTGGGTGCGAAAGTGTGGGTGGCTGCAAGGCGGCACAGGCAGCGGCAGGAAGCTGCTGCCGACGGAGCGATCCCTGTCCCGCCGGAGCAGCTTCTGCAGCTTGCGCCGGGGATCGATCTGGTGCTGAATACCATCCCGGCGGTGGTGGCGGATCGAAAGCTGTTGGAGGCTTTCCCGGAGCACACGATCTTTCTGGAGCTTGCCAGCCCGCCCTACGGCATCGATCTCCATGCTGCTGCAGAGCTGGAAAAACAGGTGGCAGTGCTGCCGGGGCTTCCGGCACAGTACGCGCCGCTCTCTGCCGCCAAAGCGCTCAAGGATGCCGTGCTTCGCCAATGCAAGGAGGTTGGGATATGAAAAAGACCACGATCGGTTTTGCAATGACGGGCTCCTTCTGCACCTTCGAAATGGTGCTGGAGCAAATGCGTGAGCTGGTGCGCAGGGACTATGATGTGCTGCCTGTGCTTTCCTACAATGCAGCACAGCTGGATACCCGCTTTATGGAAGCTGCCCAGCTGCACCGGGAGTTAAAGAACATAACCGGCAGAGAGGCGATCCAGACCCTGCAGGCAGCAGAGCCCATCGGTCCCAAGAAGATGACAGATCTGTATCTCATCGCTCCTGCCACCGGCAACACCCTCGCCAAGCTGGTCAATGGCATTTTCGATACGCCGGCATTGCTTGGTGCCAAGAGCCATCTACGCAACGACAGGCCGCTGGTGCTGGCGGTCTCCACCAACGATGCATTGGGCTCGGCTGCTCAGAACATCGGCAGGCTCATGGTGTGGCGTAATGTATATCTGGTACCCTTCCGTCAGGATGATGCACTCAGGAAGCCCCGCTCGCTGGTGGCGGATTTTTCACTGATCCCCAAAACCGTTCAGAGCGCTCTTTGCGGTGTTCAGCTACAGCCAATGACCGGCGCTCCCTTGGGCATGCAGTAGCGAAGGGACATTCACTTCTGTTCTGGCGTATGAATATTATGTTACAATCTTGCAACAGAAAAGTTTTTGCTGTATTATATTTGGTGAATAAATTGCAAAAGGAGTGTACGGTATGCGCAACATTTTTTTATTCGTGATCTTGGCGGTGCTGATATGCATTGCACCGTTTTGTTCCACCGCTGCAGAAGATGCGCAGCCGGAGCTTCCTACCGTCAACAGCATCGTTATGGAGCAGAATGGCAACTGTCTGGCTTACCCGCAGCTTACAGGCCTGGCGGACAGTCGGGTACAGCAGCGTATCAACGATGACATTATTCTTTCTGCAGATATTACCTCCCATATGATCACCTTTGCTTCCCTCGGGCCGGACAGCCTCTGGGGGCTTCAGGTATCCTACGACATGTATGTGTCGGAGCATGTTGTCTCTTTTGTGATCACCGCCGACGGCAAGATGCCCAACAACCGTCAGGGGCACACCAATACGCCCCTGACATACGACCTTGCCACCGGCAAGCGCCTCCGGCTGGAAGCACTGTTTGCAGATCCGGCTGCGGCACAGCAGTGGTTGGAGGAAGCGGCCGTCCGCAACCTGTCGGGCGAGATGAGCGACTATGAGAACAGTGCAGACATCCTGCCCCTGCCGGTGGAGCGTTTTTCACTGGATGGAACCGGCATTACCTTTTGGTATGAGCCCGAACAGCTGACCAACGTTTCGGGCAAAGCCGGTGCTTGTCGTTTCGACTACGCCGAGCTCCAGCATCTGCTGGTGGCAGACGGTCTGCCTGCCGACCTGGGTGCCATCCAGCCCAGACTTACGGCAGATGAGCAACATCAGCTGGTACTGCGCACGCTGGAGGAAGGACGGCTTTCACAGGTACCCGTCGCACTGGGCGAGCCTATGCCTCAGATCATTGAAAGCTACGGCCTCAGCCGTACTCCGGATGAGTTCCCCGGCGGACGCTATTTTGTTCTGGAGGATCCGCTCTTCCAGAATATCCTGCTTATCTCCGATGCTATGCAGAGCGGGTATGATCATTCCGTTCTGGAGGGGATCCAGCTCAGACGTGGTGCCTTCTGCGGTCTGCTGGTGGGCGAAGCTACCCGTAAGGAGTGGCTTCTGGTGCTTGGCGAGCCCGACGAGACTCTTCAGATGACCGAGAACATGGCATATGACTACGATCTCCCCACCGGTACCTGCGACCTGTACTCTAACGGCGGCAATGTGGTGCGTTTCTATGCAGATGACAATGGTGTGCTTGCAGCCGTACAATTTGAAGCACAATGAAAGGAAAAAGCGCTATGGTAAACAGACAAAACAAAAAAAAGCAGACGAGTTACGAAGCATATGTGCCGCTTGCCAAGGGGATCGTCGGCATTGGGCTGGCTCTTTACGGCGGGTTTTCCCTTCTGTGCCTGCTGGTAGGGTTCAAGGGAGCACTTTTTGATGCGCTCAGAAGTGTAATGCACGGCCTTGCCGGCTGCTTCGCCATCTTTTTCGCAGCTCTGATCCTCGGCTTCGGTTTGCTGGTGGCCCGTTCTGCGAACCGCAAAGTTTCTTTCCGCATTGTGCTGTTTATTACCGCCATCCTTCTGATCGTTTTGGGCATTTTTAACATGCTCAGCCGTGTTGGCGATGAAGGCTTTTTTGTGGATTACTGCATTGCCGCACGTGGTTCTGCTGAGGATGCGGCGAGCTTCGGCAGCGTTTTCGAGACTGCCTACCTGCTCTGTTCCCGTCTTGGCGAACCTGGCGGTGCTTTGGGTATGCTGTTGGCTTGGCCTATGCATCACCTGCTGGGTGCTGGCGGCGGTAGCATTGTGCTTATCGCATTGCTGATCGGCGCTGTGCTTTGGCTGCTTCGTTTTAATGTGGGACAGCGTTTTGAGGACCTGAAAGCGCTGCTTGAAAAATGGAAGCAGAAGAGCGCTCAGCGGCGCGAACAGCAGGTACAGCAGCAGATGGGCTGGGAAGAGAATCTTGCTCAGGATCCCCGTCAGCTGCAGAAGCCCGGTAACAAGCATACCTCCGGGCGCCCCAAGGAACAGTCGGGTGTCAAGGCAGTACCGCAGCAGAATGCGGCAGGCATGCAACAGGAAGCCCCTGCTGCTGCACCTTCCCGCAGGAAGCCTCTCTGGCCCGAACCCAAACCCGATGTTACTCTCTACGATGAAGTGATCGTCAATGCTGTTCCTGCGGTCGAAACCGCTGAAGAACCCTTGTTGCTTCAGAATGGGGAAGAGGACGCTCAGCAGCAGAATGCGGCTATTATCCGCTTTGAGGAGATTCGCAAGCGCAAGGCAGAGTTGACCGGCCGCCTCGGCAACAGCAATCAGTCTGCCGCCCCTGCGGATGAGGGTGGTTCTCTGGTTGAGACTGCTTTTGCTGTCAAGGAAGAAGTAAAGGCTCGGCGGGGTGTTCCGGAAGAGAGCAGCGATGCTGCAGAAGAAAGTGGCCGGAAAGAACTTCGTAATAACGATATCGTCTTTGATGACGATGCGGAATACCATCCCCTTGAAGACAACAGCAGTGAGGACAACGGCGAAGAAACAGAGGACGAGCTTTGTATGCCGGAGAGCACGACTATGCATACACCTCAGTTTGCGCCCTTGGCAGGCAGGCAGAGGGAAGAGATCCACCAGACCGCAAAGCCTGAGGAGAATGAAGCATTCTTCCCCGTGGAGGAAGAAGAGACCAAACCGCCCCGGCCCTATGTGTTCCCCCCTGTCGATCTTCTTAATCTGGAGCTGTATCGTAAGCCCGATACCACGGAGCAGGACCAGGAGAACGCACAGAAACTGGTCAAGACGCTTTCCAGCTTCGGTATTCCCGCCAAGGTACAGCATGTTACCCATGGCCCTGCCATCACCCGTTTTGCGCTGGGGCTTACTGCAAGCGGTATCAATGTAAAGCGTCTCCAGAATATTACTGATAATATTGCACTTGATCTTGCCGCAAAGGGTGCGATCCGTATCGAAAGCCAGATCCCCGGCACCAATCTGTTCGGTATTGAGGTTCCCAATGATACCATCCAGCCGGTCACTTTCGCGCAGGTGCTCCTCAGCCCCGAAATGCAGGATGCCAAGTCTCCGCTGGCGGTGGGCCTGGGTCACGACCTTACCGGCAAGCCGATCATCTGCGATCTGGCCAAGATGCCGCACCTGCTCATTGCCGGCCAGACCGGCAGCGGTAAGTCTGTCTGTGTCAACGCCATTATCAACAGTCTGCTCTTCCGTTCTTCGCCGGAGGAGGTACGCCTGATCATGGTCGACCCCAAGGTCGTCGAATTGCAATGTTACAATTGTGTACCACATCTGCTCATTCCTGTGGTCACTGAGTCTCGCAAGGCTGCCGGTGCGCTGGCGTGGGCCGTTGCCGAGATGGAAGACCGCTACATGAAGATGTTCCACAAGGGTGTGCGCGATCTCAATGCGTACAATGCCAAGCTGGAAGCCGGCGAGCCGAAGCTGCCCCGCATCGTGATCATCATCGACGAGTTTGCAGACCTGATGATGGTCGCCAGAAGCGAGGTGGAGGAAAGCATCATTCGTATTGCGCAGAAGGCACGTGCCTGCGGTATTCATATGGTACTGGCCACCCAGCGCCCCACCTCCGAGGTCATCACCGGACTTATCAAGAGCAATGTGCCTTCCCGTATCGCATTCTCCGTGGCCTCCAATACGGATAGCCGCAACATTCTTGATAAGGTCGGTGCAGAGAAGCTTTTGGGCTACGGCGATATGCTCTACATGCCCACTGGTGTTCTTTCTCCCATCCGTGTGCAGGGCTGTTACCTGAGCGATGATGAGATTGACCGGATCGTTGCCTTCATTCGTGAAAATTCTGATACAGAGTTCGATCAGGGGCTGCTGGATACGCTGGATCATCTGGAGGATGCTTCCAATGATGTGCTGGATGATGGCGGTTCGGATTCCGAAGTCGATGACCGTCTCGAGGAAGCCATCGAAATGGTTCTGGATGATGGACAAGCCAGCATCAGCATGCTGCAGCGCCGAATGAAGGTGGGCTATGCCCGCGCAGGCCGCCTCATCGATGACATGGCCGCCCGCGGCATCGTCAGCAAGTCTCTGGGCAGCAAGCCGCGCGAGGTGCTCATCACCCGTGAGGAGTATGACCGAATGAAGGACAAGTACTTCGACGCGTGATCCCAAACATCTGTATTGATAATAACCGATCTGCCGCCATGATTCCTTCATGGCGGCAGATTGTTTGTGCGGTATTGTTGTTTCTCTGAAAGATAAATTCACGTTCTCATTGTCAATTTGCGCAATATCTGCTATACTAAAGCTGTATATTGTTCAGAATCGTCCCTGTGCGGGCGTCTGATATAGGAGGTATGTGTTATGGCCCCTAAGAAGGAGAATTTGCCCCTGACCACCAATCAGGATGGAGAAGCCACCGGCACCATTACATACGCCAACGAGGTCGTTGCTGTTATTGCAGGCGTTGCTGCCAACGAAGTGGAAGGCATTGCCGGTATGTGCACTGCCAGCACCGGCATCAGCGATGTTTTCAGCCGCAACAAGAACATCACCAAGGGCGTAAAGGTGGATGTGGGCACCGAAGAAGTGTCTGTTGATGTGTACCTGAATGTGGAATACGGCGTGCCGATCCAGACCGCCGCTACCAATGTGCAGGAGAGCGTTCGCAAGTCTATCGAAACCATGACCGGTCTGCATGTCGTCCGTGTGGACGTGCATGTGCAGGGTCTCAGCTTCGAAAAAGAAAAGAACGAAAACCTCGTTGGCCTTGAGGAACTGAACGAGCAGGGTACCGAGAAGGCTGCCATCAAGGCAGAGGAACCCATTGCGGTCGAGCCTGTTGCCGTGGAGCCCGTTGCCGAAAACGAGGAAGAATCCGAAGCAACGGCCGAAGAACCCGCTCAGGAGACCGAAGAAGCTGAACTGCAGGAGCAGACTGCCGAAGAATAATTTCTAAAAAAGGCAATACCACTTTTGACCCATGGAGGGTCGGGAATGGCATTGCCTTTCTTACCGCAAAGCATGGTTGAGGAGGTACTTTGTTATGAGATTCAAAATCAGTGATCGCATGCTGGCCGCTCTGTCCGGTCTGTTGATTATCGCTCTGGGTCTGACCATCGCTCTCGTTGGCTCCGGCCTTCTTCCCACTATGGATGTTTCCAGCTTGATCTATGGCCCCTATCAGCTGTGGCAGCGCATTGTGATCATCGCTGTCGCCCTGCTGCTGGTGCTGCTGGGTCTGCATGGCCTGCATCTGCTTTTCCGCCGCCGCAACGATAAGGGCTTTATCGTGCAGCGCACCGATATGGGCGATATGAGCATCGCTATCTCCGCCCTCAGCAGCATGGTGCACAAGTGTGTGGATCAGCATCAGGAGATCGCCGTCAAAAAGATCCACATCAACCGTGTGCGTGGCGGCATCATTGTGGATCTGAAGCTGCTGCTGGCCAACGGCATCAATATCCCGCTTACCGTTAATGTACTGCAGAAGCAGATCAAGCAGTACATTACCTCATGCAGCGGTGTGGATGTGCATGAGGTTCGTGTGCAGATCGGCACCAGCGACAAGGCTTCTGCCCTGAAGCACAAGGAAGTGCCTGCGCTGGAGCAGGTACCCGTTGTTGCTCTGCAGGATCATTCCGAGAGCGCTGCCGAGAGCATTCTGCAGCACACCGAAGAGCCTGCCGACTACGTTGAGCCTGTGGATTACGTCGAGCCCGCTGCCGAGGCTGTTTACGAGTCCGTTGCTGAGACTGTTGCCGCCGGAGAAGCCTTGGCTGAACCCGTGGCTGAAGTGGCTGAAGTGGTTGCCGAGCCTGTTGCCGAAGCTGCCGTTGAGGTTGTGGAGCCTGTTGTTGAGGCTGCTGCCGAGCAGGTCGTTGCCGCAGAGGAGTATGTTGGCGAAGCAGTAGAAGCCGTTACTGAACAGCCCGAAGCTGTTGAGGTGTATACCGATTTCTACCAAACCTCCGAGCAGGAAGCAGAAGTTCCCGCCGAAGAAGAAAAGGTGTGGGCTCGTGCAAGCGAGACCGAAGAAGGCTAAAAAGTTGTACGAAATTTTGATGAGGTGATAGACATGCAGGAATCTAAGAAGAATTGGTTTCAGTTGGGCACCCCCCAGTGTGGTATCCTTTGCGGTCTGGTGGGCGTGCTGGTTGCACTTTGCTTTCTTTTCTTTGGCTTTTGGGGCACGCTGCTGATCGCAGCCCTGTTCATTGTGGGCTATGCCGTCGGCGCTTATGGTAAGAAGCCTGAAGCACAGCCTGCTGCTCCTGCCAAGAGCGAAGAAGAACAGTGATCCATCCCAAAGATAGAAACGGAGTGTAATATCCATGGCACGTTCCATTGCCAGAAAGGCAGCCATGCAGTTGCTTTACGAAAAAATGTCCGGCGGCGATGCAGGCGAGGAGTCCCTCGATCTTGTTTATGAGCAGCTCTCCGAGGAACGCCCTGAGGGTGCCGGTGCGCTTCGCCCCAGTGCAGATGAGCGCACTTATATTTGCGATGTTCTCAGCGGTGTGGAGGAACACCGTCAGCAGCTGGACGAGTCCATCGAGACGCACAGCACCGGCAACTGGAGCCTGCAGCGCGTGCCCAATGTGGATCTCAGCATTCTGCGTCTTGCTGCTTACGAGCTTCTCCATCGCAGCGATGTACCCGATAATGTAGCCATCAGCGAAGCGCTCAATTTGTCCAATGTGTACAGCGAGCCCAAAAGCACCCGCTACATCAATGGCGTGCTCGGTGCGATTGAACGGGAAAAGAACGAAGGCAAATGATGAATGTTGCTGTAGGTTTTGATACCAGTTGCTACACCACTTCCGCCGCAGCGGTCAATACGCAGGGGGAAGTGGTGGCTTTTACCAGAAAGCTACTGCCGGTAGAGGCAGGGCAGCGCGGCCTTCGCCAGAGCGAGGCCGTTTTTGCGCATGTACGGCAAATGCCGCAGATCATGGAGGAACTTAAGCAGCAGCTGAAAGGCCAGGAGGCCAGGATCGTTTGTGTCTGCGCCTCTGCTGCGCCCTGCGATGGGGAAAACAGCTACATGCCTGTGTTTACCGTAGGGCTCGGGCATGCCCATACCGCTGCGGCGCTGATGAATGTTCCTTTGTACACCACTACCCATCAGCGAGGGCACATTGCAGCCGGGCTGCTGGGCAATGCTCCTCTTGGGGATAAGCATATCGCACTGCACCTGAGCGGCGGCACCACCGATCTGCTGCTTTGCAGCGAAGAAGCCATCACGACACTGGGCTCCTCACTGGATCTGCATGCCGGGCAGCTCGTGGATCGCATCGGTGTTAAGCTGGGCCTTGGTTTTCCCGCTGGCCCTGCACTGGAAAAAATGGCCCTTTCCTGTACGGAACCATCTCGGGCGCTGATCCCTTGCAGCATGGAAAAAGGCGATCTCTCCTGCCATCTTTCCGGTGCAGAGAGTAAGGTATTGCAGCTTATGCAAAAAGGGCAGCTGACCGGAGAATCGGCTGCGCTGGAGGTTTTTGACCTGTTGAGCCGGACGGTTTGCCGTATGCTTTTGGCGGCAAGCAGAGAAACCGGGCTCAGGCAGGCATTGGTGGTTGGGGGCGTTGCTTCCTCCACGCTGCTCCGCCAGCTTTTGCTCAGCCGCCTCCGCAAAGCAGGAGGCCGGTTACAGGTCATCTTCGGAGATCCGCGCTACAGTGCAGATAATGCAGCAGGGGTTGCTGCTATCGGCATGCAGCGCTATTTGAACCAAAACAAATAAGGAGGCATTTCCTATGGCGAAGTTGCTCGATGGCAAGATCATGGCTCAGGAGATCGAAGAAAGTTTGAAGCTCCGTGTGGCAGCTCTCAAGGAGCAGGGCGTAGAAGTTGGTCTCACCGTTATTCTGGTAGGTGAGGATCCTGCCTCTCAGACCTATGTGGGCAACAAGGAGAAGGCTTGTGCCCGTCTCGGCATCCGCTCCAATACGCTGCGCATGCCTGCCGATACTACGCAGGAGGTTCTGGAAGCCGCCATTCTGGAGGCTAATGCAGATCCTGCTGTGCACGGTATTCTGGTGCAGTTGCCCCTGCCCCGCCATCTGGACGAGGCCAAGGCGCTGTCCCTGATCGTGCCCGAGAAGGATGTAGACGGCTTCCACGATGTGAATACCGGCCGTCTCTGCCGTGGGCAGGATTGTGTTGTTGCCTGCACGCCCAAGGGCGCTCTGTATATGCTCAAGCAGGCAGGCATCCCGCTGGAGGGCAAGGAGGCCGTGGTCATCGGCCGCAGCAATATCGTGGGCAAGCCTATGGCACTGCTGCTCCTGCAGGAAAATGCAACCGTTACCGTTTGCCACAGCCGCACCAAGGATCTGGCAGAGCATACCCGTCGTGCCGATATTCTGGTGGCAGCCATCGGCAAGCCCCGTTTTGTGACCGCTGATATGGTCAAGGAAGGCGCTGCCGTTGTAGATGTGGGCATCAATCGCGTGGATGGCAAACTCTGCGGTGATGTGGATTTCGAAGCCGTCAGCCAAAAAGCTTCCTACATTACGCCCGTTCCCGGCGGTGTTGGCAAGATGACCATCGCCATGCTGATGGATAATACGGTTGCCGCAGCCGAGAAGGCGGTGCAGGGGTGAGACTCTCCACCCTGTCCGTAGGGCAGCTGAACGAATATGTGCGCCGGGTACTTGCCTCCGACCCCATACTGCGCTCTGTTTGCGTGGTGGGAGAGATCAGTAATTTGAAACACCATGTTTCCGGGCACTGGTATTTCTCCCTGAAGGATGAGGAAGCAGCGGTCAACTGCGCCATGTTCCGGCAGGCTGCCGCAGGCTTGCGCTTCAAGCCGGAAAACGGCATGCGGGTGCGTCTCTACGGCAATGTGAGCCTCTATACCAAAACCGGCTCCTACCAGCTCTATGTGGAGGAGATGGAACAGGATGGTGTTGGTACGCTGTACCTGCAGTTCGAAGCCCTCAAGAAGCGGCTTATGCTGGAAGGGCTTTTCGATGCGTCGCTGAAAAAGCCTGTACCCCAGCATGTGCGGGGCGTTGGCATCGTAACCAGCAAGACCGGCGCTGTGGTGCACGATATCGCCCGGGTCGCATGGCGGCGGGATCCCGCAGTGCAGCTGTATTTGTGCCCCGCCTCTGTGCAGGGTGCGGGTGCGGCTGATGAGATCGTTGCTGCTATCCGTCTACTGGATCGCTACGAACCGGCAGAAGTGATCATTGTCGGGCGTGGCGGCGGCAGCATGGAGGATCTATGGCCCTTCAATGAGGAGAAGGTTGCCCGGGCTATTGCCGGCTGTAAAAAGCCGGTCATCAGTGCGGTCGGGCACGAGACAGACTTTACCATCGCCGATTTTGTCGCAGACCTTCGCGCTCCCACGCCCTCCGCTGCCGCAGAGCTTGCTGTGCAGCGGCAGGATGTGCTTCTTCGGCAGCTGGAGAATTTTCGCATGCAGCTGGATAAGGCACTGGACAAGCATATGGATCGACTGGATCTGAGGCTCATCCATTTACGCCAGCAGCTGGACATGCGCTCTCCCGAGCAGAGAACGCAGCAGCAGCTGAGTCGGATCGAGCAGCTGCGGCTCCGCATGCACGCAGCCTGCGAGGGCTGCTTGGAACACAAGGCACATTTGCTGGCAGGTACGGTACCGGCGCTGGAGGCCGGGTGCAGCGAGCGCCTGCATGCACTGGAACGCCGCCTGTCCCATGCATCGGTGCGCCTCCGTACCGCGAGCCCGGTGGAGACCATCCGCCGTGGTTATGCTGTTGTGATGAAGGATGGAAAAGCCGTGAAGGATGCGCAGCAGCTTGCCGCCGGCGATCGCTTGCTCCTGCACATGAACAACGGTACCGTAGCCACTACAGTGGATCGGATAGAGAAAGGATGCTGACCATGGCAGCCAAAACCAACAAGAAACCCCCTTCCTTCGAAACCGGACTGGAAACGCTGGAAGCCATCGCCACACAGATGGAGAATGCGGATCTGCCCCTTGACGAACTGATGAAGCTTTACGAGGAAGGCCTCAAGCTGGCTAAGGATCTGGAAAACCGTCTGCAATCAGCCAGGGGAAGGATGCTGGAGATCCGTAAAGGACAGGATGGCAAACCCGAAGCCGCCGAATGCACCATCGAACAGCAAATCTCCATGATCCCTGCACAGGAGGAAGCACAATGAATCAGTATCAGGCTGCTGTCGAAGATTATCTCTCTTCTTTGGAACTGCTTGCCCCTTCCCAGTGCGAACCCATCACCGAGGCAGAAGCCGAAACCCCGCCCGAAGGTGTCATTCCGCAGCCGCTGCGCAGTGCCATGCGCTATAGCCTGCTGCTGCCGGGCAAAAGGCTTCGTCCTGTGCTCCTGCTGGCGGCGTATCATCTGCTGAAGGAAGATTGGCGGCAGGCTTTGCCTTTTGCCTGTGCATTGGAGATGATCCATACCTATTCCCTCATCCATGACGACCTGCCCTCTCTGGATAACGACAAGCTTCGCCGTGGCCAGCCCACGAACCATCTTGTCTATGGCGAGAACATGGCCATCCTTGCCGGCGACGGCCTTCTGAACCTTGCCTATGAGACCATGCTCTCCGCGCCGCTTTGCCGGGAAGAACCTGCCAACGCCCTCCGCGCTGCCCGCGAGATCGCATGCCGTGCCGGGGTGCGGGGCATGATCGCCGGGCAGACGCTGGATGTAAAGCTGGAGGGAAGCGAGCCTGTCAAGGAGCATGTGCGCTACATCCATCTGCATAAAACGGCTGATCTGCTCACCGCACCTGTGGTGGCCGGCCTGATGCTGGCTGGCGCTTCGGAAGAACAGTTGGAAGCCGGACGCCGCTATGGACGGGGCATTGGGCTTGCATTCCAGATCGTGGATGATCTTCTCGATATTCAGGGAGATGTGCACCGGCTGGGCAAGGAGACCGGTATGGATGCCCAGCGTGGAAAGATGACGTGGCCTGCGGTATGCGGCGTGGAGCAATCCCGCCGGGATGCGCTGGAGGCTGTCACCGATGCGGTGCACGCCATGCAGACTTTTGGCACCAAAGGCGACTTTTTGGCAGAACTTGCACAAAAATCCCTTGTGCGCAGCAACTGAATGTTGTATGATGAGATAACGAACATCATTTGGAGGAGATGCTGATGGCTCCTGTTTGGGGAATTCTGAATAATCATGTGCTGTTTATCATTCTTTTGGGATGGTTTATTGCACAGGCGATGAAAATTCCGATCTACCGAATCGTGGAACACGAATGGGATCTGAAGCGCTTCTTCGGCTCCGGCGGCATGCCCAGCTCCCACTCCTCCATGGTCACGGCGGGTGCGGTTGCCATCGGTTTTCTGAACGGGTTCGATTCTGCACTTTTCGCACTGGCGGTCGCCTTTGCCATGATCGTTATGTACGATGCGGCGGGCGTACGCAGAGAAACGGGCACACAAGCTGCGGTCATCAATCAGATTTTAAAGGATGTGCTCATCAACGGTAAACAGATCTCCGATGAGGAGCTGAAGGAACTGGTGGGTCATACACCGCTGGAGGTTGCCTGCGGTAGCATTCTCGGTGGTGTTATCGCCGTCACCTACCTCCTCATCGTATTCTGAGGTATCTCCACAATATCAAAGAGGTGAACAACTATGATGGATCATTTCATGGAAGAAGTGGTTGTGAAGCGCAACCGTACCTTCAGCGATATCCTGTACCTGCTCTCCAATGTGATCATGGTCGTTTGTGCCCTGCTGGCCTTTATGACCATCAATACGCTGCTGCAGGCTTTCCACTGGGTTATCCTTGTGTTTGCACTGCTGAACGCCGCAGTGGCTTTCCTGCTCTTTCTCTACCGGGATCGTCTCCGTACCGAGTACGAGTACACCTTCACCAATGGTGATCTGGACTTTGCCAAGGTATTCAACAACCAGAAGCGCAAGACCCTCGGTACCATGCGCGTAAAGAATGTGGATGCCTTCGGCGCTGTTGACTCCAACGAGTTCCGCAAGCTTATCAACATGCCCGACCTCAAGCGCCGCAATTGGTTCCTCAATCGGGATGCCAATCTGTACTATTTCTATTACCAGAAGGAAAGCGTAAAGAACATCATCGTGTTCGAGCCCTCCGAAGAACTGGTGGATATGATCAAGAAGTACCTGCCCATGGGCGTATACCGCGCATAAGCGATGGCACAGATCTATTTGGATAACAGCGCCACCACCCGTCCCAGCGAGGCGGCAGTGGAGGCTATGCTGCACAGCATGCGGGAGGATTTTTACAATCCTTCCGCACTTTATGCGCCCGCCATGCGTGGCGAACAGATCCTGAAGGATGCAGCCACTGCCATTGGTGCAGCCGTTGGCTCCGATGCAAAGCATGTGGTTTTTACCTCCGGCGGCACCGAGAGCGATAATTTGGCCATCTTCGGCCACATGCAGCTGAACCGGGATGGGGGAGAGATCCTGTATTCCGCAGCGGAGCATGCAGCCGTGCGCCTTGCTTGCGAAGAGGCAGCCCAGCGCTATGGCTGCATTGCACGAGAGATCCCCCTCACACGGCAGGGCAGCGTGGACTTGGTTGCGCTGGAAGAAATGCTTTCGGAAAAGACACGTATGATCTGCATAATGCAGGTGTGCAACGAAACGGGTGTCATTATGCCGCTGCAGGAGATCTGTCAGCTCAGGGCAAAGCATTGCCCCAAGGCAGCTATCCATGTGGATGGCGTGCAGGGCTTCCTCAGAATACCTTTTTCCATGAAGCAGCTGCCGGTGGATTCCTACGCCATCAGTGCGCATAAGTTCCACGGTCCCAAGGGCGTGGGCGCACTGGTTTGGCGGGAAGGTTTCCGCTTCAAGCCCATGCTCATCGGCGGCGGCCAGCAGAACGATCGCCGCAGCGGCACCGAGAATACTGTAGGCATCGCCGGTATGGGCGCGGCCATCAATGCATACCCCAGGCAGGGCTCTGCCCATATGCTCTCGCTGAAGCAGCTGTTGTTGAAGAAGCTTTCCACCGCTCTGCCGGATATGCAGCTGCTTGGCTTGCCTGCGGAGGATCATGCAAGCGCACCGCATATCCTGAATGTGGCTTTCCCGCCGGTACGTGCCGAAACCCTGCTCCATGCGCTGGAAATGGAGGGTGTGATCGTTGGCACCGGCTCTGCCTGCTCCTCTAAGAAGGGCAAGCATTCTCATGTACTCACTGCTATGCACTGCACCCCTCAGGTGATGGAAAGCGCTATTCGCATCAGCCTTTGTCCCGAAAATACGCAGGAGGAGATCCTGCAGACCGCCGACATAGTGATCCGTCAGGTGGAAATGCTCCGGCGCTATGTTCGCCGCTAAAGAAAGGAAGGATATACCGTGCGCGAGATCCTGCAAGTCCGCTTCGGCGAAATATTCCTCAAGGGCTCCAACCGTCCGTATTTCATGCGTATGCTGGTGGAGCGCATCCGTAATGCCGTAAAGGAACTCAACGGCCATGTGTGGCTCAGCGACAGCCGCGTTTACGTCAGCGATCTGACTGATATGGAGGAAGGCATCCGCAGAGTTGGCAAGGTATTTGGTGTGCACAGCCTGTGCCGTGCACTGGAATTGCCCAAGGATGACTTTTCCGCTATTTGCGAAGCTGCTGTGCAGCTGGTGGAGGATCATCACGGCACCTTCAAGGTGAATGCACGCCGCAGCGATAAGCGCTATTTCATGGACTCTCCCACCATCAATATGGAGGTGGGCCATTATGTGCTGGAAAAGCGTCCCGATCTGACTGTGGATGTCCACAATCCGGAACTGACCATCTCTGTTGAGATCCGCGAACAGGCCTATGTGTACACCCGTCCCATCATGGGGGTAGGCGGCATGCCTGTTGGTACCAATGGCCGTGCAACGCTGCTGCTCTCCGGTGGTATCGACAGCCCCGTTGCAGGCTGGATGATCGCCAAGCGCGGTGTCAGCATGAGCGCTGTGCACTTCAATTCCCCGCCCTACACCAGTGAGCGTGCCAAGGAAAAGGTGCTGGATCTTGCCCGCATCCTTTCCGAAAGCCTTTGCGGCATCAAGGTGCACGTGGTGCCCTTTACCGATATTCAGATGCAGATCCATGAGAAATGCCATCCGGATTATACCACCATCATCATGCGCCGCTATATGATGCGCCTTGCCAATGCCATTGCGCACAAGGAGCGTGCGCAGGCGCTGGTCACTGGCGAGAGCATCGGTCAGGTAGCCAGTCAGACCATGCAGGCGCTCACCTGCACCGATGAGATCGCCGACATTCCTGTGTTCCGTCCGCTGATTGGTCTGGATAAGGTGGAGATCATCGATATCGCCAATAAGATCGGCACCTACGAGACTTCCATTCTGCCCTATGAGGACTGCTGCACGGTATTCACACCCCGTCACCCCGCCACCAAGCCCAAGATGGAGATCATTCTGGAGGGCGAGAGCAAGCTGGATACCGAAGCGCTTATTCAGGCTGCACTGGATGGCACTGTGGTATACGATCTGTAACCCCGACCATTGTACCGGCACCCGGAAGGCATCTGCTTTCCGGGTGCTGATTTATTGATAGAAAAATATCAAAACGCATTGCAAAAGCTATCCGTCTGCTGTATAATGGAGAGCGGGATGAATTTGGTCATGTGGGACGAAATTTGACCCGATGGAGTGAGGCTATGCAAGACGATTACTTTGTTCTCATGCAGAAGCTTGCGCCGGATCTGGCGCAGGAGATCGAACGCCGAGCACTTGTGCTGGAGCGTATCGGTGCCCTGCAGCCTGTAGGCCGCAGGCTTCTGGCAGCGCGGCTCAACCTGCCCGAGCGGGAGGTGCGAACAGTCGCTTCCCTGCTCAAGGAGCACGGTTTGGTCTCGCTGGATGCAGCCGGTATGAGTCTGACCAGCGAAGCCGATGCGATCCTGCCCATGGCAAGCCGCTTCAGCCGTGAACTGAAGGGTCTTACAGGTTTGGAGACTGCGCTTTCACAACGCTATGATGGGGTAAAGGTCTGTGTGGCGGCAGGCGATGCCGACCGGGATGACCATGTGCTCCACGAGGTGGGGCGGAATGCAGCAAGTCGTCTCCGGTCCTTCCTGCAAACCGGCAGTACGCTGGCAGTTACCGGCGGCAGCACCATTCATCAGGTGGCGTTTTCCATCCCACAGGGCTCGCCCATGAATGTGATGGTGGTACCTGCCAGAGGCGGCATTGGGCGTTCGCTGGAAACACAGGCCAACACCGTTGCCTGCGAGATCGCCAAACGGCTGGGCGGCCATCATCGTATGATGCACCTGCCCGACAGGCTGGATGAGCAGGCACTTGCCGAAATGCGCAAAATGCGCGAGATCGACGAGACGCTCAGCCTTTTGGAGCGTGCCGATGTTGTACTGCACGGCGTAGGCCGGGCAGATGATATGGCTCATAAGCGCCAGCTTCCGGCAGAAGTGGAAGCGGAAGTGCTCCGCAAAGGCGCAGTTGCCGAGGCCTACGGCTGCTACTTCGACAGCAAGGGCAAAATGGTTTATTCCGCATCCACCGTATCCCACAATTTGGGCGTACTCAAGCCCAATTGCGCGCTCATCGCCGTGGCGGCGGGCGCACGCAAGGCAGAGGCCATCGATGCCGCTATGCGCAGCCGCAGGCATGCGATGCTCGTGACCGATGAAGGCGCTGCCAATGCGATCCTGTCCATGCAGGACTGACTACTGTTTGCTCGCCCACAAGGGCTTTGCAATACCAACTATCAGGTTTTAAGGAGAGTGCACACCATGGCTAAGAAGACGATTGACGACATTCAGGTGTCCGGCAAGAAGGTTCTTGTCCGCTGCGATTTCAACGTGCCCATGAAGGAAGGCAAGATCACCAACGACAAGCGTATCGTTGCTGCTCTGCCCACCATCAAGAAGCTGATTGCCGACGGCGGCAAGGTCATCCTGTGCAGCCATCTGGGCAAGCCGAAGAACGGTCCCGAAGAGAAGTTCTCTCTGGCTCCTGTGGCTGAGCGCCTGAGCGAGTATCTGGGCAAGACCGTTGTTTTCGCCAACGATGATAATGTTGTGGGCGAGAATGCCAAGGCTGCTGTGGCTGCCATGAACGACGGCGATGTGGTGCTGCTGCAGAATACCCGCTTCCGCAAGGAAGAGACCAAGAACATCGAGGAGTTCTCCAAGGAGCTGGCTTCTCTGGCTGATTGCTACGTGAACGATGCCTTCGGCTCCGCTCACCGCGCTCACTGCTCCACCGAGGGCGTTACCAAGTTCCTCAGCCCCAATGTTGCCGGCTACCTGATCGGCAAGGAACTCAGCGTTATGGGCAAGGCTCTGGGCAACGCCGATCGTCCCTTCGTCGCTGTGCTGGGCGGCGCCAAGATCGAAGATAAGCTGAACGTTATCAACAACTTGCTGGAAAAGGTCGACACCCTGATCATCGGTGGCGGCATGGCTTTCACCTTCCTCAAGGCCAAGGGCTACGAGATCGGCAATTCTCTGCTGGATGAGAGCAAGATCGACTACTGCAAGGAAATGATGGCCAAGGCCGAGCAGAAGGGCGTCAAGCTGCTCCTGCCCATCGACACCGTATGTGTCAACGAGTTCACCTTCGATCCTTCCGTTGAGATCGAGATCACCGATTCCGACAAGATCCCCGCCGATAAGGAAGGCTGCGACATCGGCCCCAAGAGCCGCGAGCTCTTCGCCGAGGCTGTGAAGGCTGCCAAGACCGTTGTCTGGAACGGCC
>JAZQHO010000216.1:0-8095 GCA_045540635.1 Candidatus Limiplasma sp.
GAACATGGAAATAATCCGGGTTCGGAAGACAATCCTCCTGCGCCCAACGAAGACAATAACAATGAGAATCCGGACGATGACCATGAATATCATGCGCCACGGGATCCGAATGAAGGCTGTTCTGTATGTCACGGTTCGGGAATATGCGACAGATGTGGTGGGAGCGGAACCGCAATATGTGAAGAATGCAATTCCGGCTATGAAACCTGCACAAAATGTGGGGGCGAAGGATATGCCGGCGGCGATGAGAATGGTCCGAAGGTTTGCGACCAATGCGGCGGTAACGGTCATATAACGCATGGCAACTGTGGCGGAACCGGAATCGTCCCTTGTCAGGGATGTCGTGGATCAGGAAACTGCAATGCCTGCGGCGGAACGGGACATCGAATCCCTGTGCCTTAAGCTGCTTTTGCAGCAGCAACCGGTGGCAAGGGACTTGCGCTTGATTTTCTCTGCCCTTAAAATGATAACGGACATGGAACGCATCGGCGATCAGGCTTCCGATATTTCCGAGATCGTCATCTACCTGTCCAGCGAACCTTATATCAAGCAGTTGGAGCATCTGCCCCTGATGGCGGAAAAGGCCATCCACCAACCGTGTCACGCTGATCGCCCCCGACGGCTCCGTACTCTACGACAGCAATGCCGACGAGACCCGCATGGACAACCACGCCCAGCGACCGGAAGTGCAGGCCGCATGGGAGACCGGCACAGGTGAAAGCACCCGCTACTCCGATACCCTGTCCGAAGTTACCCTGTATCACGCCCGGCGCACCATCGAAGGCAATGTACTGCGCATTGCCAGCACCCGTTCCTCCGTGCTGGGGGTGTTTCTGAATGTAGCGACCCAGATCTTGGTCATGCTGCTGATGGTAGCGGGTCTGTCCCTGCTGATTGCCCGGTTTGCCTCCCGGCAGATCGTGCAGCCCATTAACGAGCTGAATCTGGACGATCCTCTGGAAAACGAGGTTTACGACGAGCTGGCTCCCCTGATGACCCGCATGGATAAACAGCATGCTCAGATCCGGCAGCAGATGCGGGATCTGTCAAAGGCGCATGCCGATCTGAACGCCATCATGGCAAACATGCGGGAGGGCCTTGTTTTGGTGGATCGGGAAAACCGGATCCTGTCCATCAATGGCAGCGCGGCTGCGATTTTCAGCGCAGAGGCTGCCTCTGTCATTGGACGGGATGTACTCACACTCTGCCGGGATGCCGCTGTGCTGGAGATTGTCAAAGCAGCGCAGATGGGCTTTTCCGGCGATACGCTCCTTCCGCTGAACGAGAACACCTACCGTCTCTTTGCCAGTCCGGTGCTCCGGGAAAAAAAGGTGCGGGGCGTTGTACTGCTGGTGCTGGATATTTCTGCCCAGTACGCAGCCGAAGCCAGCCGCCGGGAGTTTACCGCCAACGTATCCCATGAACTGAACACGCCGCTCACCTCCATTTCCGGCTATGCGGAGATCATTGAAACCGGCATTGCCAAGCCAGCGGATGTGCCCATGTTTGCCGGAAAAATCCGCACAGAGGCCAAGCGGCTGGTGGCCTTGGTGAACGATATTCTGGAACTGTCCCGGCTGGATGAAAAGCAGGGACTGGGTGAAAAGGAGCCTGTTGCTCTGCTGCCCATGCTCCATGTGCTGGTGGAGGATTTCCGTCCCATGGCTTGGGAAAAGGAAATTGTGCTCACCGTGGATGGGGAAGAAGCCGTGGTGAAGGGCTACCCGCTGCTTCTGCGGGAGCTGTTTACCAATTTGATCGACAATGCCATCAAGTATACGCCCGAAGGCGGCAGCGTACAAGTGCGCTTGTCTCAGGAAGAGGGCCAGATCTGCTGCACCGTGCAGGATACCGGCATCGGCATCCCCAAGGAGCATCAGGCCCATGTGTTTGAGCGTTTCTACAGGGTAGACAAGAGCCACTCCAAGCAGACCGGCGGCACCGGGCTTGGGCTGGCGATCGTGAAACACGCGGCGCAGGTGCATCAGGCGCAGGTGGAGCTGGAAAGCCGACCGGGGGAAGGAACCCTTGTGCGGATTTTGTTTTAAGGGATCGGTCAGCAGAGAATACTGAAGTCATGAAGGGAAAAGGTGCTTGAATAAAGAAGCACAACATCATCGGTTTGGCAAACAAAAGTCCCGCCAGTAGGGGGGATGGAAAGGATGGAGTTATCCTTCACTTTGCACCAAAGAAATACCGAAACAGCAAGCCCGCCAAGGCTTGCTGCTTCTTATACCGCCATGCTATAATGAGAGTGATCAATTGAATTGAGGAGGGCTAAAGATGAACAGAACAATTCCCCGAATTGGTGCGGCGGTTGTCACAATCACGGTCTTTCTTTTTGCTGTATGTATGATTGTTGATTTTCCGTTTGGTTCGTATCTCGTGTGTATGTTTTTGCCCTTGGGATACATTATGATGGCGGTGGGTTTTCAATATGAAAGTTGCGAGGAACGACGGGTCGCTGCCAATATCGGTGTTGTTATGGCTGCGGTCTATGCAGTATTGATTCTTTTGGTATATTTTGCACAAACAACAACTGTCCGGCTGGATGATTTGAGCGAGCAAGCCCTTCGAATACTGGATTTTCAGCGTGGTGGGCTGCTGTTCAATTATGATCTGCTCGGCTATGGAATGATGGCCCTTTCTACGTTCTTCATCGGCCTGTCTATCGTTCCGAATAGCAAAACAGATAAGTGGCTGAAAGGCTTGATGCTCGTACATGGTATTTTCTTCGTCAGTTGTTTTTTTCTGCCGATGACGGGGATGTTTACAAGTATGGCAAGCGAAGAAGCCGGAAACGGTGGAACCTTTGCACTATTGGGTTGGTGCACGTATTTCTTTCCAATTGGTATACTGTCATATCAACATTTTCTAAAGGCTTAGTGACAAAATCGATTTTTTCAGTAGACGAAAACAAATTCCTACCATCTCTGAGGGCGCAATAATACGCACCGTTCCTGTGCATTGCGTTTGGGGATCACATAAGCAAACGAGTATCCATAACTGTCGACGGATGCTCGTTTGTTCATTGCAGAATAAATTGTTCCTTAACAGCTCCCTCCACACGAGAAGGTCTTTTGCTTTACGACATAGAATACGGTATCAGGCAAAGCACCACGACGCTGTGCAACGCAGCTCGCATCCGCTTGTATTCCTCAGCATACAACCTGCCTATTCCAACAGTCAAAAGGAGCAGCACCCAATGAGATTACTTGCCATAAGCGATATACACCTGTTCCGCAAAACAGACAGGCTTCGCTGCGCCTTGATGGCTGCCGACCCTCCGGATGCTCTCCTCATCGCAGGGGATTTGGCAGACCGCGCCGAAGCAGGGCAGTTCACTTTGCTTCGCACATGCATCCGGGAGTGTCTGGGCAATGTGCCAGTCTATGCCGTAATGGGAAACCATGATATCCCCGTCCGGGACGATACAGCTTTCAGAGCGTTCGAAAGCTGTATCAACGCAGAAAAGCAATATGAGCTTGATGTCAGCGGTGCTTTCTACCATAGGCTCTCTCCGGAATTGGATATTGCAGGCCTGAACCCGCTATACCATCAAAAAATGTTTTTCTTTACAGACAAAGGTAAACAGCTTCTGTTTCTGGAGGAAAAGCTGCGGGCAAGCAGCGCTGCATATCGTATCGTACTGTGCCATCCGCCGCTGCTGGCACACAATCCGCAGCGCTGTGCCACCCCATACATAGCCAAGGAACAGGATGCCAGATTGCAGCAGATTTTAGACGGCAGCACAAATGTGATCTTTCTTTCCGGCCATACGCACATGGCACCCGTTGTTGAGATCGATCAGACAAGAAATAACATCTATATCAACAATGGCAGCATCTGTCCAACGACAACAGGCAATGCACAGGCGCCTATTCAGCAGGGGAATATCACGATACTGAGCACAGACGAACGGGGAATACACATCTGCATAAAAGGGATCCATACAAGCAAAGAATTCTATTCTGAGTATTTCCAACGAAGCAATGCCGCTGCACAGCACTGATGGCGGTTCATCTCAGCAAACGTTAGCAGTAAACGGAAGCCGCTCCAGACATCAGCCCATTTGCATTGAATATCGGATCTATGATAGGGGTCTGTACCGACGGCATTTTGCTTGCAATTGTTATTTTGGGAAGGTAGAATAGAATACACAGTTGCAGAAAGACGGTGTTTCTATGCTTAAAAAGCTCTTTGGCGCTCTCTTTCACAAACAGGCTAGCATACAGCCGCCATCCGCGTCGCAGCAGTATGCTCCGCAGGACGGCCCGAACCTGAGCCAGTGGTATACCTACGGCGCACACATGTACCGCCGTCCAGGCGATGTGCTCAGCGTGGTCTTTACTAATTCCCAAAAGAATATCACCCGCACCATCGTGGATAGCGAAGGCTATATCCGCCATTTCCCCGGCGTGGAGAAGCAGGCGGCGGAACGCGTGGATCCCAAATGCCTGTACCCCCGTATCCGTTTCCGCACCTCATTCTCCAAGCAGGCAGACAGCACCATCCTTATGTGCTGGCAGGTACAGCCCGACGGGCGCTATTGGGAGGACGAAGACGGCTATGGCGGCACCAGTGATGAGGAGATCTGCCTCTACGCCACCATTGACGATGAAGGACGCTTTACAGGCCCCTTCTGCCTTGAAAAAAAATAAGCAGCCCCATACACAACAACGCTGAGAAAGCCGGTGCATGTATGCGCAGGATCAAAGTAGCACAGATCGGTACCTCTGAAACCGGGCACGCATTTCAGGTATTCAAGAGCCTGACGGCACATCCGGAAGTTTTTGAAGTAGCAGCCTATGCCGATGTGGATGAGCACACCAAGCCGCTGAATAAGATTTTCAGTGGTCATCGCAAGCTTACAGCGGAGCAGATCCTCGCCATGCCGGATCTGGATGCCGTGGTGATCGAATGCGATGAGGATCGCCAGACCCATTACGCCATGCTGGCTGCGAAGCGGGGTCTGCCCATCCATCTGGAAAAGCCCGGCGGCAACGATCCCGCTGCCTTCAGCAGATTGATGGACGAGGTGGAAGCCAGAGACCTCATCTTCCATACCGGCTACATGTACCGCTATAACCCAGCCGTGCTCTATGCGCTGGATGCGGTGCGCTCCGGCAGGCTTGGCAGGGTATACAGTGTAGAAGCACATATGAACTGCATGCATACCCCCGAAATGCGCACATGGCTCAAAAAGCATCAGGGCGGCATGATGTTTTATCTCGGCTGTCATCTGGTGGATCTGATCTATCTCTTCCAAGGCGAGCCGCTTTCCGTACTGCCTCTGAACCGCAGCGTTGATGACCGGTACGGCGAGGATTTTGGTATGGCTTTGTTCCAGTACCCGGACGGCGTTTCCTTCGCCAAGACCTGCGCTGCCGAGCCCGGCGGCTTCCAGCGCAGCCAGCTGGTAATCTGCGGCACCGAAGGCACGCTGGAGATCAAACCGCTGGAGACCCTCATGGGCGGTGAGACCGTCGCTACCGAGGTGACAGGCTACTACCGGGACAAGAAAGGCCTATGCCCATGGAACAAGCCCGGCGAGCACCTTTCTGCCCAGCCCTACAACCGCTATGATGCCATGCTGCTCACCTTTGCCGCAATGGTGCGGGGCGAGATACAGAATGTGTATACGCCCGCCTACGAGCGCAGCCTGCACCGGCTTGTAATGCAGGCCTGCAGCGTTTCGGAATCCCGCTGAAGCATTCCTGTAAAAAGCTGCCCGGATCCATGGGCGGCTTTTGTGTTTTTGTAGCAAAAAAGTAATGGAAAATTCGGGAAAAAACGCTCTGAAACATTGAATTTGCAAAGATTATGTGGTACTATTTGAAATGGTATATTTTGTATTCACGAATCGTGCAAAACCATTTTGCAGCTCCGCATGCATAAGCACTTTTGTAGGAGGCGTTCCACCCCATGCGTAAATATCGTTCATCCGTTCTGCTTGCACTGCTCATGCTGGTGCTCTGCGGCAGCATCATCGTCGGCTCCACGCTGGCTTACTTCACCTCGGAGGAGACCTCCGGCGAGAACATCATCGCCGCCAGCACCCTCGAGGCCGGGCTGGACTGGGCCTATCAGCTGCCCGAAAGCGAATCCGGCTGGCAGGATGCCGCCAACGGCGTTCTGTTCAACGAGACCAGCTGGGAACCCAACTATTCCGCCGCACGGTATATCCGTATCAAGAACGGCGGTTCTTTGGCGTTCAGCTACGAGCTGAATGTGCTGCCCACCATGGTGGTGGAGGGCGGCCCCGAGCTGATGGATGTGATCGATGTCTACTTCGGCGTGGTGGATGCGCAGACCCCTGCCATCACCCGCAGCAACTTTGCCCAGCAGCTTACCCGCATGGGCACCATGACCGACCTGATCCACAACGAGCACGGCGCGGGCTACGGCATCCTGCTGCCCGAAGGCGTTGGCGTTGAGAAGCTGCCCGCCGGTGTGGAGGGGGAGAGCGGCTCCGTTACCGCCTGCATCGTTCTGCACATGCAGCAGGAAGCGAGCAACGAGTACATGGGGCTTTCCGCCGGTGAGGGCTTCAAGCTGCAGCTGGCTGCCACCCAGTACAACTACGAGCCGGATGCCTTCGGAATGATCCCCAACCCGACCCTGCCCGAGGTGGATGGCTACGGCACCGAAGTGGTGCAGCCTGTTGGTTCTACCCAGAACGGCATTTTGACGGCTGATGTAGCCTTTACCAGCAGCACCGGCGTGACCGCCACCGTGCCCGCAGGCGCCAAGCTGGATGCCGGCGTTACCGAGCTGAAGCTGATCGTTACCCCCAAGGCCCAGAGTGATGCGGATGTTACCCTGCAGGCCGGCGAAGCTCTTGATGCATGGGAAGTGCGTGTGGAGGGTCTAGCGAAGGACAACACCGTGCCTGTGCGCATCAGCCTCGGTGCAGTGATGCAGAAGGCGCTGAACATCGGCAACTACGACCTGTACCATGTAGAGGGCGATGCCACCAACAAGATGACCCGTGTGGATGCGGTGGATGCGGATGCCCCGCACAACAGCTACAGCTACGATCCCGCCACCGGCGAGGTGGAGGTAGCGATGGCTACCTTCAGCGAGGTGGCGATGGTGGCTGAGGCTGCCAAGTGGAAGGGTGAATATGACTATAGCTGGTACACCAATGCTGTTATGACGGCAGAGGGTGATGCCGATGCTGAGTATATCATTGCCAACGCCGACCAGCTGGCCGGTTTTAGCGCAATTGTTGGTGGTATGGATGGTCAGACGCGGGATTCCTTCGCCGGGAAGACTGTTAAGCTGATTGCGGATATTGATCTTGGCGACAAAGAAACCGAGAATAACCCCGACCTGATTTTCTATCCTATTGGCTACAATAACTCTACCGGTAGATACGCAAGAACGACGGATAGTGTTACCAGCGGTGTGAAGTCCTTCGAAGGTACATTTGATGGTAACGGTCACACCATCTCCAACTTCTACCAGAATACTTGGGAGATGTTTGGCGATTACAACGAAGGTTACTCTGCCGGTTCCAACTATTATAAGGATGGCATGGGTCTGTTTGGCTATGTGCTGAATGGCAAGGTTTGCAACCTGACCGTTGACAACTTCATCTCTGACGGCGAATTCACTCCCACCGGTGTGATCGCTGCCTATGCGGTGGATTCTACCTTTGAGAACATCGCAATTATCAACTGCAACCCCCGTGTGTACAACACCGGTAACGGCGGTCTGGTAGGCCTGAACTACAATTCCTCCAGCGAAGGCTCTTACGACCACATCACCTTCAGAAATATCACTGTGGACCAGACCAATAAGATCTCCGCCCTGTGGGGCAGCTATGATGTCTCCTGCGGCGGTATTCTGGGCCGTCTGCGTGAAAACACCAAGCACGACGGCACCAACACCGCCGGTCAGAAGAACACCGTTACCTTTGAAAACTGCCACGTGGCAGCCATAATGGATGTAAACAATGACTGCTGCGCCAACTATCAGTATTATCAGTACCGCTACTCCGGTATGCTGATCGGTACTGTGGACTACATCGGAGATGTTCCCAATGTGGGCGTTGCGGATGTGGTGAGCGCGGAAAATACCACGGTTACCT
>JAZQHO010000217.1:0-6369 GCA_045540635.1 Candidatus Limiplasma sp.
GACCGCTTGGCCTCCGACTTGTACTGGGCGGTCATCAGAAGGCCGTAGGTGCTTTCATCCACCTCACCGGTCTCCGGTTGCCCGTAATCCTTCTGGAAGCGCTTGACGGCGGCAAAGGTGCCGTCCAGATAGTTGCCGCTCACCTTGCCGGTGTAGTAGCCCAGATCCTTCAGCTTTTGCTGGATCTCCGTTACCTGATCGCCCTTCATGCCGTAGACGATGCTCTGGAACGCAGTCTCCGCACCGCCTGCCGCCACCGAGCCCACCAGCAGTGCGCACAGCAGCATGCAAACCAGCGCCAGCAGTACAAGGGAATGTTTTTGCTTCATGGTCGCTCACCTCACAGATAGGGATTCATATCGCTGAGCCGCTCAAAGATGAGATCGGGCTTGACGGGGCTTTCCGCCACATCCGCCCGTGTGCTTTCGCCGGTCAGGACCAGCACGCTGAGCATGCCGAAGTTGACGCCGGTGGCAATGTCGGTATACAGCCGGTCGCCCACCATGGCAAGCTGGCTTTTGCAAAGCCCGGTGATGCCCAACGCATCCTCCACGATGCCGCTGTAGGGCTTGCCGAGGATCAGGTCGGGCCGGCGGCCTGCGCTGGCTTCGATAAAGGCCATGATGGCCCCGATATCCGGCGCGAAGCCGGTCTCGGTGGGGCAGTTGAAATCCGGATGGGTGGCGATGTAGGGCAGTCCGGCACGCACAAGATCGCACACGGTGGTCATTTTGGCATAATCCAGCGTGGTATCGTAGGCGATGAGCACATAGTCGGGGTTTTCGTCATCCATGGGCAGCCCCAGCTGATGAAGCTCCGCCTTGTAGAGATCGTTGCCCAGCACGAAGGCCTTCTTGCCGGGGAAATGCTTTATGCAGTAGCGTGCCGCCGTCTGCCCGGAGGTGAGCACGTTGAGGAACGGCTCCGTAACGCCCATGCGGCGCAGCTTTTCCACATATACCTGCCCGGATTTGGAGGAGTTGTTGGTCACAAACAGCGCGGTGCGCCCGGTCTCCCGGAGCTTTTTCAGAAAATCCAGCGAGCCCTCCAAAAGACGGTCGCCCAGATAGAAGGTGCCGTCCATATCCAGCATAAAGCAGCGGATGGGGGCAAGGAGGGTATGCAGATCGGCAGGAGAGTTGGCGGGCATGGCGGGATGGCTCCTTCTTTCTGTATTGGTTTCCCTGTGCAGGGGAGGCGGTGTGGATGATAGAAGAGGGGCAGTGCCAAACGCAGACAGTTCACCCATCTTATTTGTATATTGTAGCACAGAGGGTGGAAGGGGGGCAAGGGAAGGGGGAGAGAAGTTACAGGATGGGTCAATACAACGCAAAAGAGGTGAGCGTGGGCATTACAGAATGGGACGGAGCAGATGCTGTTCAGGCTGCATGGAGCTGTTGCCACACAGTATGTAGCTTGTCTTTGGGCGGCACCCTCAGCCCCAGCCCAACCAAAAAAACAGCAAGCCGCGACCCCGGCTTGCTCAGACTGTCAAAGAAGTCCCAGAGGTATGGTCGGGCCGCAGCCCTCCGATTGTCAATCCGAAACCAGCGGCGTGCATTGCGGCCCAAAGCCGACCTGTGGTCGGCTTTGGGCTTCGGCGCTGCGGGAGCGCTATCGCGCTGTCCTCACGCCTCGGTTCACTGCGTTCACCCTTCCGGTGGTTTCGGAACCCTTGCGTAGCAAGGGGTTCCTATCGCCGTTTGCCGCCCGGGGAGCCGTAGGCTCCTAGGCAAACGGTGCAAAAGTCGTGAAAAAAGACGCCGCAGGCGTGTTTTTTGACGAGCTGAGCAAGCCGCGACCCCGGCTTGCTGTTGCAGAACCAAATGAAAAACAAAGAAGGAGATCCCTCCGCCGCTTACCCTTGCGGCTCCCCCTCCGAAGCGGTTTTCTTCCCAACGGCGGCAGCTGCCCCGCTTACTGCCAGCGCAGCAGCGCCCGCCAGCAGACCGATGTAGTAGGAGAACAAGCGCCATACCAGCATGGCAAGGCTGTTCTGCCCCGGCGGGAAGATGCCCCGGTAGAAAGCCAGAAAGCCGCCCTCCTGTGCACCGCTGGCACCGGGCAGGGGGTTGTAGCTGGCGCTCATATACAGCAGGTAGGCAATGGCAAGCACCTGCTGCCAGGAGGTACTGCTGAGCCCGAAGGCGTAGTATACGCATACCGCCACCAGCATCAGCGAAAGCACGCTCAGCGAGGAAAGGAACAGCTGGGTAAGCAGCTCGCCGGGCCGCTTTACGGTCTGGAGCATGTTGGTGTGGTAGTTGTCCAGCACGCTGTGCAGTTTCTCGGCGGCAGCTGCGGGATCCTTGATGAGCCTCAGCTTTGCGCCTGCTGCCACCAGCCGGTCGGCCAGCCGCTGCAGCCAGGGGCGGAAGAAGGTGGCGGCGGCGATCAGCAGAACACCCAGCAGATGGATGCTCCAGCCGATCCACACCAGAAAACGCATGCCTGCCAGCTGCACGTTGATGAAATCCCGATGGATGAGCCATACCACCGGCACGATGAGCACCGAGCTGAGCTGCCCCAGCGCAAAGCGCACCGCCAGCCCGGAGGTACTCACGCCTACGGGCACGCCCGCTTTTTTCAGGTGATAGACCTGCAAGGGCTGCCCGCCGCTGGAGCCGGGGGTAATGCCGCTGTAGAATGCGCCCATCAGGGTTACATACAGCAGATAGAACAGCCTCACCGGATGCCCGTGGCGGCGGTAGTAGAGCAGATAGCCCACCGCATCGAACAACAGGAAGCCCAGCCAGCAGCCGATGGCGGCCACGACCCAGCCCGGCTTCAGCGAGCGGAGGGTATCCCAGACCATCTGAGGGTCGTTGCTGCGGAACACGATCCATACGGACAGCGCAAGCACCGCTGCGATAATGATCGAGCCCAGCCATTTCTTGTTCTTCATTCGGCGTCCCCCTGGCGGTCGATGGCGCGGGCGAGCCGCTCCGCAATCCCGTCCTTTTCTTCCTTGTAGCTGCCGATGGTCATGGCGGGCCGCTGGATGATGCAGTGGTTCTCGTCATCCACATACAGGGGCACGAAGGGCAGCTCACGTCCGGTCTTGATGCGGTACAGCTCGCCCAGATAGAGAAAACCGCTGTAGATCTCGCAGGGCTTGTCGTAGCCCTGCGTATACGCCCTGTCGGGCCAGACGATCATGCTGTCGCCGCGCAGCAGGTATTTGAGCGCCTGCCGTATGGTGCTGATGGAGCGGTTGTCCCGGTACACCGGCGCTGCCTGAAAGGAGTGCAGCAGCCGCACCGTCACCTTGCCTGCGATCCATGCCCAGAGGTTGAATTTGGGTGCCGGTTTGCCTTTGCGGGCTGCAAAGGTGTACTCCCTGTAGTGGCGGATGGCGGTCTCGTCATCAAAGAATACGCTCAGGGAGAAGGGATGCACCTGAAAGGGCAGCCATTTGAGGGTAACATAGGGGCCGTGCATGTTCAGATGCCGGCATACATAGATGGTGGGCTGAGCCGGGGCCTCCACATTCGCCTTGTAGGGGCGGGAGAGGCAGCGCAGAGTCCGACGGGCGATGCGTGCAAAGAGACCGTAGAACGGCTTGGATTGCGGCACGTCATGGAGCCTTTGTTCTTCCATTGCGCATTTCTCCTTTCGACGGGTTCTGGAGAGAAGATCCCATCTTTTCTATTATACAAAACAATGTCAACTGTTTATCAACTGAATGGCGCACAGTCAAATGCGGCGAGCAGCCGCAGGCGGTTTTGAGCCGCCCAAAGTTGGTATTGTGCCGCCGTTTGTTGCAATGCCGCCCGGGAAGTGATAAGATACCTTTTGTATCCAGAATGCCGATGCGTGGAAGGGGGAGGAACCATGGCGCTGATCCGCTGTCCCGAATGCGGCAGGGATGTTTCCAATGCCGCAGGTCGGTGCATCCATTGCGGCTACCCACTGCGGGGGCGCAGCAAGCGGCGTGTGCTGGTTGTTCTGGTCTTGCTGGTAGCGGCTGTGCTGGCGCTGGCAGCGGTGTGCGGGCAAATGTTCAAAGGCAAGCATGGGCCTGCGCTTTCCCTGCCCTATGGGCTGGATGGCAGCATGACGCCCAAACAGCTCCACGAGCGTATGCAGCGCAGTGGCTTCGTGCCGGATTTTGAGACCGCAGAGGGCAGCCGCATTGAGTTTGTGTATGCGGCAAAGCAGGTGCACGGGCACGAAGCGTACATGACCCTGCTCTCCACCGGCGGCGGCAGCACCGAGGTGGCGCATCTCTACCGGGAGGAGGCCTCCTATGGCACCAAGATGTTGAGCCCCCTGTTCATCAGCCTGCGGGAGATGCTGGTGCAGGAATACGGGCTGCCCACCCATGAGGCCATGGGCGAGTGCAGCTGGGAGAACGGCCCCTATGCCCTCCGGCTCTACTATGTGGGCGAAACCGGCGGCAATCTGTGGCTGGATGTGGTTTATCAGCCGTAAGGCTTTGATTATTCGAAATGATACATAACAGGAGTGAAGGTACCAATGAGCATCATCGAAACACTGCTTCAGACCCACCCGGTGCGCAAGAGCAAAAAGCAGAAGGAGGCCTTCCGCAGCTGGTTTATTGGCGAGGCGGAGGGCATGGGCTATACCGCCAAGGCCGAGCAGGCCAAGGGCTACGGCAGCACCAATCTGGTGGTGGGCGACCCGGAAAGCGCAAGGGTCATCTACACCGCCCACTATGATACGCCCCCGGTCATGCCCCTGCCCAACTTTATTACGCCCAAAAACATCCCGTTCTATATCTTCTACCAGCTGCTGGTCACGATCGTGATCCTCGGCGGGGCGGCTTTGGTGGGCGCGCTGGCGGGCTGGCTGACCAAGGAGCCCGGCATCGGCGGCGGTGCAGGCTTCCTTGCTGCCTATGTTCTCCTGTTCCTGATGATGTTCGGCCCCGCCAACAAGCACTGCGCCAACGACAACACCTCCGGCGTGGCCTCTGTGATGGAGATCATGGCCCGCCTGCCCGAAGAGCAGCGCGGGAAGGCTGCCTTTATCCTCTTTGACAACGAGGAAAAGGGCATGTTCGGCTCCAGCGGCTATGCTGCTCAGCACAAGGCAGTCAAGAACAACGGTCTGGTCATCAATCTGGACTGTGTGGGCGATGGCGAGAACATGCTCTTCTTTGCCAACAAGAAAACCCGTGCACTGCCCGAGTACCCCCTGCTGGTGGAAGCCATGGAGGCGCAGACCGGCCGCACGCTGGTTATGAGCAACATGGAGGGCGCTGTTTATCCCTCCGATCAGGCTCAGTTCACCCACGGTATTGCCGTATGCGCCTGCAACAAGGGCAAGGTGCTGGGCTACTATGTGGATAAGATCCACACCCCCAAGGACGCGGTCTGCCAGCAGGCCAATCTGGATTTTCTGGCCGATGGTCTGGTGGCCTTTGCCGCAGCGCTGCCGGAGGCTGCCGCCCCCCGCTCGGAGGCCGAGCTGGCCAAGGAAACCGCCGAGAACAAGAAGCATAAGCTGGCGAGTACGCTGGTGGGGCTTGCGGCGGCCATCGTCGGCATGGCGCTGCTGATGGTCTACATCCGCAACAAGGGCGAGATGCCGTCGTTTTTCCTGATCGCTGGTTCGCTGCTGTTCGGGTTCGGTTTTGTGGGCTTTATCGGCGGAGCCATCGGCAAGAAATAAGCATGCGATGCAGGGAGGTCTTTTCGTGAATCGTTTGTTGGCTGTGCTGCTGGTGCTGATGGGGATCTTTGAGCTGATCATCGCCTTTGCAGGGGTGCAGCCGCCGCTGCCGGTCTCCATCGTGCTGGGCGGGCTGTTTATCGGTATGGGCATCAAAACGCTGCTGGATGCCCGGAAGAAGTGAAAGGTGCAATGAGAAAACCATGAGCAACGAAGCAAGGAAGAAAAGAGAGCCTTGGCGCATCGTCCTTTGCGTCCTCTCGCTGCTGTTCATCCTCTATATGTGGCTCAAGAAGGATCTGCTGTCCATCTACACCTCCATGCCTCTGCAGGAGGCGCTGCCCCTGCTTGTGACTACGGTCGCCGTCTCGCTGGTCAAGGTGGCGGTGCTCACCGGCGGTATCCTGCTGGTGAAATGGATCATCGGCAAAGTGATGGGGCACAGGACCGGCAGCGAAGGCTGAGAGCTGCTTCCCGCAGCGCTGCGGGGCGAAAAAAGCATATCTGCAAGCAAACAGCAAGCCAACCGGCGGGATGGCTTGCTCAGCTCGTCAAAAAACTCGCCTGCGGCGACTTTTTAGACGACATTTGCACCGTTTGCCTAGGAGCCTACGGCTCCCCGGGCGGCAAACGGCGATAGGAATGCTTACTTCGTAAGCTTCCGAAACCACCGTACACGCCGCTGGTTTCGGATTGGCAATCAGAGGGCTGCGGCCCTCCGATACCTCTGGG
>JAZQHO010000218.1:0-5924 GCA_045540635.1 Candidatus Limiplasma sp.
TACGATCCGACTTATGGGCAAGGCCGTTGAGTGGCTGCGCGAGAAGGGTCCCGCCCCCGCCGCCAAGAAGGCTGGCCGTATTGCTGCCGAAGGCGTTGTTACCAGCTACGTTTCCGACGATGCCAAGGTTGGCGTTGTTGTGGAAGTGAACTGCGAGACCGACTTCGTTGCCAAGACCGACAACTTTATCAACTTTGCCAAGAACGTTGCCAAGCACGTTGCCATCGCCAAGCCCGCTGATATCGACGAGCTGATGAACCAGAAGTTCGTGGACGACGAGAGCAAGACCATCACCGACCTGGTGAGCGATGCTACCGTTTCCATCGGCGAAAAGATCTCCATCCGCCGCTTTGCCCGCTACGAGGCCCAGAACGGCGTTGTGGAAAGCTACATCCACATGGGCGGCAAGATCGGCGTTCTGCTGCAGGTCGCTAACGACAACGATGCCACCATGGCTGCCGAAGAGTTCAAGACCTTCTACCACGATGTGGCTCTGCAGATCGCTGCTGCCCATCCCAGCTATGTGCGCCCCGAGGAAGTGCCCGCCGAGACTCTCGAGAACGAGCGCAAGATCCTCCGCGCCCAGGCCATGGAAGAAGGCAAGCCCGAAGATATCGCCAACCGCATGGTGGAAGGCCGTATCAAGAAGTACTACAAGGATGTCTGCCTGCTGGAGCAGCCCTTCGTCAAGGATGGCGACAAGAGCATCAAGCAGGTAATGGCCGAGACCGCCAAGGCCATCGGCGCCAACCTGGATCTGGTCAAGTTCGAGCGCTTTGAGCGCGGCGAAGGCATCGAGAAGCGCAAGGACAACTTCGCTGAAGAGATCGCTGCCCAGATGGCTGCCCTCAAGTAATCGAACCCCCAAACGGTTCACAAGAATCCATGGTCAGGCATTGACCTTGTGGCACGCAGGCTTTGCCTGCGTGCCTTTTTTCACACCACCAACAACAAGGAGGCTGTTACCATGCCGGTACCCTACAAGCGCGTGATCCTCAAGCTCAGCGGCGAGGCGCTGGGCGAAAACGGAAAGGGGTTCTGCCACGAAAAGTTCGAAGATGCTGCAGAGATGCTCATCAACATTCAAAAGACCGGCGTGGAGCTGGCAGTGGTCATCGGCGGCGGCAATGTGTGGCGCGGCCGCCGTGGCGCAGCCATGCGCATGGGCACCGTGGCTGCCGACCAGATGGGCATGCTGGGCACCCTGCAAAACTGCCTCTACATGCGGGATACCCTCGCCCACATGGGTGCAAAGGCCGTCGTGATGACTGCCGTGGATATGCCCCGCTTTGCCGAGCCCTACAATACCGTAAAGGCTCTGCAGCTGCTGGCGGATGGCTACATCGTGCTGTTTGCCTGCGGCATCGGCAGCCCCTGCTTCTCCACCGATACCACCGTGGTGCTGCGGGGCATCGAGCTGGAGTGCGATGCGCTGCTCATGGCCAAGAACATCGACGGCGTATACACCGCCGATCCCAACAAGGATCCCTCCGCTACCCTGATCCCCGATATCTCCTACGCCGAGGCCGCTGCCCGCGACCTGAAGGTGATGGATGCTGCCGCTTTCAGCCTGCTGCGGGAGAACAACGTGCCCCAGCTGCGTGTTTTCGGCCTTGAACCCGCCGAGAACATCATCAAAGTGCTCAACGGCGACACCATGGGTACCGTGCTGCATCCGTAACAGGGTATGCAGGGGCGCTGCCCCTGCACCCCGCCCAAGGGGCTGAGCCCCTTGAGGATCCTGCTCCTGTGCCCGTTTATGAGCGCAGGGATGCAATCGAAGAAGCCTGTCCCTTACGCAGAAAGGAACCTTTATGCTCAAGAAGCTTCAAGCCCTGTTTGCCCCCAAGGATCTGACGGTGGGCAACCCCATGAGCGGCATCGCCATGTTTGCCGTGCCCCTGCTCATCGGCAATCTGGCGCAGCAGATGTACAACACGGTGGATGCCATCGTGGTGGGCAACTATGTAGGCGATGCGGCGCTGGGCGCCGTGGGTCTCGGCGGCGCTGTGCTCAACCTTATTCTGGTGCTGTTCATGGGCATTTCTACCGGCGCCACCATCGTGGTCAGCCAGTATTTCGGTGCCAAAAATCGCGAGCGCCTGAGCCATGCGGTGGGCACCACCATCATGCTTACCATCATCAGTGGCATCATCATGTCTGTTGTGGGTGCGCTGCTCTCCCGCCCGCTGCTCCGGCTGCTGGGCACCTCCGACAATATGCTGGATCTGGCAACCAATTATCTCACCATCATCATGCTGGGTCTGGTGGGCAACGGCCTGTACAACATCCTCAGCGGCGTGATGCGCGGTCTGGGCGATTCCACCAGCCCCCTCATCTACCTGCTGGTAGCCTGCTTTCTGAACATCGCGCTGGATCTTCTGTTCGTTGCCGTTTTCCATATGACCACCGACGGCGTTGCATGGGCCACCATTATTGCACAGGCGGTTTCTGCGGTGCTGTGCATCCTGCGGCTGATGCGCATGAAGGATGTGCTGGACCTGAACCGTGATGCCCTGCGCATCGACAAGCCCATCATGCAGCGTGTTATCAAGCTGGGCGTGCCTGCCGGTCTTACCCAGATGATCTTTGCCCTCTCCAACATTCTGGTGCAGCGGCTCACCACCTCTCTGGGCGACTATGTAGTGACCGCCACCACCGCCATCATGCGTGTGGACGGCTTTGCCATGATGCCCAACTTTACCTTCGGCATTGCTGCCACCACCTTCACGGGGCAGAACATCGGTGCCCGCCGGTGGGATCGTGTAAAGCAGGGTGCCAAGGATACCCTCATTCTGGCCGTTGGCACCGCCACCGTGCTGGTGGCCGGCATTCTGCTCTTTGGCAAGAATCTGATGCAGATCTTTACCTCCACGCCGGAGATCGTGGATCTGGGCGTGGGTATGATGCGCCTGCTGGCGGTCGGCTACATCGCCTTTGCGGTTACGCAGACATGGCAGGGCGTTATGCGCGGTGCCGGCGAAACCATGATCCCCATGTGGATCAGCATTGTTACCACTGTTATCATCCGCATGCCGCTGGCATACCTGTGGGCATACCTGACCAGAAGCCCCCAGTGGCCCAACGGCAACCCGGTTTGCCTCTATGGTTCCCTGCTGACAGCCTGGCTGGCAGGCTGCCTGTTGAGTACCCTGGTCTATTTCAAGGGCAAATGGCGTAAGCGAACCGAGGATGCTCTCCAAAGAGACCCCGAAGAACGGGATGAGAGCATCCAGTCTGCCTGAAACAAACATACGCCATGAAGGGAGCAAACGAATATGGATACCAAGCAGAGCCTTGCCGCGTTGATCGCGGAGACCATTGAAAACTGCTACATGGGCATCGACGGTCTGCCCACTGCCGAGGAGATCGGCGGCTATCTGGAGATCCCGCCCCAGAAGGAGATGGGCGACTATGCCTTCCCCTGCTTCAAGCTGAGTCGTGCGCTGCGCATGGGCCCGCCGCAGATCGCTGCCACGCTGGCCGGTGCCATCGATGCGGGCGACCTGTGCGAAGCCAAGCAGCAGGGCGGCTACCTGAATTTCTTCCTCAACCGTGACAATTTTGCCCAAAAGACGCTGGACAACGTGCTGGCTGCCGGTGAAAGCTACGGCGCAGACACCGTGGGCGAAGGCAAGACCGTTTGCCTTGACTATTCCTCCATCAACATCGCCAAGCGTTTCCACATCGGTCATCTTTCCACCACTATGCTGGGCCACAGTCTTGGGCGCATCTACCGCCATCTGGGCTACAAGACCGTGGGCATCAACCATCTGGGCGACTGGGGCACCCAGTTCGGCAAGCTGATCTATGCCTTCAAGACCTGGGGCAACGAAGCCGAGGTGGAAGAGAAGGGCGTGCCGGAGCTGACCCGCCTGTATGTAAAGTTCCACGAGGAAGCCGAGAAGGATCCCTCTCTGGATGACGAAGGCCGCCGCTGGTTCAAGGCCATCGAGGATGGCGATCCCGAAGCCCTGCGGCTGTTTGGCTGGTTCAAGGATCTGACCCTGCGCGATGCAAAGCCGGTCTACGACATGCTGGGCGTGGAGTTTGACAGCTACAACGGCGAAAGCTTCTACGTGGACAAGACCGACCGTGTGGTAAACGAGCTGCGGGAGAAGAACCTGCTCACCCTCAGCGAAGGCGCATCCGTTGTGGATCTGGACGAGGAAAACAGCGGCATGCCCCCCTGCCTCATCCTCAAGAAGGACGGCACCACCATCTACGCCACCCGCGATATCGCTGCCGCCCTCTACCGTAAGGATACCTACAACTTCGACAAGTGCCTCTATGTGGTGGCCTACCAGCAGGATCTGCACTTCCGGCAGTTCTTCAAGGTGATCGAGAAGATGGGCTACGACTGGGCCAAGGATCTTGTGCATGTCTCCTTTGGCATGATCAGCGTAGGCGGTCAGAGCCTGTCCACCCGCAAAGGCCATGTGCTGTTCCTGGAGGATGTGCTGAACACCGCCATCCAGAAGGCGCGGGAGATCATCGAAGAGAAGAGCCCCGAGCTGGAGAACAAGGACGAAGTGGCCAAGCAGGTGGGTATCGGCGCTGTGATCTACGCCGACCTGCAGAACGGCCGCATCAAGGATATCGACTTTACATGGGAGCGTGTGCTCAGCTTTGACGGCGAGACCGGCCCCTATGTGCAGTACACCCACGCCCGCTGCTGCAGCGCTCTGCGCAAGGCTGCGGAGCTGGAGGAGGCTGCCATCGACTACTCCGCCCTCGGCGACGACTATGCTCAGGAGCTGCTGCGCCAGCTGAGCCGTTTCCCCGATACCATCAAGGAAGCCGCCAACCGCTACGAGCCCAGCATCATCACCCGTGCGGTCACTGAGCTGTGCAAGGCTTATAACAAGTTCTACTACGAGAACCGCATCATCGTGGACGAAGCCGGTGTACGGGCTGCCCGTGTTGCCCTGACCCGCGCCGTCAAGAACACCATCAAGACCGGCCTGTACCTGATCGGTATGGAAGCCCCGGAGAGGATGTAACATGAAAGAGCTGACCAGCCTGAAAAACCCCGTGGTACAGGCTGCCCGCGCTCTGGACACCGCAAAGGAGCGCACCCGTCAGGGTGCGTTTCTCTGCGATGGGGAGCATATGGCAGGCGAAGCCCTGAGCGTATGCCCGGAGCGGGTGCGCACCCTGTTTGTACAGCAGGACTGCGTGGAGCGCTTTGCCGCCTTGCTGGCAAAAGCGCCAACCGCCGCAGAGGTCTATGCTGTGCCGCAGAACGTGATGGCTGCCATCTCGCAGGTAAAGACCCCGCAGGGCATCGCCGCTGTGGTGGCTTTGCCGGAGAGCGTTCCCCTCAACGAGCAGACGGGCTGCCTGATGCTTTTGGAAAACGTACAGGATCCCGGCAATGTGGGCACCATCCTGCGCACGTTGGATGCGGCGGGCTTTTCCGGCTGTATTCTGACTCCCGGCTGCGCCGATCCCTATGCGCCAAAGGCACTCCGGGCCACCATGGGCAGTGCGCTCAGGATCCCGATTTCCTTCACAGAAAGCGCTGCGGATGCTGTGGAGGCGCTGAACAGCCGCGGCTATGCCACCATCGCCGCTGCGCTGGACGGAGAGCCTTTCTACCAGCGGGAAAGCCTTGGCGAAAAGGTATGCGTGCTCATCGGCAACGAAGGGCAGGGGCTTATGCGGGAAACACAGGCTGCATGCACCCACCGCTACAAGCTGCCCATGCAGGGCGGCTCGGAATCGCTGAATGCGGGCATTGCCGCAGCGGTGATGATGTACGATCTGATGAACCGGTAACAAATAAACATCCACCCGTAAAACGGGTGGTTTTTCATATGCGGGCAAAGCCCTTTGTTCCCTGCCACGCCCTCGAGGGCGTAATACGGTCTGGCACATGCATAGGCTTATTACTTGCCGCCCTTAAAAGGGCCGTCGTCCTT
>JAZQHO010000219.1:0-15851 GCA_045540635.1 Candidatus Limiplasma sp.
ACCGCTTGGCCTCCGACTTACCGGGTCCTTTGCTTGCAAACGCCATTGGTTTTGTATTTGCAAACGTTTGCGTTTTTTCTTTGACACCGGATAGGAAAAATGATATGATGTATGCACAAACAGAACAGAATGCGAGGTGACCGCCATGCTGTGGAAGCCCATCGCCGAGGCACTTTTGGAGGACAGCGACAGCATCCTTTATGTAACCCGGATTTCTGACAACCGTCTCGTTTATATCAACAAGCAGGCAAAGCTGGAGTGCGGTCTGCCGGAGGATGATATCTCCTATGAAGGGCAGCTGTGCCACAAGCTGCTGCACGGTTACGATGAACCCTGCCCCTATTGCAAGCGCAATATGATCAACCACCATGATTTTTACCGCTGGCGCTTCTACCACGAGGCAGGGGGTATGCACTACTGGGTAAAGGATAAAATCATCACGCTCAACGGCGAGGATTGTCATATGCAGATGGCTGTACATATGACCGAGCAGCTTGAAAACGAGCGCAAGATCATGCGGGAGCTGGAGAAAGAACGCATCCTTCTGAAATGTGTGAAAACGCTGGAGAGCAACGTAGCCACCAAGAATGCCGTGGATGCTCTTCTTGAGATCGTTGCCCGGTACTTTAACGGCGACCGTGCCTACCTTTTCGAGTTTGATTATGATAAGCAGGTGACAAACAACACCTACGAATGGGCCGCTGATGGGGTGGAGCCTGCCATCGGCTTTTTGCAGGAGGTGCCCCTGTCGGTGATCCAGACATGGATCGATGCCTTCCATCAACTGGGCAGCTTCTACATTCCCGATCTGGACGAGAATGTGGACAGATCCTCTGATACTTACCGTATACTGGAGATGCAGGGTATACGCAGCCTGATCGCCGTACCGCTGGAACAGGATGGGCAGATCATCGGCTTTTTCGGTGTGGATAACCCCCGTAAGAATTACGAGGATATTTCTCTGCTCTCCGCCATCTCTGTGTTCATTCTCAACGCATTGGAGAAACGCGCCTACCATGCCCTGCTGGAGAAGCTCAGCTGGGAGGATGGGCTGACAGGGCTCTACAACCGTCACCGCTTCAACCGTGCATTGGAGGAGATGAGCCGCCGGGTGCCGGAGCAGCTTGCCGTTGCCTACATGGATCTGAACAACCTGAAATATACCAACGATACCTTCGGGCACGAAGCCGGTGATTCGCTGATCCGTACCGCTGCCCACATCATACGACAAGTGTTCGGCGATGCCACCTACCGCATCGGTGGAGATGAGTTTGTGGCTCTGCGTACCGATATCGATGAAAAAGCCCTCCGGGGGCTGGTCGCGCAGATGAATATGCTGATGGAGCAGCACCAGACCAATGTTTCGGTGGGCTGTAGCTACCGCACAGGCAACGTGAATGCCAAGGAACAGACAGACGAAGCAGATAATGCCATGTACGCAGAAAAGCAAATCTACCGCAGGCTTCACGGCAAACGCTGAAGCGCACTCCTTTTGCCGCCCGCGCGCGGGCGGCAAACTTTTTCTTCACTTTTATGCAAATTGCAGTTGACAAATGCGAGGTCTTATGCTACAATTCCATATTGTTAGCGGCCTCGCAGAGGTTCTCCCCAAAGGCATGCGCCTGTAGCTCAGTTGGATAGAGCAACGGCCTTCTAAGCCGTGGGTCAGGGGTTCGAATCCCTTCAGGCGCGCCAATTCCATGGTGGATATAGTTCAGTGGTAGAGCGCCAGATTGTGGCTCTGGAAGTCGTGGGTTCGAACCCCACTATCCACCCCACTTACCTTGGGGTATCGCCAAGTGGTAAGGCACGGGACTTTGACTCCCGCATTCGTAGGTTCAAATCCTGCTACCCCAGCCATTTGACGATAAGCCAAACAAAGAACCGGGATCGTAAGATCCCGGTTCTTTGTTTTTCTCTTAGGCCGCATACAAAAAACCGCCCGCTGCACAAAGCTTGTGCAAACAGGCGGTTTTGCCTTGCAGGCTGTCAGCCGATCACAGTATAGCCCTGATCCTCCACGGTTTTCTTGAGCAGAGCATCCTCCACGGGGGCGTTCAAAGTAATGACGGCGGTGCCGTTCTCGTGGCTTACCACAGCCTCTACCACCTGAGGCAGTTCCTCCAGCACCTTCTTCACACGGCCGGAGCAGTGGCCGCACATCATGCCTTCGATCTTCATGGTCTTTTCCATTGGTTTTACCTCCTTTGCAGGTTTGATTTTTCTATCCTTACTCCCATTGCGGATATCGATCAGATTCAGCCGCAATGCGTTGGATACCACACAGAAGCTGCTCAGGCTCATAGCAGCGGCACCGAACATGGGGTTCAGCTTCCAGCCCAGCAGACCGATGAACACGCCCGCCGCCAGCGGAATGCCGATCACATTATAGCAGAAAGCCCAGAACAGGTTCTGGTGGATGGTGCGCAGCGTGGCACGACTCAAACGAAGGGCGGCAGGTACATCGCTGAGGCTGCTGTTCATCAGCACCACATCGGCGGCATCGATGGCAACATCCGTACCGGCACCAATGGCGATGCCGATATCTGCACGGGTCAGCGCCGGCGCATCGTTGACACCGTCACCAACCATGATCACCTTTCCGCCGCTTTGCAGACGGCGCACAACATTCTCCTTGCCCTGTGGCAGTACATCGGCGATCACCTCATCCACACCGGCCAGTTTGCCCACTGCTTCTGCCGTGCGGCGGTTATCGCCAGTGAGCATGACCACCCGCACACCCATGTTCTTCAGTTCTTCCACAGCGCGTGGGCTATCCTGCTTGAGGGTATCCGCAACAGCGATCACACCCAGCAGCTTTTCATCCCGGCTGAAGAGCAGGGGCGTTTTGCCTTGGGAGGCAAGGGCATCCAGCATCTCCCGAACCGCCGTCGGCACGCTTCCGTAGCTGCTCAGATAAGCCAGATTACCACCTCTGAGCGTAGCGCCACCCAGCTGAGCAGTAAGACCATTACCCGGCACAGCCCGGAAGCCCTCCACCTCCGACAGAATACATCCGTTCTGCTGCGCATACTCCACCACCGCTTTTGCCAGTGGATGCTCGCTCTTGGCTTCCAGCGCATAAGCGCTCGCCAGCAGCTCCTGTGCGGTTACATCCACCTGCGGCAGTACATCTGTGACCACCGGCGTGCCGTTAGTCAGCGTGCCGGTCTTATCCAGCACAACGATCTGACCCTTGCCGGTCTCCTCCAGTGAAGCGGCGTTCTTGAACAAAATGCCGTTTTTGGCTCCCACCCCGTTGCCCACCATGATGGCAACCGGCGTTGCCAGCCCCAGCGCACAGGGGCAGCTGATAACCAGCACCGAGATGCCCCGTGCCAGCGCATAGCCGAAGCTCTCGCCCAGCAAAAGCCACACCAGAATGGTGATGACCGCAATGGTGATGACCACCGGCACGAAGATACCTGACACCTTGTCCGCCTCCTTGGCAATGGGGGCCTTGGTTGCTGCCGCATCGCTCACCATGCGGATGATCTGGCTGAGGGTGGTATCCTGCCCCACGCGGGTGGCGCGGCAGCGCAGATAGCCGCTGCGGTTGGTGGTGGCTGCAGATACAGAGCTGCCCACAGTCTTATCCACCGGGATGCTCTCGCCGGTCAATGCGGATTCGTCAACAGCGCTTTCTCCGTCCTCCACCACGCCATCCACCGGGATGTGCTCGCCGGGACGCACCACAAAAAAGTCGCCTGCCTTTACCTGCTCAACAGGTGTTTCCACTTCTGCCCCGTCCACCCACAGGGTGGCAGTCTTGGGCGAAAGACGCATCAGGCTCTTGAGGGCATCGGTGGTCTTGCCTTTGGAACGGGCTTCCAGCAGCTTGCCCACCGTGATCAACGTAAGGATCATGGCTGCAGATTCAAAATAGAACTCATGCAGATAGTGGGCAGCGCCCGCCGCATTGCCCTGCGCCTGCAGGCCGGTCATGGCAAACAGTGCATACACGCTGTAGCAGAAGGAGGCCGCAGAGCCCAGCGCCACCAGTGTATCCATATTGGGGGCACCCTTCAGCAGCCCTTTGAAGCCGTTGATAAAGAACTTCTGATTGATGACCATGACGATGGCCGCCAGCAGCAGCTGCAAAAGCCCCACCGCCACAGGATTGTTTTGAAAGAAGGCAGGCAGCGGCCAGCCCCACATACCATGCCCCATGGAAACATACATCAGCACCGCAAGAAAGCCCACAGAGGCAATGAGGCGGCGCTTGAGCTTCGGGGTCTCGTGGTCGGCGAGGGCTTCCTCGTCGTTTGCAATGGCGACACTGTTCTGCTGCTCCGCTCCCTTGGGTGCGGCACCGTACCCGGCAGCCTCCACCGCTGCAATGATGGCAGCATCAGCAGCCGTGCCCTCAACACCCATGCTGTTGGTCAGCAGACTGACGGAGCAGGCGCTAACACCTGCGACGGCAGATACAGCCTTCTCCACACGGGCGCTGCACGCAGCGCAGCTCATGCCCGTAACGGTAAATTGCTTCATGTTTTCAGCTCCTTATTTCATCAGCTTGTGCAGGGTGGCGATCAGTTCCTCCACAGTATCCTCCCGTCCTGCGGCAATATCCTCTTTTACACAGGTGCGGATGTGTTCCCCCAGCAGTTCCTTGCTGAAAGCATTGAGAGCGGCATTGGCAGCCGCCACCTGCACCAGAATATCTATACAGTAGGCATTCTTCTCCACCATGCCCTTTATGCCACGGATCTGCCCCTCGATGCGGCTCAAACGATGGATCAGCTGATCGTATTCGGTTTGGGTGCGTTCCTTGGTCTTATGGCAATGCTTGCAGGGCACCGCGAACACCTCGCTTGTTAGTTATCACTAACAAGTATATACCCCCATGGGGTATCTGTCAACTGCATATGCATTACAATTGACATTCTTTTATGCAGTTATCGCATGGTTTTCTGCGTTGTTTCATGGTATGATAGCAGACAAGAAAACAACGCAAGTTCCGCTGCGGCGGCAAACAATTGAAGCAATCCCCCCATCATCAAGGAGGAAACACCATGAGCAAACGTTTTGAGCCCACCTTTGAATCTCTGCACGAATATTCTGCCCCCGAATGGTTCCGGGATGCCAAATTCGGTATCTGGAGCCACTGGGGCCCCCAGAGCGTGCCCATGTTCGGCGACTGGTACGCCCGCAACATGTACATCGAAGGCACTGCCCAGTACGAATACCACCTGCGCCACTACGGGCACCCCTCCAAGTTTGGCTACAAGGACATCTGCGCCCTGTGGAAGGCTGAAAACTTTGACCCCGAGGGACTGATGGAGAAATACTACAAGGCCGGTGCCCGGTACTTTATGTCTCAGGGCACGCACCACGACCATTTTTTCAACTACGATTCCAAGATCAACCGCATGAACAGCGTAAATGTGGGCCCCGGTAAGGATATCCTCGCCCTGTGGAAGGCTGCGGCCGATAAATACGGCATGCCCTTCGGCATCAGCGAGCATCTAGGCGCTTCCTTTGCATGGTGGCGGGTGAACAAGGGCTGCGACAAAACCGGCCCCTACGCCGGGGTGCCCTACGATGGCAACGATCCCGCATGGGAGGACTTTTACTTTGCCAACCAGGAGCACGGCACGGACGATCCCGGCAGTATTTCTCCGTGGTATACCGATAACGAGGCCTACCATGCCTATTGGAAGCGCTGCATCGGCGAGATGATCGAGCGCTTCCAGCCGGAGCTGCTCTATACTGACGGCTCTCTGCCCTTCGGCAGCCACTGGTTTGAAAACGCAGACGGCTCCACCGACGGCAGCGGCAGCTATCAGGATGGTCTGGAGATCGTAGCCAAGCTGTACAATACCTCCATCGATAAACACGGCGAAAACAAGGCCGTCTATTTGCAGAAGGACCGCAACCCCGCCATCTACAGCGTTGGCGTGCTGGATATCGAAAAGAGCCAGCTGCCGGGCATCATGCCCCAGCCCTGGCACACGGATACCTGCATCGGCAATTGGTTCTACGATGTGCACAGCCCCTACAAGCAGCCCGACCAGATCGTGGAGATGCTGGTGGATATCATCTCCAAAAACGGCGTGATGCTGCTGAACATCCTGCAGCGGCCCGACGGCACCATCGACGAATATGCGGATTACATTCTCACCAAGATCGGCGAATGGTTCGCGGTTTGCAGCGAAGCGGTCTACGGCACCCGTCCGTGGCGGGTCTTTGGCGAGGGCGATACCCGCGTCAAGATCGAGGGCTTCCGGGAGGACAAGACCGACTGGACCCGCAACGATTTCCGCTTTGTTGAGAAGGATGGCGCAGTCTACGCCTTTATGATGGGCGCAAAGGGCGGCGATACCGTTACCCTGCGCAGCTTCGGAGAGGACGAGATCCATTCCGTGGAACTGCTGGGCTATGGCGCTGTGCCCTTCCGCAAGGATTTTGGCGTGCTGGTGGTCTCCCTGCCCGATGAGCTGCCCGCCTTCTGCGCCAATGCGCTGAAGATCCGGTAAGAAAGCAGCGGATGTATTCCGCCTGTTTTCCGCTCCAATAGAGCCCCCCGCCGCACCGGAACGATCCCGGGCGGCGGGGGTGTTGTGTTTTCCCGGCCCGATATAGGCCGTTTTTGTTTATTAAGGCTGGTCTGTGCCATCGCAGATGCAGGTGATCAGTCGGAGCATCATCTCTGCCCGCCTGGAAACATCGCCCAGCAGCAATCCCTCGAACCAGCCCTCGCAGGGCACCCGCAGCGTTGAATGCAGGTGATACGCCAGCGACGAAGGCGGCACAGGTCTGCCGTTGATGGCATAGAGCCCCTCCAGCACCTTCCATGTGTTGGTGGAGAGCAGATAGGCCATGCGCAGCTCATCCTTTGCAGAGATGGCAGCAGACAGCTTTTTCTGTGTTGAAAAGAGCCAGTAGCGCAACTTTTCAAGCGCATCGGCGGCAGGGCGGTACGCCTGCTCCGCCTGCCGCACCGCTTCGGCGAGGCGGGCATAGGTGCCGTCATCGCTGATCGCCCGGGCACCATGGTAGCGGTAGATCTCCGCCGGGTTCGATGACAGCCGCTCCAGCAGCGCATCGCAGCGGTGAAAGTGGATCTCCATCCAAACACCATCCACAGTATCTGCCTCAAAAGCATCATGCTCGCACAGAACCAGCAGATCCAGATCCGACCCGGCAGTTGCCGCGCCATAGGCCACAGAGCCGTTGAGAACGATGCTGTGCACGCCAGGCAACTGTTTCAGCCGCTCTGTGACGGTTTCCAATACCCGAAGCTGTTCGGTCATGCCCTTCTCTCCCATCACTCTTTCTGGGCCGCTTCCCGCTTCCAATGCATCCAATGCACGGTCTCGGTATAGCCGACCCTGTGGTAGAAAGAATCCCCGCCGCCGGTCATATACTTAGCACCAAGCGCGCCCAAGCGTTGATAGTGCCGGGTGAGCGCAGCCGCCGCCAGCCCCTTTCCCCGGTGCTCCGGCACGGTGCAGAGGGGTTCCATATAGGCCAGCTTGTTTTCCGGCACCCAGCACATTCCGGAGTAGCAGACATACTCGCCCTTTTCGTCCGCAATAATGACCTCATGCTCGTACGTTGCGTGGGGTGGCGGTGCCATTACGCAGCTGATGATGCCCTGATAGGACTTTACCGGGTTCCACTCCGTACCGGGATCCTCGCCGTCCCAGTTCTCAAAGGGGCCCTTATCCTCGTGGCCAAAGCCCTTCCACGTACACCGGCCCAGCTTGACCGGATCCATCTCGTCCGGCTCCACAAAGCGGTATCCCTCCGGCAGGGGACGGCTCAGAACAGTCTTGGAGAAATCCAGCAGCATATCATCATATTCATAGGCAAGCGCATAGCCCAGCTTCTGGGCAGCCTCCATCAGTGCCGTCTGTCCCGGGAAAAACACCAGCTCCTTCTCGCCGGGTTTGCCGGGCATCATGCTGTCTGCATAGGCGATCATCTCACCGGCAAGACATTCATAGCCTGGCAGCAGGGCAAAAAAGATATTGGTGGCGGGGCTTTCGTAATAGACAAAGCCCACCGCATCCTCCCCGTCGAACCAGAGCCGATCCAGATAGGTACGGCTTGCATCGAACCAGCTGGAGGTGAGCGCATACTCAAAGAAGGGCGCAGGCATGCCGCGGGTGAAGCATGGGGTGTAGTTTTTCAGCAGAAGCTGCCAGACGGTCTCGTGATCGCTGAGCAGTTGAAAGTTTTTGGTGGTGATCTTCATTTGTCTCATCTCCAGTTCTTTACACACTCGGTATCGTTTATTCCAGCCCCGCCAGCTCCCTTACCACCTGTCCGGCGATGATGAGCCCCATCACAGAGGGAACAAAAGATGTGCTGCCCGGGGTCTGGCGCTTGCCGGGGGTCGTCTCCTCCCCCATTTCCTCCGCCAGCGGCGCAAGGGCGGGCTCGGTGGAGTAGCATACCTTCAAATGCTCGATGCCCCGCTTGCGCAATTCCTGCCGCATCACTCTTGCCAAACGGCAAACGCTGGTCTTGCTGATGTCGGTGACTACCAGCTTTGTGGGATCCAGCTTATTTCCCGCCCCCATGGCGCTGATGAGCCGAACACCCAGCCGTTGGCAGCGCACCGCCAGCTCCAGCTTGGCAGAGACGGTATCGATGGCATCGATCACATAATCGTAGCGGGAAAGCTCCACCTCGTCGGCATTCTCCGGCAGATAAAACATCTGCCTTGCCTCAACCTGCAAAGCGGGGTTGATGGACAGAAGGCGTTGCTTCATGGCTTCGGTCTTGGGCAAACCGATGGTATCCTGCGTAGCGATCAACTGACGGTTCAGGTTGGTAAGACTGACCGTATCGTTATCGAACAGATCCAATACACCCACCCCGCTGCGGCAGAGCCCCTCTGCAGCATGGCCGCCCACGCCGCCCAGCCCGAACACCGCCACACGGCTGTTCGCAAGCTTTTCCATCGCTTCCCGCCCAAGCAGCAGGCGCGTCCTGTCAAAGATCGTCTCCATGGTGCATCCCCATCCTTTCCGATGCCTGCATTATAGCATAACAGGGGGGCATACCGCCACATCGTGCAGGACTTTGCCGCCCTGTAGAAGAATATATCCTCGTATGCTGCAAGGTTTATTCTCACCCCCACAGGAGGTTTAGATATGGAACTGATCGTATCCAAAAGCGGCGAGGGTTTTTCCACCCTGCAGGCCGCCATTGACAGCATCCCCGCAGACAGCGTGCAGGCAGTCACCATCCGCATGCTGCCGGGCATCTACCGCGAAAAGGTGATCCTGAACAAAAACAACGTGACCCTGCTGGGCGAGGCTGGGGCTCATCTCGTCTTTGGTGATTTTGCCCTCAACCCTCTGCCGGACGGCACCACCCGCAACACCTTTTTGACCCCCACACTGCTGATCACCGGCGACGATGTGACGCTGCGGGGGCTGACCGTAGAAAACGATGCAGGAGACGGCCGCAAGGTAGGGCAGGCTGTGGCGGTCTATGCCGCAGGCGACCGCTGCCGTTTCTTTGATTGCCGCCTGCTGGCCGCCCAGGATACCCTTTTCTGCGGCCCGGTGCTTACCAAGCTGCACAACTTTGTAAAGCCCTACCGGATCCCCGTTGGCGTGGAGGGAGTCGCAGACCGCCCGCCGGTGGATGCACGTCTGTATTTTGAAAACTGCTTTATCCGCGGCGATGTGGACTTCATCTTCGGCCCCTACCGCTGCTGGTTTGAGAGCTGCACCCTTTATGCCAACGAACGGGGCGGCTACTATACAGCTGCCAACACCCCTGAGGGGCAGCCCTACGGCTTTGTGTTCCATCGCTGCACGCTTACCGGCGAATGCGGGCAGGGCGCAATATATCTGGGCCGCCCGTGGCGTGAACATGCAGCAACGGCGTTTATCAACTGCCATATGGATGCCTGTGTGAATCCCCTTGGCTTTACGGACTGGCTCATTACCGGGCAACCGAACCGCCCTGTGACCGAGCGTTACTGCGAGTACGGCTCCACCGGCGCAGGCGCAGCCACCGGGGGCCGCCATACCGGCATGAAGCTGCTTTCTGCCGGGGAGGCAGAGACCTATCGCCTGCAAAACGTTCTTCCCGGGTGGGATCCGCTTGCATAACATTGCGTTTTCGACAAAAAAGTTGTAAAATAGACGCAATTTCTGATACGAAAGGCGCTGGGAGCATGCTGGAGATCATCGTTAACCCTGCCGCGGGCAATGGGCGCACAAAGATCATTGCCCAAGAGGTGGAAGCCTACCTGAAGGAGAAAAACATCGCCTTTCAGATGCATTTCACAACCGAGCCCGACCACGCTACCCAACTGGCGCAGGAGGCTGCCGGGCGTGGTGCGAAAACGGTGGTCGCCGTAGGTGGCGACGGCACCGTTACCGAAGTTGCCAGAGGGCTGGCGCATACAGAGACTGCGCTGGGCATCATTCCCTCGGGAACAGGCAACGATTTTATCAAAGCCATCGGTATTCCCCGCGACTGGCGCAGCGCCTTGGATTTCATTCTGACCCACCCGGCACGCCCGGTGAACAGCGGCACCATGAACGACCGGTTTTTCGTAAATGTGTGCGGTGCCGGTTTTGACGTGATGGTGCTTGATTACTCCATCGAAGCCAAAAAGCATTGCAGCGGCATCTGGCCTTACTTCTACGGCATCATCCGTGCGATCAAGAACTACAAGCCCTTCCGCATGCGGGTGGAAATCGGCGACGAAGCCGTGGTGGAACGCGAATGCATGCTTTGCTCCGTTGCCAACGGCAAGTACTTCGGCGGCGGTATTCCCATTGCCAGACAGGCCGATGTGACCGACGGTCTGCTGGATATTCTGGTGGTGGATGCAGTGCCCCGCTGGAAAATCCCCTTCTATCTCCCCTCCATCATGCTGGGCACGCTGCCCAACCGTAAGCCCGCGCACCTGTACAAAGCAAGCCATTGCCGCCTTGCCAGCCCCGGCATGCGGCTCAATCTGGACGGCGAAGTGCTGCCCATCGAAGAAGCCCGCTTCGCTCTGGAGACCGATGCGCTGAAGGTGCACTGGTAAGAATTATTAAGCTTCGGTAAATTTTATTTTTCTACTCTTTTTCGGACAAATCTATGCTATACTGTAGTAGCAAGCAGAGTATGCCCCCGCCGCACGGCAGGGGCTATGCTTACCCATAATACCCCCCAACGAAAGGAAGGAACCCCCAAATGAGCAATATCACTTCCAAGATCAAGACCGGCTGGCTCAAGTGCATGGAGAATCTGGGTCAGGGTGCTGCCAACATGGCCGACAACGCCAAGCAGAAGCTGGGCGAACTGAACATGGAGAGCCGCCGCAAGGATCTTCTCGCCGAGCTGCCCAAGAAGGTTATGCAGATGTGGAAGGACGGCATTGAGCTGCCCGAAGAACTGAACGGCATGCTGACCGAGCTCAACGGCATCAACGAAGAACTGGAGGCTCTGCGCGCCGCCCGTCTTGCCAAGAAGCAGAAGCCCGCTATCACCGACGGTTCCGACGTTCCCGCCGAAGAAGCCGAAGCCGCTGTGGAAGAGGCTGCCGAGGAAGTAGCCGAAGAGGCTGCCGCTGCCATCGAAGATGTGACCGAGACCGTGGAGGAAGCTGCCGAGGAAGTTACCGAGGAGCTCGCCGAAGGGTTCGCCGCTGCCGAGGAAGCTGTACAGGAAGCCACCGAGGAGCAGATCAACTACTAAGCAGGACAAACAGCCGCAGCGCCCAGCGTTGCGGCTGTTTTTGCATTTTCTGCCATGAATGATGTATGAAAGGAGCCTTTGCATGATCGATTTTACCAACGCCAGCTACCTGAAGCTGCGGAGCGTGCCCGTGGACCACTACGCAAATACCGTAAAGACCCTGCTGCTGCCCAACGAGCACATCGAAGCCGCCTACCAGAGCATCCGCGATGGGCTGGTCTTTACCGATCTGCGCATCATCACCATCAATGTGCAGGGCGTTACCGGCAAAAAGAAGGATTTTACCATGTTGCCCTACAACCGTGTACAGGCGTTTTCTATAGAGACCGCAGGGGTGATCGATCTGGACTGCGAGCTGGAGCTCTGGTTCTCCGGCTTAGGGCGGGTTAAACTGGAGTTTACCCGGGACAGCGATGTGGGCTTTCTCTGCCGCCTGATCGCTGCCCACACGCTGAAATGACCCCTCTACGGAGCGTAGGTTGCCATCCCGCCTTCCACGCTGTATGCTGAATAGGCAAACCGCAAAGGAGGACAAGTTTATGAGCAACTATGTGACTGCCGATACCATCCGCAGTCTGCGGGAGGCAGCAGGGATCACCCAACGGCAGCTGGCAGAGCGGATGCAGATCAGTGATAAAACCGTATCCAAATGGGAGACCGGACGGGGGCTGCCGGATGTTTCTCTGCTAACGCCGCTGGCGGCTGCACTGAAGGTCTCCGTATCAGAGCTGCTCTCCGGGCAGTGCATGCAGAACCGGAACCGGGGCGGCAACCTGCTCAGGAGCAAATTCTATGTATGCCCGCTGTGCGGCAATATCATCCATGCCGTAGGCGAGGGCTCATACAGCTGCTGCGGCGTTGCGTTGCCGCCACTGGAGGCTGAGCCGGAGGATGACGACCACCGCATCTCTGTAGAAATGGTGGAAAACGAGCACTACATAACACTTGCACACCCCATGACCAAGGAGCATTACCTGAGCTTTATCGCATGGGTGACGGGCGAGAGGCTCACACTGGTCAAATGGTACCCCGAAGGCAATGCGGAGACACGCATCCAGCTGCGGGGGCACGGGGCGCTGTACGTGTACTGCAACCGGCACGGGTTGTTTATGCGGCGGCTCTGAGCCGCGCCATGAGCCGCACAAGCGGCTCCCAGCTCGTCAAAAAACTCGCCTGCGGCGGCTTTTTTGGCGACTTTTTTCGACAGTCTGATGAGCCGCACAAGCGGGTCCCTTTTTTTACGGATCGATTTAAGTTTTTTTCTTTCCTCTCGTCTAATGGGTTGAGGAGGTGATCTTCCGTGGGAGGAATTCCGGCGCCGGAGCAAACCCCATTGGAGAAGCTGGACGAATGGATCAGAGCCTATGAAAAGGATCTGTTGCGCATTTGCTGCCTGTACCTGCGAGACTGGAGCATGGCAGAGGATGCGGTGCAGGAGACCTTTTTGAAGGCCTACAAACAGATGGATACCTTCCGGGGAGACAGCCACGAAAAAACATGGCTGACCCGGATCGCACTCAATCAATGCAGGGATATGCGCCGTAGCGCATGGTACCGCTTTGTTGACCCGCGGGTATCCATCGACCGTTTGCCCGCTGTCTCTCCCCCACCCAGCGCGGAGCATCTGGCCCTGACTACGGCCATTGCGAAGCTGCGGCCAAAGGATATGGAAGTAGTACTGCTGTACTACTACGAGGGCTACCGAATGAAGGAGATCGCCCAAATGCTGCATATCACAGAGGCTGCTGTTTCCATCCGCATCCGCAAAGCCAAAGAAAAGCTGAAAGACGAGCTGGAAGGAGGAAAAGACCATGATGAATGACCGGGAGATCCGGGAGAAGGTGCAAAGCGCCATCAACGACTGTACCCGGGGCATCGATGAAGCTCCTTCCCTGCGCAGCCGATTGCTGATGCAAGCGAAAGGAGAAACTCCCGTGAAAAGAAAACTGACCACTGCCATAGCATTGGCGCTGGCAATGCTCCTGCTGATTACAGGCGCAGTTGCCGCCACACTGCTCCATACCGATATGTTGGGCTGGCTGTTCCGCAGCGACAACGATGCCGTTCCCGACGAAGTGGCGCAGCTGGTGACAGCCCCCGGCCTGAGCCATAGCACGGAGCTGCTGGATGTAACCCTTACAGAGACTCTTTTTGACGGCAACTATCTTTCTGTAGGTCTTACGGTGGAGAACCCCACAGACGACCTGCTGATCTACACCGTTGACCATGCCGAGCTGAACGGTATGCCCCTCGTATACGAAACCGCTCTTTTCCCCTACGGCACCATCGGTCAGGTGCTGGGCGGCGAGCTGGAGGGCATGCCGCTGCGCACGCAGACCCACGTATTTGCCACCTACACAGGGTTGCTAGCCGATTCTGCCGCAGAGAGGAAAGCACCGCCCCTTTCCACAACGCTGCCTTTGCCGACAGCAGAGGATGCCACCTTCTCCATCCGTGTGGAGGTGTACCGTCCCCGCTGCAAACCCATCTATCTGGCCCCCGGCGAAAACCTGAACACCAGTCTGCTTGCCCCGAATACCCTTGCGGTGGAGCGGGAAAGCGATCTGGTACAGCTGGCGCAGGCGGCTTCGGATCCCTCCGTGCTGGAAAAGGTGGCGTCGGTGGAAGCTGTATTCCCCATTCAAATGAAAGCTCCCGCCCTGAGCGAAGTATCGGCGCAGCCCGGTGTATATGCAAACGACCTGTTCGCTTTGGAGGTGGAGCATTTCAGTCTGAAGAACACCAACGGACAGCTGACCGGCTCCATCGTGATCCCTGAGCCGGAAGCGGCGGCAGAGAAGCTTCCGCAGGACTTTACCTTCTTCTATGCCTTCCCGGAGGAGGTATACGAACAGGTAAAGGGCGGCAACAGCATCGAACAGTCGCTGGGGATCCGCACCACAAACGGCGGCAGTCGCTACAAGGCGGAGAGCGATCTTCTCAGCGGTTTCTGGCTGGAAGCCTCCTTCGGCGCCACCGCCGGCCCCCTGCCCCGCGGCGTGTATCTGGTATGGATGACCGGTAACAATGGCGTACTGGATTGGGATACCGCCATCCATGTACCGCTCAGGTAAACAAAAAGAAAGGAACGGAATGTGCGCATTCCGTTCCTTTGCTTATTGTGGTTGTTACGCTTTGCCAAAAAACGTCAGTACCAGCCGTGCGAACTTTTCGCTGCCAACGATATAGCTGCTGTGGGTCTCCCCGGGCAGGATCTCCAGTTTTGCGCCGGGAATGGCTGCAGCTGTTTTCTCAAGGTGTTCCCGGCTGATCATATCCCGGCTGCCGCCGGTGATCAGCACCGGGCAGGTGATCCTTTTGAGCTGCTCCGGGGTGATATCCGGCTCCGTGAGCATCAGACGGAACAGCGGCGTGCGGTTGAACAGATACATCACGCGGAACAGCAGCAGCCAACCCGCTTTGATGCCCTCCGGGCGGGTGTTGACCCCGCAGGCCACCACACCGCCCAGCAGCGTCGGGTAGCGGGAGGCCAGCAGCAGCCCGAGGATGCCACCATCGCTGAAACCGCAGAGCAGTGGTTTCTCCAGCCCCAGCATTTCAATAAAGCAGCGGATATCCTCCGCCATATCGGAATAGTGGTATTCGCTGACCGGAAAGCTCTGCCCATGGCCCCTGCTGTCGAGGGCGTAGACACGGAAGTGGCTGCTCAGCAGCGGAATGGCTGCATCAAAAATACGGTGATCCTCGCCATTGCCGTGGATCAGCAGCAGCGGCTGTCCCTGCCCGGACACCTGATAATACAGTATCCCTTGCGGCGTTTGCAGCTCCATAGCAGCGCTCCTTACCCGATGGCATCCAGCATGCGCTGGATGTGCTCGCGGGCTGCCTGAGCGTTCTCGGGCTTGGTTTCCTCGAAGGTCATATCGATATGGGGTTTTTTCAGCTTGGCAAAGCGCAGCACGGCACTGTAATCCATCTCGCCCAACCCCGCAGCCATGCAGGGCATGTTATCGGTACCGTTGTTCCTATAATCCTTGATGTGGATGACGGCGATATCCCGGCCCAAAAGTTCGATGGCTTCGCCGATCACCTCATCGCGGCGGGCCAGGTTATCCGGATGCAGCAGATTGACGGGATCCAGAATGATCTGCAGATTGGGCGAAGCGATGGCATCCAGCACCCGGCGGGCACGCTTGCCGTCGTATACGATATGCTTGTACACC
>JAZQHO010000220.1:0-3384 GCA_045540635.1 Candidatus Limiplasma sp.
CAGTTTTGTAGGGTCGCTTCTTCGGACGGATGAATCGGCTTTGAATGTAGTAGTGCAACACCTTTTCCAGCGGCTGGCCATTGCGCTCATACATGCCGAAGAAGAAGAACGGCATCACGACGCAGATCATGACGATCACGGCTGCGCTGCTGGGCAGGACGTTGTTGAGTAAGAAAAACAGCGGCAATCCAACGAGGATTCCGCTGCCAAAGCAAATCAGCTGCCGCGCAGTCAGGTTAAACATAACCTTGGTTTTGACCTGCGACAGATCTTTTGAAATGGGGACATAGGCAGAGTGCGCCATAGATACCTCCTGTGATTAGTGGGCGTTGAAGATGCTCTTGCTGAGCGAACTGGTTTTGAACAGGGTGAAGCACAGCAGCACAGTATAGCCAATACAAGTCCAGATGGCCTTGATGACATCGGCTTCCGTCGCAATACTCTGCACCAGCACCGCATAAACCGCTACGCAGACAATGATGAGGAATGCCTGGAAACCCAAGGCAAACAGGCTTCGCAGGTAGTTCTGACCCATCTGCGACCATTCACGGTTGCCCAGCGTTGCCATGGGAATCGGAGCGATGGATGTGACAAGGTAAATCTCGATCATGCGGCCATAAACAATAATGAAGATGCAGATCGTCAATATCCAAGACAGGATGCCGATCAGCGCGGACTGAATCCACAAGCTGAACAGAGGTCCGATCTCCATAGCCATGAGCCTTGCTTCCATATCCGTGATGACACTGCTCAGATCGAGGGCGGTGTCGGATATGATGACCCCGGCTGCATTGTTCACGACGGCCTGTGACAAGTCGAAAATACCCATCACGATGTCCCATGTGCTGGTGACAAGCACAACGGCGATAAAGCTTTTGATGACCCACTTGTAAATCTGGCTGACATCGAAATCGTTGAGGTTGTTTCGGTCAACGATCATCTGGATCAGCTCCATCGCCATCACTATGGCGAGCAGGATACCGGCAATGGGAACCACAACATTCTGGGAAAGGGATTGCACCATCCCAAAGACGCTGCCATTCCAGCCTTGCGGAGTAGCTCCAACGGTTCCGGCGATATCTGCCACCTGGTCGTTGATGCTGTCAAAAAGCCCGGTCAGATTGCTCATGATGCCGCCGACCAGCATCTCCTTGAGCCATTCCGTCAGCTTATTCCATAGGAATTCCAATCAGATTTCGCCTCCTTTCGGGGTTATCCGGGGCTTCCCGAAGGAAGCCCCGGAGAGCCGATCAACCGAAGAGGCTGGACAGCATGGGAACGAGGACAGCACCCACGATGGCGACACCCGCCCCGGCCATGAATTGCTTCATGCCCTGACTCTTGCTGCCGGGGTTGTCGTTACCATAGCCCTCCAGAAGGTTCACAACGCCCCAGACGCCAAGGCCAGCACCGAGCGCGATAACGAGGGTGGACAGGGTAGAAACCGCAGAAGTGAAGAAAGCCATATTTGTTACCTCCATTTTTCAATCTTTTTTTGTTGTGAGGGGAAAAGAAAAAGGGGGCGACCATTTCAAAACAGAGTAGAAATGGCCGCCCCCGGCAGCAGGTGAAAATATTCAGTTGTGGGAGGAGGACGCGCACGGCATGGGAGAATCAATTAACAATACCCCCAGCCTTCGACAATATCGGTAATCAACATGTAAGCCTGTTCTTCGCTGATGATCTCATCGTTGTACATATCCATGATTACAGCAAGGGTGTGCATGTTCATGGCGATTCCCTTGGAATGCTCATGTTCCAGCATTTCCTCGATCTCTTCACTTTCCTCCATATGCATCTGAGCTTTCAGCTGGCTGAGAGCCACAGCTTCCTTCAGCTGATTCACAAGCTGGATAACCTGGGGATCCACCACATTGGAGCTGTCTTTCTGAACCTGTTCCATGATTGCCTGAACTTTTTCATTGATCTGAGTCATTTTCTTGTTCCTCCATTTCTTCATTGACGTCCACTTCGTACACGGCATACGCCTCATCCGGGCGCAGCTTGAGACGGGCGGAGAGATACTTTTCGATGTTGAAAGCGTTCCGGGGATCGGCGTCTGATGTGAAGCGGTAGTTGGGATGTTGGGTAATGTCAAACTTGTCCGAGAAGAAAGGTCTGACACCTCGCAGCTGCAAAATGCACTTGCGTCCGTCCATCACCGCCAGCTCATCCATGGACATCAGAGATTTGCCGAGTTTTTGATAATTCAGGCTGTGGGAGGTTTCCCGCCCACGGCTTTCACCTGTGTTGTACGTATCAATCGTCTCTTTGCCCAGCGTTTCCTCCAATTCCTTGAGCGTTGAACGCTCTTTGCCGCCGAGAAACAGCACACTGTCCATGTTGCCAATGATGGTGTCGCTGTTGTCTTTGTACAAAGCCTTGAGCTGTGACTGTGCCTGCAGGATCAGGCAAGCGGAGATTTCACGGCTGCGGATGGTTGCTACCAGCTTTTCCAGCTTGGGGATTTGCCCGATGTTCGCACATTCGTCGATCAAGCAGCGGACATGAACCGGCAACCTGCCGCCATATACATCATCCGCTTTTTCACAAAGCAGATTGAATAGCTGCGTGTAGCACATGCTGACGAGAAAGTTGAAGGTATCGTCGGTATCCGAGATGATAATGAAAAGCGCCGTTTTACGATCACCCAAGGTATCCAGCCCCAGCTCGTCATAAGCTGTAAGGTCACGGAGTTCCTGAATGTCAAACGGCGCAAGACGGGCTCCGCAGGAGATCAGAATACTCTTAGCGGTTTTGCCGGCTGCGAGCTTATACTTGGCGTATTGCCGCACGGCAAAATGCTGCGGGTTCTTCTGCTTCAGACGCTCAAACATGATGTCAACAGGATTCTGGTAGTCCTCATCGTCCTCCCTGGTATCCATTGCGTTCAACATGTCAATGAGCGTGGAGAAGTTCTGTTCTGCTTCGGAAGCCTCATAGTGGATGTAGCCAATCAATGCAGTGTACAAGAGCGTTTCAGCTTTGACCCAGAAGTCGTCGCCCGACTTACCGTCACCTTTGGTATTGGCGATCAGCGTCGTAACCAGCTTCAGGATATCCTTTTCGCTGCGTATGTAGGCAAAGGGGTTGTAGTGCATGCTTTTCTTGAAGTTGATGGTGTTCAGAATCTTCAGCCGATATCCAAAGTGGAGCAGCATCTTACCGCATTCGGTTACGATACTGCCCTTGGGATCCGTCACGACAAAACTGACAGGATACTTTTCCGATGTGCATTGCATCAGGTTTGGTTTGAGCCAGAACCGGGTTTTACCAGAGCCACTACCACCAATGATCAACACATTTTTATTACGTGCTGTTCTGGGGTCAGCGGGACGGTTGTTCATGGTCAAGCTCTCCGTCTGGGTGAGTATGATGTTATTC
>JAZQHO010000221.1:0-4800 GCA_045540635.1 Candidatus Limiplasma sp.
GGCCGGCCATCTCCCTGAGGAATACCTGCGGCTCCCTGCCGGAGCGCATCAGCTCATCCACCTTGCGCATCACGCCGCCTGCATCGTAGGCAGCCAGCACATCGGCGTAGGCGAAGAGGAAGTCTTTATCGGTGGTGCCAAGCACATCCCGCACCTGAGCGGCGGTGATGCTGCCCGCCTCCGCACCGGCAACGCACATATCCAGAATACTGAAGGCATCACGCATAGCGCCTTCGGCGGCACGGGCCACCATCTGGAGGGCTTCCTCCTCGGCGGTGATGCTCATCTCCGCCAGCGCCAGCTGCATACGCTCCACCATCAGCGCCGTGGGGATGCGCCCGAAATCGTACCGCTGCACACGGGAAAGGATGGTGGCTGGCAGCTTCTGGGGCTCTGTGGTGGCCAGTATGAACACCACATGCTCCGGCGGCTCCTCCAGCGTTTTCAGCAGCGCATTGAAGGCGGCAGTGGAGAGCATGTGCACCTCGTCGATGATATATACCTTGTAGCGGCCCAGCTGCGCCGGATAGCGCACCTGCTCCAAGAGCTCGCGCACATTATCCACGCTGTTGTTGCTGGCAGCGTCCAGCTCCACCACATCCATGGTGGTCTCGCTCATAATGGCGCGGCACACCTCGCACTCGCCACAGGGATCGCCGTCGGCGGGGTTTTGGCAGTTGATAGCCCGGCTCATCAGCTTGGCCATGGTAGTCTTGCCGGTACCACGGCAGCCGCAGAACAAATAGGCGTGAGCGATGCGCCCCGCCTCGATCTGGTTACGCAGCGCCTTGACGGCAGCGGTCTGCCCCAGCACCTGCGAAAACGTTGTGGGCCGCCAGCGGCGGTACAAAGCCTGATATGCCATAAAGCCTCCAAAATGCTGTGTTTGCTTTGGTTGCGCTCTTGCACTGCGGGCACAGGAACGCAAGGATAGTATACCATATTTCCGTCCGGGTTGAAAAGCACCGCCGAAAACCCCGTGGGTTTTTCCGCAAAAAAGCAGGAATTCGGGCTGCTGGCAACGTAATAAACAACATATCCCCTATAAAATAAGGAAGCACGGAGGTGAGCAGCTTGACATTCCGCGAAGAACAGGAGCAGGAGGAGAAGAAACGCCTTTCCCCCTTTGCAGCGCTGAGCATGCATTCCAAGGGCCGCGTAAAGGACATTGCCCCCTGCGAGCTGCGCACCTGCTTCCAGCGGGACAGGGATCGCATTATTCACTGCAAGAGTTTCCGGCGGCTCAAATTCAAAACGCAGGTCTTTCTCTCCCCCAAGGGCGACCACTACCGCACCCGCCTCACCCACACGCTGGAGGTGGCGCAGGTTGCCCGTACCATCGCCCGTTCCCTGCGCCTGAACGAAGACCTTACCGAAGCCATCGCCCTGGGGCACGATCTGGGGCACACCCCCTTCGGACACATCGGCGAGCGCACGCTGGACAGGCGTGTAGCCGGCGGTTTCCGTCACAACGAGCAGAGCCTCAGGGTGGCTGTCCGGCTGGAAAACGAGGGCAAAGGCCTCAACCTCTGCCACGAAACGCTGGACGGCATATGCACCCATTCCGGCAAGAATGAGCCCGCCACTCTTGAAGGCTGGTGCGTGCGCCGTGCCGACCGCATCGCCTACATCAACCACGACATCGACGATGCCATCCGTGGCGGCATCCTCAAGCCCTTTGAGCTGCCCCGCAGCTGCCTGTCGGTGCTGGGGCAGACCCACGGCGAGCGCATCAACACCATGATCGCCGACATCGTACGCACCAGCAAAGACAAGCCCTACCTGCGCATGAGCGACGAAGTGGAGGAGGCCAGCGATGAGCTGCGTGCCTTCCTGTTTGCCAATGTATACCACGACAGCTGGCGCGCCCGCGAGGAGGAAAAGTGCGATTATGTGGTGGATGCCCTCTTCGACCATTATACCCGCCACCCGGAGCAGCTGCCTGCCGAATATCTGGAGATCTGCTACACCGAGGGCGCAGAGCGTGCCGTATGCGATTTTGTTGCCTGCATGACGGACCGTTACGCCATAGACCGCTTTACCGAGGTCTACACCCCCGGTGCCTTTGGAAGTTTATAACAGATTGTCGCATTTTGTTACTTTACCGGCAGGAATGTAACCAGCCGCGGCGAATGTTTAAGGAGTGGGTGAAACACACCATGGCCGGAAGATTCCCTTCCCAATGGCTGGATGAGCTTCGTGCGCGGGCCGATATCGTATCCGTCATCGGTTCGTATGTAACGCTAAAGAAGAACGGGCATAGATACGTAGGTCTGTGCCCGTTTCACAACGAAAAGTCACCATCCTTCCATGTAGATGAACAAAAGCAGCTTTACCACTGCTTCGGCTGCAAGGCCGGCGGCAGCGTGATCCAGTTTGTGATGGAGATGGAGCACCTTTCCTTTCAGGAAGCAGTGACCCACCTTGCAGAACAGCTGCACATGCCCCTGCCGGAGATGCAGCACGACCCCGCCTGGGAGCAGCGCAGATCGCTCAAGGAGCGCATCTTTCTTGCCAACAAGGCCGCCGCGCGGCTGTACCACCAGCACCTGTGGCAGCCGGAGGGGCAGACCATTCTCAGCTACCTCAAAGGCCGCGGCCTGAGCGATGCGGTGATCCGCCGCTTCGGCATCGGTGCCGCACCGGAGCGCCCCGCCGTATGCAAGGCGCTTATGGAAGAAGGCTTTACCGAAAAGGAGCTGCATGAGGCCGGTCTTATGCTCACCCGGGAAGGGCGCAGCTTCGACATGTTCCGCAACCGGGCCATGTTCCCCATCATCGACGCATACGGCAATGTGCTCGGCTTTGGCGGCCGAGCCATGGGCGATGCCAAGCCCAAGTACCTCAACACCTCCGACACCCCTGCGTTCAACAAGCGTTTAGGCGTGTTTGCAGCCAACCTGCTGCGCAAGGCACGCGGCCTGAAACGGGTGATTCTGGTGGAGGGGTACATGGATGTGGTCGCTCTGAGCCAGTATGATATAGAAGGCGTTGCCGCCACCCTCGGTACCGCCCTTACCCCGGAGCAGGCACGCCTGCTCAACCGCTTTGCACCGCAGGTGCTTCTGGCCTACGATGGCGACAGCGCAGGGCAAAATGCCATTCTGCGCGGCCTGGACGTACTGGAGGAGGCAAACGTACCTGCCCGCGTGCTGGTTTTCCCCCATGGGCTTGACCCGGACGAGTTTATCCGTCAGGAGGGCATAGAGGCCTTCCATCAGCTAAAGCCCGTTTCGGCGGTGGAATACCGCATGCAGCGCGAGAAGGACAAGTACGACATGTCCACCGAAGAGGGCCGGGTGCAGTATGCCAAAGCCTGCGCAGCCATCCTGCGCAAAGTGCGCGAGCCTGTGGAGCTGGACAGCCACCTGAAGCGGCTGGCGCTGGAAACAGGCATCGACAAAAACGTGCTCATGGAGCAGATCGGCCTCCGGCCCGCTGCCCAGCAGCATACCGCAGCGCCTGTACGGGAAGCCTTTTCCCGTAAGGTAAAGCAAGCCCCGGAGGTGGACCATGCAGCCCACACCCTGCTGGCGGTGCTTGCCACCGGGCGCCTGCCCAAAGACATCGTTACCCCCCAAGAGTTTGAGGATGAGCACCTGCGCAGCCTGTGCGAAGCGCTGCTGGGCGGGCAAAGCCCCGCCGCCCTCATGGAGCAGCAGCCCGACGACCAGAGCCGTGCAACGCTCAGTGATATTCTGTCCATCGACACCCGGCTGGATGACGAGGGGCTGCGCAAGATGGCAAGCGATTGCCTGAAGGTGCTGCGCCGCCGGCGACTGGAAGCCGAGCTGGACAGGGTGCAGGCCTCGCTGCCCACACTGCCCGAGGAGGAACGCGCCAAAGAGACCCAGCGCGCCTTCCTTCTGACCAACCAACTGATGGAATTGATGTAACCCCCCCGTGTACGATAAAAGGAGTGAGACGGTTGAGTGCAAATCAGTCGCAGGAAGCGATCAAGCTGAAGCTCAACGAACTATACGAAGATGCCAAGCAGAAGGGCACCATCACCAAGGACGAGGTGGCAAACCAGCTGATGGAGCTGGAGATCGATGCCGATGCCATGAACAAGGTCTACGAGACCCTGGAGCGGCTGGGCATCGATGTGGTCAACGAGTTTGACCCCGTGCCCGTCGAGGAGCTGGTAGAGCCCGAGCAGATCGACCTGAGCGTGCCGGAGGGCATCAGTGTGGACGACCCCGTCCGCATGTATCTCAAGGAGATCGGCAAGGTGCCCCTGCTCACCGCCGACGAGGAGATCGAGATCGCCAAGCGCATGGAAGAGGGCGACGAGGATGCCAAGCAGAAGCTTACCGAAGCCAATCTGCGTCTGGTGGTCTCCATCGCCAAGCGCTATGTGGGCCGCGGCATGCTCTTCCTCGATCTGATCCAGGAGGGCAATCTGGGTCTGATCAAGGCGGTGGACAAGTTCGACTACCGCAAGGGCTATAAGTTCTCCACTTATGCCACTTGGTGGATCCGTCAGGCCATCACCCGTGCTATCGCCGATCAGGCCCGCACCATCCGCATCCCCGTGCATATGGTCGAGACCATCAACAAGCTCATCCGCATCTCCCGCCAGCTTTTGCAGGAGTACGGCCGCGAGCCCACTCCCGACGAGATTGCCAAGGTGATGAACATCTCCGAGGGCAAGGTGCGCGAGATCATCAAGATCGCGCAGGAGCCTGTGTCTCTGGAGACCCCCACCGGCGAGGAGGAGGCCAGCCATCTGGGCGACTTCATCCCCGACGACGATGCCCCCGCCCCTGCCGAAGCCGCCAGCTTTACCCTGATGAAGGA
>JAZQHO010000222.1:0-19565 GCA_045540635.1 Candidatus Limiplasma sp.
CCTATGTGATCGCCCCCCGCCGTTCCGGCGATATGGACAGCTACTATGCCGACCCCACCAAGGCCAAGACCCTGCTGGGCTGGCAGGCTGAAAAGACGCTGGACGATATGTGCCGCGACAGCTGGCGCTGGCAAAGCAACAACCCCAACGGCTACAGGGATTGATCCCACATTCCTCTCCGCAGGCAACGGCCTGCGGAGATTTTTTGATACTTGTAAACACCGCCGCCACAGGGAATGGAATGAATTGGTATTTCGTTTTATGGTCAGAGATCAACCTTGACAGGGAGGGCATGACCATGAAAAATACCAAGAGCATCCTTGCGCTTTGTCTGGCGCTGTGCTGTCTGTTTTCTGCCTGCGCAGCGCTGGCGGAAAACAGCAGAGTTGCCTATGTGCACAACCCCGACCCTGCTGACCGGCTGAATCTGCGGCAGGCAGCGGATCAGCACGCCCTCTCGCTGGGGCGCTACTACAACGGCACCGCTGTGGAGATCCTTTCCGAAGCCGGGGAATGGGCAACGGTGCGCATCGGTACGCTGGAGGGCTACATGATGCGCAAATACCTGACCGGCGAAATGGTGGCAAGCGCCATGCCCGTCTACCGTTCTCTTTCCAGCGCATGGGAGCTGTACGAAAAGCCGGACCGCAGCAGCGGCCACACCATGCACGGGGCAGGCAAAAAGGTCACGCTGATGGGCTTTTCCCGGCAGTGGTGGCATGTCCGTATCGGCGATGAGACCGGCTTTGTGCCTGCCGGCAGCCGAGCCTTTGAGCAGGTAAGCGGCGTGAGCAGCGATGGCTATCTGCTGGCAACAGTCAGCAACCCCAACCCGGAGGATCGGCTGCACCTGCGGCTGCAGCCCGGTGCGGAAAGCCCCTCCCTCGGTAAATACTACAACGGCTGCAGCGTCACCGTGCTGGGCCCCACCGATGGCGGCAGCAACTGGTACCATGTGCGCATCGGCACACTGGAGGGCTACATGGACGGGCGGTATCTGGCCTTTGACCGGATCGCTGCCCCCGCCATGCCCGCCTACCTGTCCACCTCCAGCGCGTGGGAGGTCTACCTGAACCCCGATCTGCACAGCGAATACCGCATGCATGGCGCAGGCGAGCCCGTTGTTCTGCTGGGCTTCTCCGAAAAGTGGTGGCATATCCGCGCCGGTTCGGATATCGGCTTCGTACCCGCCGAGCCGGGCTGCCTCAAGCCTGCACAGAGCAGCGCTCCCGAAACCAGCGTGATCACCGTGGCGGTGGTGCACAACCCCGACCCTGCCGACCGGCTGAATCTGCGCCGGAAGGCCTCCCCCAGCGCCGGATCGTTGGGCAAATACTACAACGGTTGCCCTGTGGCGGTGCTGGAGGCGGTTGATAACCACTGGTTCCGGGTGCGGATCGGGCATCTGGAGGGCTACATGGACGGAACTTATCTAGATTTTGATGCCTCCATCGCTCATGCGGCGGAGCAGCTGCCTATGGCAACGATCCGCATCACCGCCGGGCAGGAAGCCCCGCTGACCGAGACTGCTGCCCCTGCTTCCCCCGTCTATGCCACCTATCCAAGCGGCACTCAGGTACAGGTGCTGGGCGTAGGTGAGGGCTGGTGCCATGTATCGGTCAACGGGAGTGTGGGCTTTATGCAGACCGCACTGCTGGAGCCGCCGATGCGCTTTGGCGACTGAGGATGATACACAAAAACGGAGCTGTTGCAGCACCCTGCTGCAACAGCTCCGTTTCCTCTGTGCTTATTCCTCCTTCAGCTGGCGGAAGCCTTCGCCCAGCACCTCATGGGCGTCGCTGATAAAAACAAAGGCTTTTTCATCCGCACGGCGTACGATCAGCTTGAGGCGCGCCACCTCCTGCGCGCTGACCACACACAGCAGCAGCGGACGCTCCTCGCCGCTGTAGCCGCCCTTTGCACTGAGCAGCGTAACACCCCGGTTCAGTTCCGACATGACCTCCCTGCGTACCTGATCCGTCGCCGTGGTGATCACATAGCAGGCTTTTTCGGTGGTCAAGCCGTCCACCACCAGATTGATGGCTTGCGACGAAACAAAGATGCTGATGAACGCATACAGCGCATGCTCAATGTGGATATAGATGCCCGCCAGCACCACCACGACGCCGTCGATGGCAAAGAGGATCATGCCCACCGTCAGGTGTGGGATCAGCTTATGCACCATACGGGCAGCCATATCGGTGCCGCCGGTGGTGGCACCCGCCCGCAGAATAAGTCCGATGCCGACCCCCAGCAGCGCCCCGCCGAACACCGATGCCAGCATCGGATCCTGCGTAAGGCATGGCAGGGGCAGTATATCAATGAACAGAGAAAACAGCAGCGTGGCCACCAGCGAGCGCACTGCAAACATGCCGCCCATGGCTCTGAGCCCCAGCAGGAACAGCGGGATGTTCATCACCAGACTGGTGGTACCCACCGGAAGCCCGAACAGATAGTTGAGCACCGTTGCCAGACCCGTCAGCCCGCCGGGTGCAATATGGTTGGGCACCAGAAACCACGGGTACGCCAGTGCGCCGATCAGGCATCCGGCTACGATCTGCACCCATGCGATGATCTTTTCCCGCTTCAGTATCCCGTTCAGTTTGCTCATGTTTCTCCTCTCCTGCCTTGTGTACTTCTCAGGCCGGAGGCTGACCGTTCATATCCAGCGATATGGACAGTGCCGCCTCCACCTCCTTCAATTTTTCCTGTGGAAGGCTGCCCATATACCGGGTCAACCTTGTTTTTTCCAGTGTGCGCACCTGCTCGCACAGCACCACCGACGGTTTCGGCAGCACGCCGTCGCCGCCCGGCAGCTGCACATGGGTGGGCAGCCTGCCTTTTCGCTCCGAGCTGGTGAGGGGCACGGCGATCACCGTTGGCGAATAACGGTTGCCGCGGTCGTTCTGCACAATGAGCACCGGCCTGTACCCGCCCTGCTCGCTGCCAATGACGGGATCTAACCGGGCCATATAGATATCGCCTCGTTTCATGGCACATTCACACTCCGAAGCGGCGCAGATCCATGGCATACGGCCTGAGCCGCACGCAAACGCCGCCCTTTCATCCTATGCGCAAGAGAGCGGGCGGTGCGGGGAGCAGAACGGGGTGCGCATTCACTTTTATCATCCGGGCAGCCGAGCGGCTCCCTTCTTTTCACGATCATCATACCACAAAACCGGGATTTTCGCAAAGCATCACAGCCGAAGGGCAGCGATTAGCTCTCCCCCGTCCGTATCGCCGGTCTCCCGGAAGCCGTAGGCATGGTAGAGTGTTTTTGCCATGGTATTTTCCGGCTCGTAGCTGAGCCAGCAGTATTCCGCAGGCCCGCAGGGCAGCGTGCGGATGAAGCGCAGCGCCGCCTCCAGCGCAGCCCTGCCGTAGCCCCGTCCCTGAAAGCGCCGGTCTATCATCAGCCGCCAGATGCAATAGTTATCGTGAGCGATAGCGGGGGCATCGGGCCAGTCCTTGCAGCCGTAGCTGAGCATGATAAAACCCACAGGCGTATCCCCGGCATACACGCCGAAGGGCAGCGCCGTACCGCCGCCGGAGATGGCGGCATAAGCCTCCAGAATACTGTTGTTGTTGCTGGCAACAAAACTCCGCTGCTCCGGTGCTACCTCCAGTGCAACGATCTGCCACAGATTCGCCGCCGTGATCTTTCTGAGCGTGACCATAGACTGCCCCTCCGGTCTGTTTTGTACCGGAGTATAGCACGGAAAGCCATGGTATGGCAAGGCGCTCTGCCACAGCCGCCGCAATGGTGTACAAACCCGCCCAATATCTGTTCATTGCAATCTCGAACAAATGTTCTTATAATAAGGGAACACTTGTTCGAAAAGATTGTGAACGGAGATGAACAGCCGTGCCCCGGGTGATCCTGCATGCCGACCTGAACAACTTTTTCGCCTCGGTCTCCTGCCGGAACAAGCCTGCGCTGATGGAGGTACCCGTGGCTGTGTGCGGAGACCCGGAGAAGCGCCACGGCATCGTTCTGGCGAAGAACAACCCGGCAAAGAAGCTGGGCATCAAGACCGGGCAGGCCATCTGGCAGGCCAAGGAGCTGTGCCCGCAACTGATCACCGTAGGGGTGGACAGCCGGGAAGTGCAGCGGATGAGCTACACCGTGCGGGGCATCTTTTCCCGCTACACCAGCCATGTGCAGCCCTTCGGCTCCGATGAGGCATGGCTGGATATCTCCGGCCCCAAAACCACCATCCGGGAGGGAGTGCGCATCGCCAACCATCTGCGCCACACCATCCGGGAGGAGACCGGGCTGACCGCCAGTATCGGTGTAAGCGATAACCGCATCTTTGCCAAGCTGGGCAGCGACCTGAAGAAGCCCGATGCCGTCAGCGTGATCTGCGAAGAGAACCGTGCCCGGGTGCTGGATCCCCTGCCGGTGGGCGAGCTGCTGTTCATCGGCAGAGCCACCGCCCGCAAGCTCAACAGCATCGGCATCTACACCATCGGTCAGCTGACCGCCGCCAAGCCGGAGACCCTGCGCAGCCTGCTGGGCAAGACCGGGCTGATGCTCAGCGGCTTCGCCCACGGCAACGATGCCTCCGGGGTCATCGCCACAGATGCGGCCACGGTGGTCAAGAGCGTGGGCAACTCCATCACCGCCGCCCATGACCTGTGCTGTGACGATGACCTGCGCATCACCCTCTACGGCCTGTGCGAGAGCGTGGGGATGCGCCTGCGCAGGCAGGGGCTGCAAGCGCAGGTGCTGGAGGTGCACCTGCGGGATACCGATCTGGTGACAACCTCCCGCCAATGCACGCTGCCCGTACCCACCAACCTGTGCCAAGAGCTGTTTCAGGCCGCCTACCGGCTCACCGGCGGCGGTGCAGGCTCCTTTGCGCCCCTGCGCAGCATGGGGGTGGGCGTATCCCGGCTGAGCCGTACAGACGGCAATTTGCAGCTTTCCTTTCTGCCGGAGGATGCACAGCGGCAACGGCAGCATCTTCTGGAGCATGCACTGGATGAGATCCGGGAGAAATACGGCTACTTTGCCGTGCGCCGCGCCGTGATGCTGGCGGACGAGGCGTTGGGCAGCATCAACCCGCAGGAAGAGCATGTGCTGGTGCCGGAGCCGTATTTCAAGAAAACGAAGTAAGTAGGCAAGGGGCGCTGGCTGCGCTGCAATACAAAAAGCAGGGAATACGCTCCCCCGCTTTTCTGCATCCGGCTACACCCCCACCATATCCTCCACCTTTTCGATATCCGCGCCCAGCGCCCGCAGCTTCTCCGGCAGATCCTGATACCCCCGCTCGATATGCCCTGCCGGGTCGTTGAGTACGGTCTCTCCTCCCGCAATGAGCCCCGCCAGCATCAGCGCCGCTCCTGCCCGGAGATCGGTGGAGCGCACCACGCCGCCCCGGAGCGGCGCACCGCCCTCCACGATGGCCATGCCACCCTCCACCCGGATCTGTGCGCCCAGCCGGTTCAACTCCGTTACATGCATGAAACGATTCTCAAACACCGTTTCGTGCAGCATGCTTCTGCCATGGCAGCTGAGAGCCACCACGGTCATAGGAGCCTGCATGTCCGTAGGAAAGCCGGGATAGGCTAAGGTACGCACCTCAAAGGGCGATATGGCACGCCCGTTTACCCGGATGCCCGCCGGGGTCTCCCGCAGCCCCACGCCTGTCTCTGCCAGCTTGAACAACAGCGAGCGCAGATGCTCCGCGCAGGCGCCCCGCACCAGTACGCTGCCATCGGTCACAGCGGCAGCGCACAGCAGCGTGCCTGCCTCCACCCTGTCTGGAATGGGCTTGTAGATGGTGCCGTGCAGCCTGTCCACCCCCATGATGGTAACGGTTCCCGTACCTGCGCCGTTGATGCATGCGCCCATACGGTTGAGACAATTGGCCAGATCTACGATCTCCGGCTCTTTGGCGGCATTCTCCAGCGTGGTCAGCCCGTCTGCCAGTGCAGCCGCCATCATCAGGTTTTCGGTAGCGCCCACACTGGGCAGATCCAGATAGATGCGGGTGCCGGTGAGCCGTCCGCTCAGCTGCCGCCTGCCGCCGATGGGATGCACCTGCGCCCCCATGGCCTGCAGACCCTTCAGGTGCAGGTCGATAGGCCGCTGTCCGATGGCGCAGCCGCCCGGCAGCCCCACGCAGGCGCTGCCGCTGCGGGTGAGGATCGGCCCCAAAACCAGAATGCTGGCACGGAGCTTGCGCATGTGCTCATCGTGGCTGGGGCTTTGAGGCTGCAGCGCACAGACGGATACATCGTTGCCGGTGCGCTTCACCTCTGCGCCGCAGTCCCGCAGGATGCCCAGCAGCGTTTCCACATCGGTGATGTGCGGTACCTCTTTGATAATGAGAGGATCCTCCGTCAGCAGACCGGCAGCCAGCAGCGGCAGCACCGCATTCTTGGCAGTGCTCACCTCCACCTCGCCGGAGAGTCTGGGACTGTGGCGGATCAGATAGGTCGCCATAACGGCATCACCCCGGCGAAGCACTGTACTGTTCGATATTTTCCATGTTTTTTCATGCTTGTTCCCTCCTGTCGCTCCCTCATTGTGACCCCGCAGCCGCCGAAGCATGCCCGGTGGAAACCATTCGCAAATGCGGCGTTTGCCTGCTGGTACAGCGGTTTGGGCAAAGGTTGGCTGCATAGCCACCGTTTTTCGGGCTGCGGCGCTGCGCTGCGGCACAAGCATTCCCATGGCAGAAAGCAGCGAAAAGAGGCGAATGCTGCTCCCACTGGCACAGATGCGCAACCTGCGCACTATGCGCACAGTCAAAGCCGTGCTATAATAGAAACGAGACACAGGAAAGGACTTTTTCCATGGATAGATTTGTTTTGAAAGCACCCTACCCCGCCGCAGGCGACCAACCCGCGGCGATCGAAGCGCTGTCCAACGGCGTGAAGGCAGGCTTGAAGGATCAGGTTTTGCTGGGCGTTACCGGCAGCGGCAAAACCTTTACCATGGCCAGCATTATCGAGCGCATCCAAAAGCCCACGCTGGTGCTGGCCCACAACAAGACGCTGGCTGCCCAGCTGTGCAGCGAGCTGCGGGCCTTCTTCCCGGACAGTGCGGTGGAGTACTTCGTCAGCTACTACGATTATTACCAGCCCGAGGCCTACATCGCCGCCAGCGATACCTACATCGAGAAGGATGCCTCCATCAACGAGGAGATCGACCGCCTGCGCCACAGCGCCACCGCCGCCGTGCGCGAGCGCAAGGATGTGATCATCGTTGCCAGCGTCAGCTGCATCTACTCCATGGGCGACCCCAGCGAGTACGAGGGCATGATGGTGAGCATGCGCCCCGGCATGCAGATCAGCCGGGACAAGCTGATCGAAAAGCTGATCGAGATCCAGTATACCCGCAATGATATCGACTTCAGCCGCGGCAGCTTCCGGGTGCACGGGGATGTGCTGGAGATCATTCCTGCCAACGAGCGGGAGCATGGCCTGCGCATCGAGTTTTTCGGCGACGAGATCGACCGCATCCGGGAGATCGAGGTTGTTACCGGCAATGCGCTGAGCACGCTGGAGCATGCCATGGTATTCCCTGCCACCCACTACGCCATGGACAGGGAAAAAATGAATGCCAACCTTGACCAGATCGAGGCCGATCTGGAAAAACGGGTCAAGGAGCTGGAGGACGAGGGGCAGCCGCTGTATGCCCTCCGGCTGCGCCAGCGCACCCGCTACGATCTGGAAATGCTGCGGCAGATCGGCTTCTGCACCGGCATCGAAAACTACTCCCGCTACTTTGACGGCCGCAAGCCCGGCGATGCCCCCTACTGTCTGCTGGATTACTTCCCCAAGGATTTTCTCCTGTTCATCGACGAGAGCCATGTAACGCTCCCGCAGGTACGCGCCATGTACAATGGCGACCATGCCCGCAAAAAGAGTCTGGTGGAGTACGGCTTCCGTCTGCCCTCCGCCTACGACAACCGCCCTCTGGTATACGATGAGTTCCGCAGCCGGGTCAATCAGGTGATCTATGTAAGCGCCACTCCCGGCGAGTATGAGCTGCAAATGAGCCAGAACACCGTGGAGCAGATCATTCGCCCCACGGGTCTGCTGGACCCCAAGCTGATCCTGCGCCCCGCCACCGGGCAGGTGGACGATCTGGTGGGCGAGATCAACAAAACCATCGCCAAAGGCGAGCGTGTGCTGGTGACAACCCTCACCAAGCGCATGGCGGAGAGCCTGACCGAATACCTGAAGAATCTGGGCATCCGTGTGCGCTATCTGCACAGCGATATACAGACCATGGAGCGTACCAAGCTGATCCGGGATCTGCGGCTGGGCGAATACGATGTGCTGGTGGGCATCAATCTGCTGCGCGAGGGTCTGGATATGCCGGAGGTAAGCCTTGTAGCCATTCTGGATGCAGACAAGGAGGGCTTCCTGCGCAGCGAGACCACGCTGATCCAGACCATAGGCCGTGCCGCCCGAAACGTGGACGGGCGGGTGATCCTCTACGGCGACCAGTTGACCGAAAGCATGGAAAAAGCCATGAACGAGACCGAGCGCCGCCGCGCCCTGCAGCAGGCGTACAACGAGCTGCACGGCATTACGCCGCAGAGCGTCAAGAGCACGGTGCAGGCGCTTCTGCGCATTACCGACAGCATGGCAGCCGGTGCGCCCGATACCATGACCGAGGAGGAGCTTGCCGCCCTGATGAAGAGCGTGGAGGATCAGATGCTCTCCGCTGCCAAGGAGCTGGATTTCGAAAAAGCCGCCAAGCTGCGCGACCAGCTTTTCGAACTGAAAGGCGAGAGCGCAGACATCCAGAAGCCCCAGCAGCGCCGCCACCGCAAGAAAAAGTTCTGATTTTACAAAGGTTTGCGGTCATCCTGCAAAAAATTCCGAATTTTTTTGCAAAAACCGCTTGACACAGGCACCGGTTTGTCCTATAATAGCTTTCGCACCGATGAGGTGCACAGCTGATGGGGAATTGTGTAATGGCAGCACCTACGACTCTGACTCGTATTGTCTAGGTTCGAATCCTAGTTCCCCAGCCAGCATGGCTCCATGGTCAAGCGGTTAAGACGTCGCCCTCTCAAGGCGAAATCAGGGGTTCGATTCCCCTTGGAGCTGCCAGTTTCATCCCGCAAGTTCACTTGCGGGATGTTTTCGTTTTTCCAGCTTTTCAGTCCGCAAGGAGGTATCCGCCATGTCCCTCTCCCCTGCCCCGGATCGTCTGCGCCATATGACTGCCGTGTATCTTTGCCAGAAGGGGCGCATTTTGCTGCTGTACCGGCAGGGTGGGCGTGTGGTCAACAATGTGTGGGTCGGCTCCGCAGGCGGGCATTTTGAGCCTGACGAGCTGAACGATCCCCGTGCCTGCGTGCTGCGGGAGCTGGGTGAGGAGCTGGGACTGACCGAAGCACAGCTTACGGATCTGAAGCTGCGCTACATCGTGCTGCGCAACACCAAGGGCGAGGTGCGGCAGAACTACTTCTTCTTTGCAGAGCTGCAGGCGGGTGCCGAGCAGGGGCTCGTCTCCGACGAAGGTCAGCTGCACTGGTTTGGCCTTGAGGAGCTGCCCTCCCTGCCCATGCCCCTCTCCGCCCGGCAGGCCATCGACCACTGGCTGGCGGTGGGGCGGCACAATCAGCTGCTCTACGGCGGCGTGACCCATGAGGACAAAGCCACCTTTGTGGCCATGACGGAATAGAACGCAACCATTACGAAACGCAGCGAGGTGTCTCCCCATGGCAAATATCCTGATCGCAGACGACGAAAGAGAGATCGTGCGGCTGCTGCGCATGTACATCGAGCCGGGCGACAATACCGTATTTGAGGCAAGCGACGGGCTGCAGGCGCTGGAGATCCTGCACCGGGAGCAGATCGACCTTGCCCTTGTGGATATTATGATGCCCGGCAAGAACGGCTACGAGGTCATCAGGGAGATCCGCAAGGGGGCGTATATTCCCGTGCTTGTGATCTCTGCCAAAGGTGAGCTGGCCGACAGGGTCTTTGGCATGGATCTGGGAGCGGATGACTACATCACCAAGCCCTTTGAGCCGCTGGAGGTGGCTGCGAAGGTTCGTGCGCACCTGCGCCGGACAAAAGCGCAAGCCGCCGGAGAAGCCCGGTGCATCACCCTTGGCAGCCTTGTTTTAAACCGCGACGAATGCACCATCACCCGGGATGGGGTTGTGCAGGAGCTGACCAAAGCCGAGTTCCTGGTGCTGGAGCTGATGATGAAACACCCCAGACGGGTCTTTACCAAGGAACAGATCTTTGAATACGCATGGGGCAGAGAGCATCCGGTGGATGACAACACCATCCGGGTCATTATCAGCCGCCTGCGGGACAAGGTAGGCGACAGTACCATCAAGACCATCCGGGGGCTTGGGTACAGATTGGAGAAGCATGAATAAATACAAAAGAAAATTTGTTCTCTACTTTCTGGTGTGCTTTGTGGGATTCATCATCATGGAGGATGTGCTGACAGCCCTTCTGGAGTTCTTCACAAGCCGGATGCAGGCCGAAAGAGCGCAGCAGCTGGCAGTGGTGTTCTTCCTGCTCATCACGCTTCTGAACCTTGTGTGCAGCGCATGGCTTTTTTCATGGCTGATCGGCAGAGAATTTCAAAAGGAGAACAAACGCCGGCTTGACGAGCGGAACATGCTGTACTCCTGCATCGCCCACGACCTGCGGACCCCCATGACCTCGATGCAGGGCTTCGCTGCCGCCCTGAAGGATGGCCGGGTAAAGCCGGAGGAGCAGCAGGAGATCTACGGCATCATTTACAACAAAAGCAGCTATATGAATGAGCTGCTGGATACCATGTTCGCCTATGCCAAGCTGAATACAGAGGGGTACACGCTATCGCCGGAGGAACTGGACATCTGTGCGCTGGTGCGGGAGCTGGCTGCGCTGCACTACGATGCATTCGAGCAGCGACAGATGGAGCTGACCATTGATGTACCCGAAGAGGGACTTTTGATCCATGCGGACAGGAAGGAGCTGAAGCGCGCCATCAGCAATCTGGTGGCAAACGCATGCAAGCACAACGCAAGCGGTGCAGAGATCCTGATCCGTCTGTCGGCTGAGGGCAATACTGTGCGCATCGGGATCGCCGACAACGGTCAGCCCATTGATCCCGAGACGGCCAAAACCATGTTTGAGCCCTTTGCCAGAGGCGATGCCTCCCGCAGCGGCGGCGGCTCCGGCTTGGGTCTTGCCATTGCCAGACTGACCGCCGAGAAGCACGGCGGCAGTCTGACCGTTGAAAAGGGCACAGACGGCTACACCAAAGCCTTCGTGCTTACCCTCAGAAAAAAGTGAAACCATACCAAAGAAACAGGCTTCCCCCTGCAAGCCATTGCAGAGAGAAGCCTGTTTTTGTTACAGAACGATCCAGAACCGCTTCACCATGCGATCTTCCACCGGCACGGTGTTCTCGTACACGCCGCCGTTTTTGAGGATGGTCTTTTCGCTGGCAATATTGCCATCATCGCATGTGACCATCACACGGGAAAGCCCCAGCTTGCGGGCGTTTTCCAGATCCATTTCCAGCATGCGGGTGGCATAGCCCTTGCGCCGCTCATCCGGATGCACCGAATAGCCGATGTGCCCGCCCCATGTGCCGAGAATGGGATGGTCGATGTGGTGGCGCAGATCGATCATGCCCACCACCCGGTTATCCGCTGTGCGTACCGCCAGATAGCAGTCGGCGGGCACATACCCCTCCGGGCAGGTGGCCGGATCGGTCATTGAACGGGTGTTCCGGAGCCACTCTTCAAAGCTGTCACAGTCCAGCAGGCTGCCGCAGCCGCCGCTGTCCTCTTTGGTTTCCTGAAAACGTGCACGGTACTCCCAGATCTGTTCCCGGTAGCTCTCATCCGGCACGATCAAACGAATCTCATCCATTGTCCTGTTCTCCTTTCGTGTGGCGGGGGCAGGCCTCCGGCTGTTGGGTATCCCCCTCCAGCACCAGCAGACTGCCCAGCGCAGCCACTGCCATAATATCCCGGCTGTAGCAGACAGTACCGAACAGCGCCGTTACCAGCACGCACAGCCATACCACACACAACTGGGCTTTGCTTTCGCTCTGCCGGATGCCCCTGAGGGTGCCCCTGCCCAGCAGCCAGATGAGGCCGCAGACCCCGGCAGTACCCAGAACCCCTGCGCCGGAAAGCAGATCCAGCACATCGCTGTGCTGGCTGAACAACTGCCGTCCAAAGGCTGCCGAGCCGATCAGCGGGGAGGCAGCAAAGCCCTCCCATGCCACCAGATAGTGGCTCAGGCGGGAGTTGCTGTCCGTTGCGCCGCCCTGCAGGGCGATGGTGAGCTGCTCCAGCGAAAAAGCAAAGCTGTTCAGACCCGCATCCCGGAAAAGCCCGGTAAGCCATGCCAGCAGCGGCATGCGCAGAAGCCATACCAGCACCAGCGGCACAAGCCCCAACAGCAGCGATGTGCCCATACCCACCCGGCCTTTGGTGAGGAACCGCACCAGCGCAGCCGTCACCTCCACCGCCAGCACCACCGCCGCATAGATCATGGCATAGGTGTATTGGGAGAGCAGGATCATGATCAGCTGCGCTGCGGCAAGAGCCGTATAGCCCCAGCGTGCCAGCCCCCGGGCGCGTTGCATGCCCAGCAGGCTCAGCGGCAGGGCTGCCACCATGGCGTAGACGAAATCGTATCCTCCGATGTTCTTCAGCATCAATTCCTTCAGATAGGCCTCGTTGCCGGGGGTGGCGTTGCCCAGAGACCGGGCGTAAGCATACACCCGGTCGCCCCGGAAGAACATGCCCTCCACCAGCCAGAAAATGGTGGTCAGCAGCGTGAGGGCCGTTACCGACAACAGAAGCGTTTTCAGCCCCCGCCACAGGCGGCGGTCGCCCCGCAGGCGGGCATACCCGGCAAAGGCCAGCGGGAACCAGAACATCCCATTTTGCACAAAGAAGCTAGGCAGCACACCGCCGCCCCGCCCCGCCAGAAAGAACATCACCAGAGGCAGCAAAGCGGCGCAGGCCACTCTTGCCAGCGTGGCAAGGGCCGCCTTCCGGCTGTGCCACACAGCCCCATCCAGCCCCACGCCCAATGCAAACAGCCCCACCGCCAGCACACCGCAGGCGGCGCGCCCGGTGGTCTGCACCATGGGCAGGAGAAGCCAGAACACATACAGCAGGATGGAGGCATTGCATAGCAGTACCGACCAGCCGCCCTGCTTCTTGATGAAGGTCACGGCGTTTCCTCCTTTGTGGCTGCGGGTCTGCGGATCGCAAACAATGCCGAACCAAGACCCATGCCCATTACGATCATCAGGATCAGGCTCATGGCATGGGCTGCCAGTCTTGCGCCCTCCTGCATATGCCCCTGCCCAAGTGCGCTCATGGAGCGATAGAGGCCGATGCCCGGCACCAATGGCAGGATGGCAATGGTAACAAAAACAGTGGAGATCATATGCAGCTTCCGGGCGGCGATCTGCCCCAAAGCAGCCGCTAACAGCGCACCCACAAACATGGCGGGCAGCTCAGCCCCGGTCAGATGGAAAATGAGCCAGTAGGAGGTATAGCCAACAGCCCCGATCGCCGAGCCCCACAGGATGCCCTTGCGGGGTGCCTGCAGCAGCGCACCGAAGCCCGCTGCGCCCAGAAAGCCGGAGATGATGGCGCGAAGCAGTCCTTCCAGCATCAGAGCACACCTCCGATCCTACTGAAGATCTCCGTGCCCACCAGCGCACCGCCGGCCACCAGCGCAGCCGTCAGCAGGGCACGGGCAGCGTGGGCAGTGCCGGAGACCATATCCCCGCGCACCACATCCAGCACCGCATTGGTCATGCTGAGCCCGGGCACCAGCGGCATCAGCGCACCGGCGACCATGGCATCCACCAGCCCAAGGCCGGTCAGATGATGAAACAGCATGGGCAGCAGCGTGGAAATGGCGCTGCCCACCACCAGCTTGGCCATGTTGCTGTGCTCAAGAGGCAGCACCCACGGGATCATCTGGGTAAGGGCGGCGCACAGGGCGCTCAGGAGCATTTCCCACAGGGAGCCGTCAAACATAATGGCAAAGCCCAGCGCCGTAAGGGCGGCAGTCAGCGGCATATGCCAGCGGGACAGCGTTGCCGGGCGGCTCAGGAGCACAAGCTCCTCCAGCAGCTTTTCCTCGCTGATCTGCCCGGCAGCCAGCTGCCTGCTCAGCTGATTGACCCTGTCCACCCGGTTCAGGTCGGTATCCCGGCCCCGTGTGCGGCATACGTTGGTGCGCCGCTCCCCACCTTCGTCCGTAAAGGAGATGAACAGGCCGCTGGGCACGCCGAAAGCATCCGGCTCTTCCAGCCCCATGCTCTGCGCCATGCGTACCACGGTATCCTCTGCCCGGTAGGTCTCGCCGCCGTTTTCCAGTATGATCCGACCGGCAAGGGTGAGCGCTTTGATTCGTCCTGCGGTATTCATCGGTTTGCCTCCATGGGGAGCCGGCGGCTCCCCTGCGTTGATCGGAGCGGTGCAGGTCATTCCTGCGCAAGCCACTGCTTCCACATCTCCTCATCTGCACCCACAGTGGCCTTGGCACCGTTGCGCACAATGGGGCTGCGCAGCGCAGAGGGATCATTCAGCAATTCGGCAATGATGAGGCTGTCGGTGGTCATATGAGCCACAGGGCGCTCCAGCGCCTTCTTGCCCTCCCTGTCCACCAGTGCACGGGCGCTGCCGGCTGCCCGCACAAAGACCTCCAGCTCCTTTTTGCCCAGCTTGTGCTTTTTCAGATCCATCATCTGGTAGGGGATGCGGCGCTCCTTGAAGAACCGTTCCGCCTTGAGCACATCAGGATTTTTCTTGTTTACATAAATCTGGATATTCATGCCTTACTCCTTTTGAGCTTCTTGCGCACATCGTCGCCGGTGAGCACCAGCCTGCGCCAGCTGGTCTCGTCCAGCAGGCGGGAGGCAATGCGCTCGGTGTAGCGCTGCTTGAACTCCGCCATGGTCAGGTTGGTGGAGATAACGGTATGGCGGCGCTTCAGCTGCCGCTCGTTAAGCAGGTTGAACAGCTGCTCGATGGTAACATTCTGCAGCATGGGCTCGGTGCCCAGATCATCGATGATCAGAATAGGGGCATTTATCATCTCGGAGAGCTTTTCGCTGTCGTTTTCGAAATACGCCCGCCGTGCCACCTCCAGCAGGTGGTAGGCGCTGGTGTAGACAGGCATCACATCCCGCTCCACCAGCCGGTGGGCGATGGCGTGAAGTAAATAGGTCTTGCCCAGCCCGCTCTTGCCGGAAAGCAGGAGGTTGGGGGTGGCGGTCTCCGGATAGGCATCGGCATAGGCCATGCAGGTGTTGCGTGCCAGCACGGCGCGCTGCCGTTGGCTCAGCTTATCCCCATCGGGCACTTCGTCGCTGAAAAGGCTCTCGTCGAAGTTTTCGAAGGTGTTGCCCGCTGCCAAAAGCCCCAGCTCGCCCAGCATACGCCGGTTCAGCTCCTGCCGCATGCAGGCGCACATATGGCGGGAGGGGTCGTATACATAGCCCTCGTCCTTGCAGGCGGCGCAGGTATAGACCGGCTCCAGCGCATCGGCAGCAAGCCCGCCTGCTGCCAGCAGCCCGGCGATGCGTTGGTTCATCAGTGCCATGGCATTGGGCAGCTCGGCGTTCTCGCCGGGCTTTTTGAAGCGGTTCATCAGGCTGGTGCGCACGCCCTGCAAAACAGCGGCATGGCGTGCATCCAGCACCTGCTCCAGCCCCGGGCACTTCTCGCAGGCTTCCCGGCGGCGCTGCTCATAAATGCGCATGTTCTCCTCGCGCCGGGCTGCATACTCCTGCTGGAGTTCCAGAATGATCTGTTCCCTCGTCACAGCTTGCTCGCCTCCTCAATATCTTCGTCGCTCATGTCGTTCACTTCGTCGGGGTCATAATCCCGCTGCCCGTACTGCTGCGCCAGCACCTGCTTGCCTGCGGGCTTTGCACTGCCGCCTGCGGGCTTCTGGGCGACTGCTGCCACAAACTGCTCGTGCTCTGCCTCGGCCTCGGCAACGGTGGTGATATCCTTCTCACGCCAGCCGGAGAGCAGCTTGTCCACATAGGGCATGGGGTATTCCACATTTTTGGCATAGACCGCCGCCAGCTGGATAAGCGTATCGTTCACCCGCCAATCCTCCTGCCACTTGCGCAGCAGTTCCCGGTTGGCCTGCGAACAGGTGAGGGTCTTTTCTTTGCCCATGAGGGTAAACAGGGCGCGCAGGGTCTTGTCCTGCTGTGCAACGCTCTTGAGATACTTCTCCACATCGCCCTCGGTGCGCAGGCCGCGGGTGTTCCACGCCTCCACCAGATCGGCTACCTGATCCAGAGAGTGGGAACCCCGGCGCTTACCCACCTGCCGGGCTGCCAGCACCACCACCTCGTGGCTGGCGGTTTCGCAGAGGGCGCGGTATACAAGGCGCATGCCCTCGTCCACCACAGGGGACTTGAGGCCGTAAGCAGCCAGCATTTCGCGCACACGGGCGGTTTCGTCCTTTTCGCCCTTCAAGAGCTTTTCCACCTTTTCGGCAGTGGTGGCTGTGCCGCCGCTGCGCTGGTGGATGCCCTCCAGAATCTTGTCCAGATAGGCAAAGCTGGGGTCGCCCTTGGTGGTCTCCACACAGGCAGCCTCCACAGCCTTGGGGGCAAAGCCCCACTGCACCGTCCATTTCAGGTAAAGGTCGATCTCGTCCTCGCTGGGGTTGCGGCGCTTGCCAAGGCGGCTGAGCACCTTCCTGGCACCCTTCCATGCACCCTCGGAGCGGCTGAACATCATCTCTGCCGCCTCCAGCGTGGTGATCTTTTCGCTGCTCATTTCCCCGGCGATCTTCTGGGCTTCCTTGAAGCTGAAATTGACCCCGCGGGTGGAGATCATATGCCGGATGAGCATGAGCACCACCTCGGGGCTAAGCCCCATCTGCTCCACCCACTCGTAGGCCAGCACCGTTTCACCGCCGTGTAGCTTGCGCTTATCGCCAAAGAGAGAATACAGCGCCTGCGCAAAGGCTTCGTACTGCTCATCCGGCTGGGTCTGGCTATGCATGCGGCTGGCCTCGATCACGCTCAGGTAGCGGTACTGGGGCGGGTTGTCCCGAACCCGCTCCATCAGGCGGCAGCGCTCCCAGTAGCGCAGCGCCTGCTCCACGCTCTCGGTGCTCATGCCCAGCGCAATGGCCAGATCCTCCACCATGCGCACCGTATCGCCCAGCCCCTCCCGGGCCGCCATGAGGCCATAGAGATAGACCTTTACATAGCCATCCGGCGCAGAGGGCATATATTCACAGAAAAATGCGTTGGGCACAGCCGTTGCGTTCCACAAAAAAGAACCGGGATCTCCCACAAAAGCCGCCATGTAAGCGCACCTCCCCATCGTAATAACTTGCCTTAGTATAGCACATACCCCGGAGTGAAGAAAAGCCTTTTCCGCAAGCGCCGGTTGTGGTATAATGATAGAGGTGTCAGTATGCATTTTTTCAGGCTTTGCCACCACTGAGGAGGTTTGCCCATGTGGAATGCTGTAGATAAGCTTTTGCTCAATGCAATGGAGAACGGCTGCTTTCCCGGCTGCGCCATTGCCGCCGGGCAGCGGGGCGGGGTGCTGTACCAGAAAACCTTCGGGCACCTGACCCCCAGCGTCCCCGCAGCCGTTACCGCTGCCACCCGCTACGATGCGGGTTCCCTTACCGAGGTGCTTGCCACCATGCCCCTTGCGCTCAAGGCCATGGAGCACGGCCTCATTTCTCCGGACGATCCCATCAGCCGCTTCCTGCCGGATGCGCCGCAGGACAAGCGCGACATCACCCTTGAGCAGCTCCTCACCCACACCGCCGGTCTGCCTGCTTCGTTTTCGCTGGAGCACGAGGCTCACGGTGCGGGCGATGCGCTGCGTGCGCTGCTAGCCCACCCGCTGGAGAACCAGCCCGGCGCAAAGGTACGCCAGTCCGCCATGGGCTACATCCTGCTGGGCTTTCTGATGGAGAAGATCTTCGATCTGCCGCTGGATACCGCCGTGAAGCGCTACGTGACCCTTCCTTTGGGCATGACCGGTACCGGCTACCTGCCCAGCGGAGACAACATCGCCCCCACCCGGATCACCGACGAGAGCGCACAGCCCTCCGCCGGGTATCCGCTGGATGGCAACGCCCGCTTCCTGCATGGCATCGCCGGGCACGCAGGGTTGTTTACCACCATCGCCGACCTGACCCGCTTTGTGAGCATGCTGGCAGCGGATGGTGCCAACGGGCAGGAGGTCTTTCTTGCCCAGCGCTCGGTGCATCTGGCCGCCACCGACCGCACCCGCGGCATGAATGCCGCATGGAGCTACAGCCTGCGCATCACCAAGCGCTCCCAGCCCTATCTGGGACACCTCTGGCCCAGCGACGGCTACGGCCTGCAGGATCCCGCCAGCGGCTCGCTGGTGGCAGTGAACCCCTCTGACGGGTTCTTTGTGGCGCTTCTGTGCAACGGGCACGAATCCCCCGCCTCCCGCGAAGAGAACGACCGTTTGCGCAAGGTGCTGCTCAACGCAGCCTATGCTGCCTTCCAACACCGCAGCGCCGAAAACTGAAACCCCGCTGTTCTTTTCAATCTTACTTCCAACAAAAGCAAGCAAAGGAGCTATGCGATATGTCTGATCTGAAGCAAAGGATCCTCGAACGCAAGGTAACGCTGGGTGTTGTAGGTCTGGGTTATGTAGGCCTGCCACTGGCTGTGGAAAAGGCCAAGGCCGGTTTCCACGTGATCGGCTTTGATGTGCAGCCCCAGAAGGTACAGATGGTCAACGAAGGCCACAACTACATCGGCGATGTGGTGGACAGCGATCTGGAAGAGATCGTGAAGAGCGGCCTGCTCCGTGCCACCACCGATTTTGCCTCCGTAGCCTCCTGCGACTGCGTGTGCATCGCCGTGCCCACCCCCCTGGATGCCCACCAGCAGCCCGACATCAGCTATGTAAAGTCCTCCACCGAAAGCATCCTACCCCATATGCACAAGGATATGCTGGTGGTTCTGGAGTCCACCACCTACCCGGGCACCACCGAGGAGCTGCTCAAGCCCATTCTGGAATCCTCCGGGCTCAAGTGCGGCGTGGACTTCTATCTGGCCTTCTCCCCCGAGCGTGTGGATCCCGGCAACCTGATCTACAAAACCAAGAACACCCCCAAGGTGGTGGGCGGCATCACCCCCGAATGCACCGATATCGCCGCCACCCTCTACGAGGCTGTTCTGGAGGCTCCCGTACACCGGGTATCCAGCCCCGCCGTTGCCGAGATGGAAAAGATCCTCGAAAACACCTACCGCAACGTGAACATCGGCCTCATCAACGAGCTGGCCATGCTGTGCGACAAGATGGGCATCAATGTCTGGGAAGTGGTGGATGCTGCCAAGTCCAAGCCCTACGGCTCCCAGGTCTTCTATCCCGGCCCCGGTCTGGGCGGCCACTTCATCCCGCTGGATCCCTACTACCTGAGCTGGAAGGCCCGCGAGTACGGCTTCCATACCACCATGATCGAAAGCAGCATGGTGGTACACGACCGCATGCCCGAATACTGTGTGGATCGTGCCATGGCGGCCCTCAACGACCACAGGAAGGCCATGAACGGTGCCAAAGTGC